>JADZEO010000010.1 GCA_020850475.1 Bdellovibrionales bacterium | reverse complement strand
TTAGGACAGGTCTACCTCAAGCTGTCTTCGCTTCTAATGGGTTTACTGTATCATGGTTACCCTCGCTTCCGAAAAAGCAGCCTGCTGCACCTCAGTCCACTCACCACCTTGGCGATGTTGACTCTCGTTAAGGGGGGTCCGCCGCTTCACAACCTCTTGCAGGATCAATTTCAAAAAAAATATCTCGCCAAGTTTCCGGAACAACCACTCCCTGGCAATCCTGAAGTCATTGAAACTCAGATCGCGATTTGGGAACGAGCGCTCCGTACCCAATGGCAAGTAGCAAATACGCGCCATGCACCTCTGTTTATTTTTGTGCAACCCAACCAATACAATGAAGACAGCAAGCCCTTCTCCGAATGGGAGTTAGCTCACGCCATCTCTCCGAGTAAATTGAATCGGGGAGATCGATTGGCCGCTCTTCGCGAACGCGCCCAGGCCCTCAAACAAGAGGGACTTCCTATCTACGATCTCACTCAGGTGTTTAGCAAAACCACCGAGACGGTCTATACGGATACTTGCTGTCACATCAATTCGTTCGGCAATCAGATTGTCGCCCAAGCGATAGCCGATCACATCCTGACGGCATTGCTGGAGCCCGCCGCCAAGAAGACCCGGCCAGCGAAATAAAAAAACCCAGGGGTTTCCCCCTGGGCCCTGCTACCACCCGGTCTAGAAGATGTTTTCACGTTGCGTCCCTAAGCTGCCCTACCAAGATGCTATCTCTGATGAATACTAGAAGCTGATGGCGGCTGTCGTCGATAACCCCTATCCAAAATTTGCATCAAAGGCTCCGCCCCCCTCAAATCCCTTACCGGGGAAGAGCAGACCCATTTCCGTGGCCCATACCACTCCCTTTTTGGGAGAGTAGCTCAACTCCACATCCAACTCGTAACCCAGATCTTTTTCGACATCGACCCCCAGAAGAGGATCGCGGTTGAGAAACCCGGCGATGATGGTGGTATTGACCTGCCCATTCTCTTTCCAATTGAAGTCCCAATAAGGTGCAAAATAGGCCACGTTACTGATGGCCTCAGTATCCGCGCCCGAAATCGGCACCGTCCCGGCACTACTGCCTTCGAGTTCGGTCCGCAGCAGGTCCGCTTGACCGAGAGGATGGTTAAACATCAGGAAGGCAACGTCATAGTTCTTGTCGAAAATAAATCCTTCATAGCGATCATCGGTATCAGGATCGTCACCACTGGCAATGCCCGTTTTGAAGCCATAGCGCGATTTGCCGGCGCTGGGACGGTATTCAAACTCGAGCGCAACCCCAAAACCAGAGATCGAAGTGTTCGCACCAGTGGCAGTTTCGACTCCCGTCTTACCGCCTTGAATTGTCGCCTCAACTCCGAGGCGCATGCTCTGACGATCACGAACTGCATAAAGGCTCGTGGACTGAAGATCGAGTTTTCGTCGAACGCCCGCGGCACCGCCAAAAGGCTCACCCGGTGCTGTCCCTCGGGGAGCATCGTTGCCTGAATCATTGGCTTTGCGAATTTGGTGGAAAATCCCCATTTCAAGATCGGTCTCGGGATTTTCATACTGAAATTGAATTAGATATTCAGTCACGTCGTCGGCGCGGTTGAGATCATCCTCATCGATCTTAGCTAACATCGGGAGTAAATAGAGGTTACCAAACATCATCTTGTAACCAACGAGATCCCGATTATCGAACCAATGATCAAACAAACCGTTGCCCGCATTGTGAGTCATGCCCAAGCCGAAATGCAGTGGCGCCCGACCCGCGATGAAAGCACCGTGCTCTTGGACATAAGTTAAATAAAGTTGCGTGACGTCCACCGACTCGGACTTCTGCCGCTGAGCCAAGGCATCGGAGTCGTTGGCGTTCGTGCCCGCCGCTCCGAGCCCACTACCAAAGACCTGACCCATTTGCGAGTTGGCCAAGGCAACATTTGAGGAGTTAAACAGGTCCAGTCGGGCGTAAATCGTGAGTCCATCACCCGCCACAATTTTGGGCTGAAGTGCCAGATGATGAAGACCGTAACTTTTTTCTCGGTCGTCATCAGAAAGTTCTGAATTTACGATGTGATAACCTTCGATGCGATAGATCCCGGTCCAATCAAGATCGGCGGCATCCGCGCGTTGAATAAAGCCAGTCGACAAAACTGTCGCCAGCGCAGACGCAATAAGAGCTTTGCGATTCATTTTAACCTCTCGCACAATCGCCACCAGACTAACACTCTAGTGACTTCAGTCAAACAAAAGGGCACCTTGCCATACAATACGTTGCCATATGTCTTGGCGAAGAGCGTGATTATTTTTTAAGCAAATCACGCTCGCAACCAAGCTCGACTTTCGTCGGTCAGGAGTTGGTTACTCCCAGCAAATCACCTTCGCGAAGAACCAGCACACTCATTCCGCCGAATTCGAGTGTGGTTCCGGAAAATTTGGGAAATAAAACTTTGTCGCCGATTTTAACATCCAAGGGACGCACGCGACCTTTGTTGTCCCGATGTCCCCGTCCTACTGCGACCACCACGCCACCCTGTGGTTTATCTTCGACCGTATCAGGGATGTAAAGCCCGCCCGGAGTGCGGTTGGTGAACAAATCGACTTCTACAAGAATGCGATCATCTAAAGGGGAAAAGAAGTTCTTCCAGTTCTGCTTGGTCCCGCCCGCCATCGGCTTGCTGACCGACTTCGGCTTGCTGACCGACTTGGATTTGGCCCCAACCTTGGGCGCCGCCGCTTTCATTTTACCTTTACCACCACTCTTTGTGGACTTGGCAGACTTAACCGCCTTTTTGGGTTTCACGGTTTTGGTCTTCGTCACCGCCACCTTTTTTGCCTTGGACTTGGTAGCAGGCTTTTTCTTCTTACTTGTTGCCACGTCTGATCATCTCCTCTTCAAAGTATTTGCCATAGAGGATATCCCACTCAGGACTCCCCTCCGTAACTCCACGTTTAAGGCTGGCGACGCGCTCGCGCGCAAATTTATCGATGGTTTGGCATTCTGCCACAAAGGCCACAACTGCCTTTTTAGCAATCCGCATAGCCACTTCGTCATCGGTGTAATCGACCAAATCGTCGTCCCACAAACCATCGACAACGACATGGGCCAAGTGCGACTGACGCTCTTCTGACAAAATCACAGGACAATTCCTTTCTCTTTCGCCAGTTTCTTTTTCAACAACGGAAACATTTTGAAGCGCTGAAAAGACCCGGGGTTTTGACGTTCCAAATCATCCATCATGCGGTTGACTTCCTCATCCAAGTCCCGTTCCCGCTGAAAGTCCGCTCGCAGGAGTTCCATCGCTCGCGTGAGAACCTTCTCGTTCGGTACTTTATAGACGATTTGGTTTTGTTCTTCGAGTTTTGTGAGAATGACTTTGGCCAAACGACTGATTTGTTTTTCGGTAATCTTCATGCCTTTGACTAAACGGACAGCGCGCCCTATTGTCAATGAGAAGTTACTTAGGAACCAACCGCATGAAACTACCTCCCGCACTTTTGAAGCTGGTGCGTCTCACCCTGATCGGGCTGACGCTGGTAGCTGCATTGGTGTTGATTTGGGCCTGGCGCCTCGACAGTGAAATCAAAGAACGAATCGCCGGTGACTGGTTTGTTCCGCCAGTGGAAATTTATTCAGCCCCCGCTCGCCTCCAACTTGGGCAAACACTGAGTTCGGCGCAATTCAAAACCCAACTCGAACAAATGGGACTCCGGGCCCGCGAATCGCATCAAATGGTCCTCGAGAATGACTTTGCCGATTTCGATCGCGAGCAGTGCCAGTCTCATTTGTCGGAAGAACTCGAGGCTGATGTGATCAACTGTGTCACGTTCCGTCTGGGTGAAGGCCACGGAGTTGCGGCAGATCTCTATCTGGTGGGCTTTAACACCGAAGGTCAGGTGCTCGCACTCTACTCCGGGCAACCCCTGGCGCCGCGTAAAGCTTTGGAACTGCAGTCGACATTGTTTGCGCAGTTTTACGGCGGCCAACCGATTCTCCGGCGGGTGTTGCAGATCAATGAGATTCCCCTGGACTGTTTGCAAGCCGTCACGGCGATCGAAGACAGTGATTTTTTGCATCATCACGGAGTGTCGCCGACCGGGCTGTTTCGCGCTTTTTTGAAAAATCTTGCCCATGGTCGCTATGCCCAGGGCGGGTCGACGATTACCCAACAGCTCGTCAAGGTTTACTTCTTAACCAGTAAGAAAACTCTCAAACGCAAATTGACTGAGCTCCTGATGGCGGTGCTTCTCGAAACCCGCGTCGAGAAGGACAAGATCCTGCAGAATTATTTGAATGCGATTTACATGGGACAGAATGGACCCTTTCAAGTGGTCGGTTTTGGGGCAGCCTCGGAACACTACTTTCGCCGCCCCCTTGAAGAACTTGATCTTCCCCAGTGCGCGCTGTTGGCGGCGATGGTGAATAGTCCCGGACGCTTTAATCCTTTTCAAAACGCCGAGAACGCGCGCCAACGTCGCGAACGAGTGATCCAACGGATGCAAGAGCTCGAAATGATCACGCCCGACAAAGCTGAAGCCGCTCTCAAGTCGCCGCTCCCGAGCCGACCCCCGCGCTTGTTGACCGAACCCGCGCCTTACTTCGTGCAAGCCGTGGAGCGCGAGCTCGAAAAAAAGGGCATCGACCCCAACCAAGGCTTGCGGATATTCACCACTCTCGACATCGCCGCTCAAGAGGCCGCCCAAGTCTCAGTGAGTCAGCAACTCAATCAACTGGAGCAAGGGTTTAAGTCGCTGGCGGATCGCAAAGCCCAAGGAAAAGAACTGCAAGCCTCGCTGATTTCGGTGGAGGTCGCGACCGGAGAGATCATGGCTCTGGTCGGGGGGCGCAGCTTCAAACGCACTCAATACAACCGCGCCATTGACGGTCATCGCCAGGTGGGCTCCATCATGAAGCCCTTTGTCTATTTGACCGCCCTCGAGTCGCGCACGAAAGAAGGCGACCCGTACACTCCCCTGACGCTGATTGAAGATGCGAGCTTTACTCACAAGTACGAGGGCCAATCCTGGTCGCCGGTGAATTACGACAAAGAATTCTGGGGAACAATTCCCCTCATGACGGGCCTAAAGAATTCCCTTAACGCCGCCACGGCCCGCCTGGGGATTGATGTGGGGCTTGACGCCATTGTCGATGTCGCTCGTCGAGCTGGAATCACCTCGCCCATCCAACCACTCCCTTCTATGACCTTGGGCTCGTTTGAACTCTTTCCCCTCGAGGTGGCTTCTAGCTACACGACACTGGCGCGCATGGGCTCGAAGGTGAATTTGTCGATGATTCGACGAATTGAAACCTTGAGCGGAAACAAGTTGTTTGAAGTCACCACTGAGCCAGAGCAGTCGTTTGCTCGCGAAAACGTCGCAGTGCTCATCGGAATGATGAAGCAAACGGTGCTGGCTGGCACCGCCCGTTCCCTCGCTCCCCGAGGGTTTACCTTCCCCGCAGCCGGAAAAACCGGCACCACCAGTGACTCCAAGGACGCGTGGTTTGCCGGCTTTACTCCCGATTTGCTCACGGTGGTGTGGGTGGGATATGACGACAACACTCCTCATGGACTGACCGGGGCTTCGGGAGCTTTGCCCATTTGGTCTGAATACATGAAACAAATCGCCCCACGTTGGCCTCGCCGTGACTTCACTTGGCCCGAGGGCACGGTGACCTTTCCCTATTCAGTCGACGAGTACAATCGCAAACTCAGCAAACCCGAAGAGCTCCCCATCACCGAATTTGAACTCGTCTTTCGCGAAGGCGAACAGCCGGGTTTTTGAGTCGGAATACTTACGGACCTTGGACCCCCTCGATGTAAGGCCAGTTTGGTCAAGCTGATTCGATTTCAATCCGATACGCCTGTTGATGGGTATTTTCAAATTCCAACTCTTCACGGCGATTTTACTCGGGTCACTGAGCGCCGGGAACTTGGCTGAAGCTCAAGGCGATGGGCAACCCCAGTTGCGGGGCTTGGTGCTCACGGCCAAAGAAATTCCCGAGGAGCTCTTGGCCTCGGGCCCGCCGAAAAAGCTTCCCGTCAAACGAGGTCCGGCCACGTTTTCCGCCGGTTACCGCGTCACTAAAGTGAGTTGCGCCTTCTTTAAAGTCCCAAACCCCATGAGTTCACGGGCCGGCAATCTCGACAAGGGAACTAAGATTTGGCTCGAAGGCGTTGACCTTGAGTGGACCCGTGGCGTTTACAAAAACCACTCCATTTTTGTGCCGGCCAAATGCCTGGAGTGAGCGTCTCAATCCACCCAACATCTCGATTGGGCAAATAGTGCGGGTTGGGATCCCTACACCCGCTGCTTTTATTTTTATGGCGCGGGCCACCTCGTGCAACCGGCGTTTATCCGTTTGTGTGAAAACACCATGAAGTGGACCTACGAAGTTCGCCCAACGGCGATTAACTACACCGACTCCAATGTCTGGACCTGGGCGATGCACGCCTACAGCACCAATGCCATGGATACCGACAAGGGAATTCACTATTTGATTCGGTTTGGATCGCTCTATGCCTATGACACCCGCAGTGGGGTGTGGACTTTGGATCCCGGTTCCAGCCGCAACGCCAGTCAATACTGGGGCACGCGAGCGATCGGCTATTTCAAGGGAATGGGTTTGGTTGAAGCCACCACCGACGACGCCACGGTCGCGCTTTATAATGATCAAACTAAAACCTGGACGACTTTGGCTTCGAATCTTGCGAACTTTGCTTCCGGATATGCCACGGCTCGCTACAATCCCGCATCCAACGTCATGATCTTTGGCTCCACCGCTGGTTCGTCGCTCTATAAGTTAACAGCCGATCGTAAAGTGAGCTCGATTCCCACTCCCCCAGTTGCCTTCTCGATCAACACCGGCAGCGGTTGGTTTACTGAAGACCCGAGCGGCGGAAATTTTATTTTTCTCGACAAGACCGGAGCCATTTACCAATACGATCCCACCACCAATGCTTGGGCGGCCCATGGCACTTCTCCGCTGAATGCCGGCGGGGCTGGTATCACCACTTCGATCCCCGAATATGGTGTTATCGCCTACTACGTCTATGGTTCGGGATTGTGGCTCTATAAAGCCAACGGCTCCAAGTGCCCTTAGGACCGAACCTAAGCGGACGTTCCACCAAACCACCTGGACCTGATCAGACACCTCGAGCAACTGCTCTGACAGTCAAATTTTGCGCAAAGCCCTGCCGAGCGTCGTAAAGTCGGGCTCAAAAAGGGCCGAATTTTAACTATGCTTCCGGAGTTTCATGAATATAGATAAAGCGATTTTCCCTTCTTTGGTCTATCTCTTTTTGGCGGTTGGCAGTTGGACCGCCCAGGCTCAGTTTTTTGCTGAATTGTCGTACAAACTCTGGACTGGTGACTGCCCTCCATTAATCAAGAACGTCAGAGAAACGAACAATTCCACATTAGAGGCTGATACCTGTTGGTCCTGTAGCCACAAATCAGGCACCCTGAGCCGAATCAACCTTTTGAGCGAAGAATCAAGTGAGACTGCCGAAGCCACCTATTTAGTTGGCTTAGCGGAAATTCGAGATCAACAACTTGCCTGCACCGAAAAGCAGATTTCACGGTTAATTACGTCGCCGGGCGATCTCACGGCCTTTGTGAGAGACTATCAAGCCAAAGTCACTTTACTCGGAATCGAAAAGCGGCGGATGAAGGAATTGAAGACAACTCCGATGAATCCAGCCTCTCTCCGCGCTTACGAAAACTCCCGAATGAGGGCTCTTGCCCTCATTGAGTCTCTTCCCTTCGCCGATATCGCTCCCTTTAGGAAGGTCATCACCTACGTCATTTCACAATATGAAACTTACGCGCCCGATCGACTCGATGGCTGGCTTGAAAAGCAAACTGCCGATCTGATTAAAAAGGCCACAAAAGCTTCCTTCGACCTCATCAAGGAAAATAGGACTAACCTCAGGACCGGAATTCAAACTGGGGGTGCCTCGCTCGATACCAACACCCGAGAGTCCTTGGCTCAAGATACTGACTTGGTCGAAACTTTTAGAAACGAAAACTCCGAAATTCAAAACCTTCTCAAACCCCTGGCCTGTCGAGTGGACGCCAAGTACGGCAGCGGAGCTCAGTATCGTGATCGAACCCTCATTGGTTTATCCATCGTAGGCCCCGGCGCTGCCTTAGGGCTTGCCAAAATTGGTGTGGCCGGATTGGCCTCATCATTGACCGGAGCCGTCGCGGCCGGGTCGATATCCATTCGAACCGCAGGGATACTGAGGGTTTTAGCGGCGGCCGGGGGCACGGCAGCGAGTCTCAGCCAGGCACAAAGCGCTTGCTTCGGCCAGGAGGTTAGCCTCAGCGGCAAGACCACCAGAAATCGAAGGGCCTCGTCATGTGAAGAACACGTTCTCGCGTCTCAAACCGCAGAAAATTGTTTGCTTGTCAGTGTTTTGAACACCCTGGGCATTTACGCCACAACCAAAGTGGCCAAAGAAGCCCTTGGCCAAATCACCAGCGGACGAATTGAGGCGGTCAAAGCTATCACCCCGCAAAAGGTGGCCTCGGAAGAACAGCTTCGCCAACTACTCAGAGAAGCCTCCCTTGAGAGAAACCTGGAGGCGATTAGAGCTCAGCATTCTGCCCTGAGTCCACTTCGGGAGGAGTGGAAGGCCGCCAGCACTCGGTACCACTCCGCCGAGCGCAAATTGAAAACTTTGATTCAAGCAAACGAACCTAAAGAAGCCAAGGAGATAGCTGAGCTGACCGCCCAAGTGGAAACATTAAAAAATGACTTTTGGAAAATTGACAGTCAGCTCAAAACACTCGAAGAGCCCTTACGCAAAAAATGGGAGGAGTTGATGGCGGCTTGTCCTTCCGGGCGCTGTGTAACGCCTGAAACCCGGACCGCTCTGATTCGTACAGGCAGTATCGACCTTTCTCCAAACCCCCAAATTCCCTTTCGCACCCAAGCCATTGTTGATTCCCTCGAAGCAGGCCAAGAAATGGATTCGATGTTTGTAATCACCCATCAGGTGTTTGATTTTACCACCGATGCCACGCTCAAAATGCTCAAGACTGATCCCCGATTCAAAAAAGTTCCTCGCGTGATACTAGGGGGAGACGACTTTAAAGTAAATTCTCGCGATCTCTATGAGCAAGCCACCGTCGTGAAGTTTTCATCACGGGGAGAGCTACCCGACGGGCTGGTGCTTAACTCCAAGGAGTTTCACTTTGCTGGGGGATACTGTCAGTGGTGCTTGAGACGGACCATCTCCCAAATAACCGAAAGCCTTGCCTCTGGAAGACAAGGAAACTTTGTGTTTCACAGTCACCAAATGTACTGGGACAAGCAAAGGTCTCTAGGGCAAGTACTTGATGAGGGCTTAAAGGCCAGCGCTTCGCCAAGAGAGGCGACAAATTTTATTCTGCGGACCATTGAGGACATGACCGGTTTGCGAAATTCCAAACTCATCTCTGATCCCGCAAGTGCCGAGCGAGTCATTGAGGCGGTAACGCCAAACTATCATACCATCCGCATAAGGATCGAACCCTAAATCACTTCTCCGCTGAATGCCGGCGGGGCTGGTATCACCACTTCGATCCCCGAATATGGTGTTATCGCCTACTACGTCTATGGTTCGGGATTGTGGCTCTATAAAGCCAACGGCTCCAAGTGCCCGTAAGAGGTAAGTCCGAAGTCTTTGGTGGTCTTCGCAGTATCAACGAGTAACTAGCTTGGGGTGGAAGGCAGAAACACCTATTGAAATAGATTTTGGTATTCCTCTGTCTGACGAAACTTGTCGAAAAACACCTTCGCCCCGAACTCGGTCCAATGGTTGTTGTCGAAGTAGGCAAACTTGTTATCCGAATAAAAGACACAACCACCACGGCAATAGATCTCACTCACATCGACGTAAGCCAGCCCAAACTTGGAGGCTATTGCCTTAGCATACTGATTATCGTGCTCGCGAAACGCCTTCACCTCATTGAGATAGCTATTGAGTCGGGCTTTGGAGGTTTGGCCGCGTACGATGGAATTGATTGTCCGCCACTCGATCCCTAAAACCGGCTTGGGCCCAAAGACAACAATCTTGATCGTCGGGTTAACACGGCGAATTTCAGCCCACGTTCGCTCATAGGCGGCTTCGGCGGCACTCGATTCCAGATCTCTCCGCCAGAACGACCCGTAAACAAACACGTTAGCTTCTGACAACTCTCTGGAGCTGAGCAAATATTTGAGACTGTCTGCGCATTGAGGCGCAAATGATTCGAAACCAAGTTCTGCTCCCGCACCTAAAGCGACGCAATGATGTCCCATGCCTAAAACATTCAAACCAATTTCGGGATCATTCGAGAATGATTTGTACAAATCGGCGGCGTGACTGTCTCCGTAAAACAGGACCTTCACTCGTTTGCCTTCAAAGCCGCGCGTAGGACGGCTTGTTAAGTATCGGGTTCGCTCCCGTTCAATTGCCTGCTCATCTAACGAGACATTGAAGGCAAAGCGATTAACGAAACCTCCTGCCCGAAAGATAATCACACCAATCAAGGCGACACTGACTAGGGTGAGAATCAGCAAGCCCGTTACCTTGCTGGTCACCACTCCCTTGCGGAGAGGCCTCTCGATGAACCTGTACGTGATCCAGGCTAAGAGCGTTGCCAGCAGCACGAGGCCGGCCTTGACGAACGGGCCAGGGGCTTCGGTCCCAAAGAAGCGAGTAAACGAAATCAATGGCCAGTGCCACAAGTAAAGGGGGTAACTGATCAGCCCAAACCACACCAAAACGCGATTCGAGAGAAGGTAGCGGCCGAGCCAACTCGGTCCGCCTCCAGCGATAATCAAGGCCGTCCCAAAAGTTGGAAGGAGTGCCAAAGTGCCAGGATATTTCGAAAATCGGGAATACTGGAGGGTGGAGTATAAAATTAAACTCATTCCGATAACTGATGAGCTGTTTTGCCAAAGTTGACGAACTTTCGGCGTCAGTCGCTCAGGCATCGCCGACCAGCGAGGATCGAGTCCCAGCCAAGCCACGAACCCACCCATTAGCAATTCCCAAATTCGAGTATGAGGAGAGTAGAAAGTCGCTCCAACATCAGTCTTGATACCATGCAAGTTGAATAAGAAAGAGGTTACGCCCAGACCGACAGTGACAAAGACAGGCCTCACCTTGAATCGCCACCCCACCCAGAGAAGGAGTGGCCAGACAATATAAAATTGCTCCTCGATTCCGAGACTCCACAGGTGCAGGAGAGGTTTTGTGTCGCCTGAATTATCAAAATATCCGGTCTCCTGCCAAAAGACAAAATTGGCGACAAATGCCGTACCCGCGATCGTGTGCTTGGCCAATTGTTGGTATTCACCGGGCAAGGCCACCCACCACCCAGCCAATAGACAAAAAATTAAAACTATTGCGAGCGCCGGAAAAATGCGTCTTATTCGCCGGGAATAGAATTCGAAAAAACTAAAACTGTTATTCTCTAAACTCGAGAACAAGATTGTCGAGATCAGAAAGCCGGAGATAACAAAGAATACATCCACTCCGACAAACCCACCGGGTAACCAGGCCGGAAAGGTATGAAACACCACCACCGCCAAGACGGCAATCGCTCGCAATCCATCAATGTCCGCGCGATAGGACGGATGGCTGAGGGACAAAACAAACCCCACTTCGATCATTCACTTGAGGGCAGAATCACAATTTACCACTGCTGCCCTCCCTCGGCAAAGCCAGACAATGTGCCCACTTAATTCCGGTCCAACCAAAGGCTTGTTGCCAATTTGCGGACCACTGTCTGAGGCCTATTCGATTTGGGTTTCCTCAAATCGAAATAAACGGGGTCCCACGTTCAACCAACTGGAGTCCCGAGCGGCACTGCCTTTGTAAGACCAACCAGAAGCGGAGGTATTAAATGAAAAACCTTTTGGCGATCGCCATTATTCTCGTTTCCTTTGTGGCGACCACGGCTCTCGTTGGTTGTGCCCCATCATCTAATGATAAGAAAGAGCGCGTTCGCAAAGGGCGCGGCCTTAATCAGAAACCCGGTACTGCTGGCGCCAAACCCGCCCCGGGCGCAACTCCAGCCAAACCCGGCGCACCTAGCGCTCCGGCCGCAGGTCCTGCCGCCGCACCAGGCGCGGGGGCTCCGAGTCCGCTCACCAACTTGGCGGGCGCTAATGAGGCTGCCAACAAGCAAATCGATGAAGTCATTGCCAGTGCCTTTGGTCCCAACATTCCAAAAAAGACCTTGAAGGACATTCCGGAAGGTACCTATCGCTTGAGCCAAGTGATTGCGACGGTTGTGCAGTCCAACAACAGCTACCGCGCTATATTGGCGGCAAAAGTTAAAACCACGGGCAATCAAATTGGAATTGAAAAGGAAAGCTTTCTTTCCAACAACCGCAGCCATGGCGGCTCAAGTCCCCTGACCAACGCCGCTACCCTCGCACTGGAGATTGTCAAAGAAGGTGAAACCGGCATTAAGGTTAATCAGCCGATCTTTTTTGAAATGAACATCCCGAGTGGTGACGTGGGCGAAGTCCTCAGTCACGACACTCCGCCCTCAACTGCCGTTCAACCTTTGAGCCTTCTCGACAGTACCTTGCTTGACGTCTCGGGCGAGTTCTTTACCACCACTCGCGATGGTGCAACCAAGGGCACTAAACTTCATCTGCGCGCCAGCAACGCCAATGAGATTCGCATGCTGATTGAGCGCCCCACCCAAGGCGGCGTGTTTCGCAGCTTTATTTTGATCTTCAATAAAGCCGAAACTGCACCCGTTCCGCCCACTTAAGATGGTGTCATTTTGACACTTTTTGTCCCTCCGATTGGAAAAAATGGCGCCGGTGAAACCCTTCACCAGCGCCGGTTTTGCGACCAAGCACCCGCCAATTCGATTTGACCGTCTGAGACCGCTCTCCAAACCCTGGCAAAGTTATTGCTCATGATCCCTCGGAACTAGGGGAAACTTGTGGACTTACGTCGTTATCAAGAGATCGTTGCCTTTCGTGGACCCACCGGTCAGGTGACGGGCTTTAATGCTAACAACCTGGAACTCGCCGAGCTCGATAGCGAAGCTTGGGAGGCAATGAATTCGACCTCAGGGTGGGATTCAACGGCCCATTTGGAGTTGCGCAAGTGGAACGAGGAACTTCCGCAAACGGCCGGCAGTGCTCGCCCTCAACCCCACACCGTCCGAGAGTTTTCTCTCAACCTGTCGCAAGTGTGTGATTTGCGCTGCTCTTACTGTGGCGCCGGTGGCGATGGCAGCTACGGCTCCACCCGTCCCCGCGCTGATCTCGCCACGGTCGAAAAGCAATTGCGCTTTTTTCTTGGACGCCTGACCAAGGGCGAAGTTTTTCGCCTTCAGTTTGTCGGCGGCGAACCGCTGCTCTTTCCCGCCGAATTACAACATCTCTCACAATTTGCCCGTGAGCTTGCCGGCCAACAGGGTGTGACCATACAGTTCTCCTTGATTACCAATGGCACTCGGCTGAATGCGCCCCTCGCCGATTATCTAGCGGACTTTGGCTTTCAAGTTACCTTGAGTCTGGATGGACCGCCGGAAGTGCAAAATCAAAATCGCCCAACGCGCGGAGGAGGCGCCTCGGCCCCTGAAGTATTGCGCGGGCTTAAGGAGCTGCTCCGCGTGCGCGAGGGACTTCAGTCTCTCCACGCCAATGCCGTGATGGGCGCTCACCACCTGGATGTGATTGGGACTTATGTTTTTTTGCGCACCTTTGATTTTGATCTCTATAACTTCGGCTTTGCCGCCGGCGCCGACGACGCCCAAACCTCGCCGCTCTACTTACGTGAAATGGCGCGGCTGGCGGACCAGGTTTATCGCCAAGAGGGTTTCACTGCTTTGAGCCGAATTCAGCCCTTTGGGCGCCTCATCACCGCACTCGACAGTGGTGTTCCGGTGGAAAATTTTTGCGGCGCTGGAAAGAGTTTTATTCATTCCGACACCAATGGCGGACTCTATGCCTGCAACTGGTTTTCAGGTGACTCAAAAGAGAAATTAGGCGAAGTTGATCAACTTGATGAGACCCGCCGCCAACAGTGGGCGCAGCCGCTGACGGTTCGCCATGACTGTCAGAATTGTTGGGCGCGAAATCTCTGCGGAGGCGGTTGCGCCTCCGTGTTCCGCACTAAAACGGGCCAGTCCCACGTGCGGGACGAATATTTTTGTGAGCGAATGCGCGGCTTAGCCGCTTTGAGTATTCAGTATCTAGCAATGGAGTTAACCAAATCTCGGCAACCGAGGGGGTCAAATGAAGCACATCAAGAAATTAAACGTAAAGGCTGGTGACGTCGCCAAAGAAAAACCGGCAAACACCGACAGCAGCAATAAGTCGGGGGCCATTAAAACTGTTCCTAATCCAAGCTGCATTCCGTTGGGAACTTGAGAACTAGAGGTAAAGGCTTGAAGTTAATTAAACTGGGACCACAACAAAAAGAATGGCTGATTCGCCTCCTGCGGATCGCCCTTGCTCTCGGCATTGCCGTGCTGTTGTCCCAGTTTAATTTGGACTATTTGGAGTCGTGGACCTACGACCTGCGCATGCAGAGCAAACGCCCGACTCCGCCTTCGGGCCATGTGGTCACGGTCGCCATCGATCCGCAAACAGTGGAAGAACTTAAACGCGATCCAAACGCCATGGATCACGTGCGCCTTTTGGGGCGCCTGGCGGCGGCTCGTCCACGCGCGGTGGTTTACATCAACCCCCCGAACGAGATTGACGGCACCTTCGAAGAAATGAAGTTGTTTGCTGACTCGGCCTTACAGCTCAATCAATTTATCGTCGCTGCGAACCGCCTGCCGATCAAAGGGCAAGAAGAGCAACTAAAACTTGATGCGCCACTCGATCGCCTGACGGTTTTGCCGGGTCCCAAGACTTCCGACCAAAAGATTTTTGCTAAGGACGATGTGACTCGTCGTTTGATTTTTTCATATCATGGTGCCCCATCGCTTCATGCCCTCATCGCCAGTAGCTACAACGGCCTGAGGTATGATGATCTTCACGCCATGCAGGACTTTCGCGGCATCTTCGACTTCCTGGGCACCTATCAAGCCTTCATCGACTTCCGACCGTCGGGAACTTATCGACCGGTTTCTTTCGCCCAGGTTCTCAACGGCAATTTTAAGGCCGAAGACTTCCGCGACAAAGTGGTGTTTGTTGGTGCGGACACCGTTATCTCCTCTGCCGACTACATCCGGACACCTTATTCGCGCGAAGTGGTCGCCATGAGCACGCTTGAGATGCACGCCAATATGACGGACACCTTGATTCTCAACTCCGCGCCTCGCAAGGGTCCGGATTGGTTGGATCTCCTCCTCACTTCGCTGATTTCGATTTTGACCGTTTATGTGGTGCTGTCCGTGAGGCCGGCGCGCGGACTTTTGATCCTCATGGCGACCATGATTTCCTTTGCCGTGGTCGCCTATGTATCCTTTGCTGGGTTGGGGTTTTGGATTGGCATGGCCCACCCCTTACTTTCAATTTTTATTTGTTACTACTTTTTTATTCCTTATCGACTCATTATGGAAAATCGGCGCAGTTGGGAGTATTACCAACGCAACCGTCTTCTCACTCAGGTGGAAGAGCTTAAGAGCAATTTTTTGCGAATGATGTCACATGATCTCAAGACGCCCTTGGCTCGCATCCAGGGAATGGCCGACATGGTGATGGCTGATGCAAGTCAACTCAGCCCCTCACAAAAAGAGGCCTTGGCGACCATCAATCGCTCGAGTGAGGAACTGTCGGAGTTTATTGGTTCGATCTTGAGCCTCGGTCGGATCGAGTCCAAAGAAATCAAACTTCAACTCCATAGCCGCGATGTCAACACTCTCCTGGCCGATGTCATCAAAAAGAGCGAGTACTTGGCGGCTAAAAAAGGTATCAAGGTCATTCCTGAGTTTGAGCCCCTCTTTAGTATCAAGCTCGACGAGGATCTCATTCGCCAAGTCTTTACTAATTTGATTGAGAATGCCATCAAGTACAGCCCCGAGAATTCTAAGATCTTGGTAAGCACCGAGGAAATCAACGGCCACATCGTCATTCAAGTCGCGGACCAGGGAATTGGCATCCCTGACGAAGAATTGGGCCACGTCTTCGAAAAGTTTTATCGCAGCAACGAAGTGAAGAATTCGCCCGTCAAGGGCTCGGGACTGGGTCTCTATTTGTCCCGGTATTTTGTGGAGCTTCACCGCGGGCGTATTTCAGTTGAAAGTGAATTGGGCAAAGGCTCGACCTTTACCGTCGAGTTGCCAATGAGTTTGGAAAATTCGGAAGTGCAGTCATTGTCGAATTAAAGGAGTAGGATCATGTTCAAAATCTTGGTGGTTGATGACGACTCAGGATTGCGACTCTCAGTCAAGTCGTCCCTGCTGGCGGCCGCCGGCAAGTTTGAGGTGGACGAAGCCTTTGACGGACTCAACGCCGTCGAGAAGGTAAAGGCCAATCGCTACACGGCCGTCCTTTTAGATGTCGACATGCCACGAATGTCGGGCCTCGAGGCCCTTAAGGCCATTAAGGAACATGACCCGTCGATGATCGTGATCATCATGACGGCTTACGCCACAATCGACGACGCTGTTCAAGCGGTTCGCGACGGCGCCTACAACTATGTTTCTAAACCCATCAAAGGCGAAGAGCTGGTGGCAATGGTTGAGAAAGCGATCGTTGCGAACAAATTGATTTCTGACGTCGCCGCCAGTGCGCCGATTTTACATGAATCGGGTCGCAAGATTATCGGCAACACCGTGCAAATGCAGAAGGTGTACAACATCATCAACCGCCTTTCGAAGGTCGATACGCCCGTGTTGATTCGCGGTGCTTCGGGAACTGGTAAAGAATTGGTGGCCCGGGCGATTCACCATAACAGCGCCAACAAAGACGGCAAATTTGTGGCTCTGAATTGTTCGGCCATCCCTGAGAACCTCTTTGAAAGCGAACTGTTTGGTCACGAGAAGGGCGCCTTTACCGGAGCCGACCAACGCAAAATCGGAAAATTTCAGTACGCCGAAGGTGGAACCATCTTTTTGGACGAAGTGGGCGATATGCCGCTGCTGATGCAGGTCAAACTCCTGCGCGTGTTGCAGGAAAAGGTTTTTACCCCCGTTGGCGCCAACCGTGAAATCGAAACCAACGTCAGGATTATTGCCGCCACCAATCGACCCCTGGAAGACATGATCAAAAAGGGTACTTTCCGGGAAGATCTCTATTATCGCCTTAACGTCATGCCGATCTTTTTACCCTCCTTGGCGGAGCGTTGCGAAGACATCGACCACCTAGTCAATACCTTCATCAAAAAGTTTAATCAGGCGCACGGCAAAAAAATTATTGGCACTTCGCCTTCCGCCTTGGCGGTGCTTAAGAGGTACAGCTGGCCGGGGAATATCCGCGAGTTGGAAAATGTGATCGAACACGCGTTTATTCTTGAGGAGTCCAACCTGCTGACCATTCAGTCTTTTCCTGAGAGTTTTCTCAAGGCCGTTGGCGTTGATCTCGAGTCGACGCCCGCCGAAGCCCTGGGCGCCGCCGCCGACGACGACGGTTTGGATGATTCAATGGAGATGGCGGACGGTGATTCCGAGGGTGATGAAATCGTCACGATCTCTGGCGACACGTTGGATTTTAACCGCCACAAAGAAGCTTTCGAAAAGGAATTTATCATTAAGGCGTTGAAGACCTTTAAAGGGCGAATCAACCAGACGGCGCTGCATGCGAACATTCCGAAGAAGACTTTGCTCCGCAAAATCGAAAAATACGGAATCGTCGCCAAGGACTACGCCGAGTAATCAATGAGACCATGAGGGGGCGGACGCAAGCGTCCTGCCCTTGTCAAGAACCAATAAAAAATTTTTTGCACGCTTGGATCCGGGGCTGTTTGTCTTTGGTGATTTTTCTGTTTGAAACGGTCAAAATTTTGCCTTAGTGTGCTCGGCTCCATGGCTGATATCAAGACCGCACCGCAAGCTTATACCCGCGAAACCCTGTCGCAGGCCTTCCTTTGGCTGCGCGACCAGCCAAACGAAATCAAAGAGCGCGCGAAGACTCCCGACGCACTTGTCAGTTTGTATCTTCATGCTGTTCGCCATGGTGTTGATGTTTATCGCGATGATAATGGCGGAGATGCGCCGCGCTCCACCCAAGATTTCAAGAAGACCCTGCGTGATCTTTCTCGTGGCATGAAAGAGTTTGAGGACCCGACTCGCCCGGCCGATCTTTTAAGCGACGAGCCCCTGCTCCATGAGCGCAGCTTGCCGCCACCGCCGGCTGTTACAGCACCGCCCATGACGGCGCCGCCCAAGGCAGTCTCTGGTGTTGCGTTGGATGCTCGAAGCCTAGAAACACTTCGTCGCGTCCAGTCTCGGCTGAACTTGAGCTCTGAAGGTGAAGCTCTGCGGATGTTGATCAGCCTTGGCTATGATCGATTGCGTACGATTCTACCCACGCCTTAGTTCGTCCGTTGACAAGGTGCAGCCACTGGCCTAGCATAGTGAGATTCTGTCTGTGAGGATCTCCCGTGGCCGATAAAGTCGCCGACCAATATAAAGATACAATTCAGCTTCCCAATACGGCTTTTCCTATGAAGGGGAATCTCCCCGAGGCGGAGCCTAAACGAATTGCGCAGTGGAAGTCCGCCGACCTCTATCGCCAAATCCTCAAGAAGAATCAGGGGCGCCCGCTCTATGTGATGCCCGACGGGCCTCCGTACGCTAACGGCAACCTGCATGTGGGCCACGCTCTCAATAAAATTCTCAAGGATATCGTGGTCAAGTACCGTAATATGGCGGGATTCCAAGCTGCTTTTATTCCGGGTTGGGATTGTCACGGACTCCCCATCGAGCTCAATGTCACGAAGAAACTGGGCAAAGACAAGCAAGAGACTTCACCCGCCCAAGTTCGCAAACTATGTCGCCAAGAAGCGCTTTCATGGGTCGACAAACAGCGCGAACAATTTGTCCGCATGGGCGTGCTCGCTGATTGGGAAAATCCCTATTTAACCATTCAACCAGAGTACGAAGCCGAAGAAATTCGGGTGCTCGCGCAAGTTCATGACAACGGAGTTTTGTATCGCGGTGAAAAACCAGTTTATTGGTGTCCCGCTTTGCAAACAGCCCTAGCCGCCGCCGAGGTCGAATACCACGACCACAAGAGTCCTTCGATTTACGTGAAGTTCCCCCTCACTAAAGAATTAAAGCGCGTGGGCTCACCGAACAAGCCTGTGTCCTTGGTTATTTGGACGACCACTCCCTGGACCCTGCCGGCCAACTACGGGATTTGTGTTCACGCCAATTACACTTACAATCTCTTCGACTCGGGTCATGAGCTTCTCATCATCGCCGAAGATCTCAAAGAAATGGTCGAAAAGGAGACCGGGCTCACTCTTCGACCCACTCGTTCGTTTAAGGGCACCGAGTTTGAAGGGCTTAAAGCCGATCACCCGTTTATGGGCCGCGACTCCCTTGTCATGCTCGGCGATCATGTGACTCTCGATGCGGGAACCGGTTGTGTGCACACCGCTCCGGGGCATGGTCTCGAAGATTATCAAGTGGGACTCAAGTATGGCTTACCTGTGCACAGCCCGGTCGACGTTGCCGGACGCTTTACTGAAGAAGTGCCGATGTATAAAGGCATCAAAATTTGGGACGCCAACAAGCTGATCGTTGAGGACCTCAAAAAGTCAGGCCACTTGCTGGGCTTTCGCGAGATCGTGCATAGCTATCCCCACAATCCTCGCTCCAAGACGCCTTTGATTTTTCGCGCGACCCCCCAGTGGTTTGTGCGATTGGATGATGACAAGTACCCCGTCCGTAAGATGGCTCTTTCCGCGGCTGAAAAAGACATTAAGTTTTATCCCGGGTGGGGTGTCCAACGCTTGACTTCGATGATCGCCAATTCACCCGACTGGTGCTTAAGCCGCCAGCGCATTTGGGGTGTGCCCATTCCGGTCTTTTATTGTGAAGAGTGCGGCGAAGCCTTAGCCGACAGTCAAATCATGCGGCGCCTTGCCGACATCATGGAATCGACCGGTGAGGGAATCGAAGCCTATCACAATCGCGAGGCGAGTGAGTTTGTTGGCGGAAAATCCTGCGCCAAGTGCGGCGGCAAAACTTTTAAGAAAGGCCAAGACATTCTCGACGTGTGGTTTGATAGCGGAGTCTGTCATGCCGCGGTTCAACGCAAACGTCACGGTCTCGCCTTCCCGGCGGACATTTATCTTGAAGGCAGCGACCAGCATCGCGGCTGGTTTCAAACCAGCCTAATGTCGGCCATCGCCTCGGTGGGAAAAACTCCTTACAAGGCCTTGGTGACCCACGGATTTGTGACCGATGCCGCTGGTTACAAGATGAGCAAATCCCAAGGCAACGTCATTGACCCCAGCCAAGTCATCAACACCATGGGTGCTGAGATCCTGCGGTTGTGGGTGGCCTACGAGGACTATGGGCAAGACGTGAATATCGGCGAAGAAATTTTTCAGCGGATCACCGAAACCTATCGCCGCTTTCGCAATACCGTGCGCTTCTTGCTGGGCAATTTACATGACTTCAACCCGCAAACTGATCGAGTGGCTTTCAAAGATATGCCGGAACTCGACCAGTGGGCCTTGTTGAGACTCAATGATCTCATCGGCAAGACCCGCAACGCCTACGACAACTACGATTTTTACAAAGTCTATCACGCACTCAATAATTTCTATACCGTTGATCTGTCGGCAACCTACTTGGATATTTTGAAAGATCGACTTTACACCTGGAAAGCCAACGGCCGGGCTCGGCGCGCGGCGCAGACCGTGCTTTATGAGCTCACTGAAAAAACCTTGACCATGCTGGCGCCAATTGTTTCGTTCTTGGCCGAAGAGGGTTACTCCTACCTGCCCGGTAAGAAACATGACAGCATCTTTTTAAGCGAGTTTCCGCAAATGAACCCGGAGTGGAACAAAGAGGGGTTGGTTGAGCGCTTTGCGAGCCTCCTGGAGATGCGCACGAAGGTGGCCAAGGTTCTGGAGGACCTGCGCCGCGATAAGGTGATTGGCTCAAGTCTTGACGCTCAAGTCACCATCACCGCCCAAGGCCCAGTTTTTAAACTACTTCAGCAGTACCAAAAGGATTTGCGGCAACTGTTCATTGTCTCCATGGTAAAAATCCAAGAGGGAAGTGAAGAAAAAATCGTTGCCCAACACGCGGACGGAACCAAGTGTGTGCGCTGTTGGCATTACAGTGATGAAACCGGCAAAGATCAGCGCTTCCCTGGTGTTTGCCCGAAGTGCGTAGAGGCCCTCGCATGAAGATCAGCAAGAAGTATCTGCTTCTCGCCGCACTCGCTGGAACTATCGTCACTCTCGATCAAGCCACCAAGCTCTATATCCACACCCAATTTTATTTGGGCGAGTCGCTGACCGTCATTAATGACTTCTTTAACATTACCTATGTGCGAAACACGGGTGCGGCCTTTGGTATTTTTCGCGATGCCGGAGAAACCTTCCGCAATCTTTTCTTTTTGTCGATGCCTCCCTTGGCGATGATCGTGATCCTGTCGATTCTTTGGGGAGTCAAAGACACCGACCGTCTGCAGGTTTTTGCCCTTGGCAATGTCTTCGGTGGAGCCGTGGGCAACTACATCGATCGCTTGCGCTTTGGCTTTGTGATTGATTTTCTCGACTTCCACTATCAACATCGTTTCACTTGGCCGGCGTTTAACGTGGCTGACATGTGCATCGTGGGAGGCGTCGGGCTCCTCCTGCTCATCATGACCCAGCAATTTCTTGAAGACCGCGCGGCCCAGCGCGCCGGGACGCTGGAGTCGGACGCGGACCAAGCCAAGGGATAACGTTTGTATCCACATCTGCATGTGACGGAATCCATTTCACTTCCCACCTACTTGGTGGTCATGAGCTTGGTTTATTGCGGCGCTCTTTTGTGGGTGGTCCGCCGGGCCCAGCGTCTTGAGGTTGACCGCACTCGCGCTCTCGATATTGCCCTGATCTTGATGATTGGGGGATTCATCGGAGCCCGCTTGTTCCACGTGGTGTGGGAGATGCCGGATTTTTACTTGGCTCGGCCTCTCGACCTCTTCAAGGTGTGGCAAGGTGGCTTTGTGTTTTATGGCGGAGCCCTCACGGCCTTTGTTAGCGCCGCTTGGTGGTTAAAACGCCAAGGAGAGAACTGGCGAAGGTGGGCCGATTTTTACGCGCCCGTGGTCGCCATCAGTTACGGCTTGGGTCGCTTGGGTTGTTTTTTTAACGGTTGTTGTTATGGGGCTGCTTGCGACCTCCCTTGGAGCGTGGCCGGTCGTCACCCGACGCCGCTTTATGCGACAGGATGGGAGTTGATAACCGGGGCACTCCTGCTGTGGGCTGAATCCCGCCGCGACCAGATGCCGTGGGTTCGGGTGCCTGGCCATCTATTCATGATATGGGTCCTGGCGCACGCCACGGGCCGTTTCATTATGGAACAATTCCGCGCCGACGATCGGGGTCTTATGCCGCTCGGACTGAGCATCGCTTCTTGGATCAGTTTGATTCTTGTGATCTTAGTGGTCGTGGATATCAGACGCCAACGATCCAAGATTTCTCCGTCCTGACGCTGGTTTATCGCGAGCACCGTCTAAGAACTGGACAAAATTCACATTGCCACCTGCGCACTCTGTCTAACTCGTCAACAACTCCGGCGGGTTCGACAGCAAGGTCCTTTTATTTTGGCTATTTAGGCTCCTTTTGCTGGCACCGTAATTGGAAGTATTTGGATTGGGGTGTTCTGGAGGCTAGAAGTGCATAGAAAACGGATTTTCTCCACACTGCTCATTGCGGGCGGATTATTCCTAACCAGTTCGACGTTTAACGCCTGTTCGGACGTTAAATTTTCTACGCCTGATCCGAGCCAAGTGGCAACGGGAGTAAACCCCGATTGCACGGGTCCTGATTGTCCTCAGTTCTGCGAGGGGCCGCGCTGTCAGCCCTGCTACGGAAGTGATTGCAATCAACCTAAAAATCCAGTCGATTACTCATCTACTTTTACGGTGCCTGTTTCAACTAAAAAGGTCGACGTCTTGATGGTTGTTGATAATAGCGGTTCCATGGAACCGGAACATCAAAAACTCTCTCAGCGTTTGGAGAACCTCATTGACGTGCTCAATGCCAACGGTGTCGATTGGCAACTTTGTTATACGCTCACCCACGTGGTGGATGGCGATGGCCGAACCAAGAGTGATGCGGGCGCCATTCGCGACTTTTACAACAACACCACTGGTCTCAATTTTTCGCCCATCGGCTCCAAGGTATTGACCAAGAATACACTCAACGCCAAAAAGTATTTTGGCGACTCGTTGAAAACTCTAGCGGTTTGGGATTTTGGCGGTGGCAGCGGTAACGAACAGGCGATCGCCGCTGGCCTCCTCGCTGTCGACAAAGCCGGCAATGATGTGTGCTTCCGTCCCGATGCCGCCCTTTCTATGGTGATTCTCTCGGACGAAGATGAAAAAAGCTGCGGCGCTCGTTGCAAATCAGTAACTGACATTGGGGGCCCATATCCGGGACGCCCCTTGACCGACTATACGAACCAGTATCGACCGCTGAATCAAAACGACAACCCAGATACTTTGGTGCAAAGGGTGCAAGCCAAGTGGCCGCAAAAACCATTTACCGGTCACACGATCTCGATCCTGCGCAATGACCGCGCTTGTTATGATGCCCAAGATAAAGCCTATCCGGCTTTTTATGGTCACGTTATTCAAACGCTCAGCGATATCACCAACGGCATTAAGGGCACCATTTGCGCCGACGACTACGGCTCACAGTTAACGGCCATTGGTCAGCGCACCGTCAGTTCGTTGGGCTCAGTGACACTTCGCTGTGCTCCTCAGGCAGTCAAAGACATCGTGATTACACCAAACACACTGAGTTCCGTTCCACACGTAGAGGGTAACAAGGTGTACTTCACACCGCCTCTCCCTGAAGGAACCAACGTCCGCGTCGACTATACTTGTCTCGAATAGAGAACGTAGGCTGTTCAACTTATTTTCAATTTTCCCAACTTTAACAGGTGGGCACCGGCCATCGGCTCTCTATTGAGCGGACGATGGCACTGTATTTGGGTATTAGGGAACATGAAGGGGTGAACCGGATGCTTTCGTCTCAATACAAGAAATTCTTCTTCGTGGCTATTTTGATGGGCGGCGGACTCGCTCTGGGCGTGGCTTTCAACGCCTGCTCAGCCGCAAGATTCTCCAAGGTCGCGGAAAGCGATCCTGCTCGCATCAGCACCGGTATCAATCCCGACTGCGAAGAGCCCAACTGCCCGCAGTTCTGCGAGGGCACTCGCTGCGAACCCTGCTATGGAGAGAACTGCGATCAACCGAAGTTTCCGGTACATTATACTTCTAACTTTTCTATTCCCGTTGCGCCCAACAAGGTCGACTTGTTAATGATTCTTGATAATAGCGGTTCCATGGCGCCTGAACATAAAAAACTCGCGCAACGCCTGGGAAACCTCATTGATGTACTCAACAACAATAATGTTGACTGGCAGATTTGCTATACTCTCACTCACGTCGTCGATGGAACAGGTGCGGTAAAACCCGATGCCGGGGCCGTTCGCGAATGGTACAACAACGAATCGCTGCTCAACTTTACTCCCATCGGCTCCAAGGTTTTGCGCAAAGATAATCCCAATGCCAAAAAGTACTTCGCCGATACGCTCAAGACTTTGGCTTTGTGGGACTTTGGCTTAGGCAGTGGTTATGAGCAACCGGTCCACGCCGGACTCTTGGCCATCGACCGCACCGACAACGCCGAGTGCTTTCGTTCCGATGCCGCTTTAGCGATGGTGGTACTCTCTGACGAAGACGAGAATAGTTGTGCCGGCCGCTGCCAAACCACCAACGATGTGGGCGCTCCCTACCCGGGCCGCAACCTCAAACTCTATACGGATCAATTCCGAGCGCTGACGCCGAACAATAACCCTGAGACGCTCTTGGCCCGAATTCAACAGAAGTGGCCGCAGAAGCCCTTTACCGGTCATAGCATCGGCATTTTGCGTGATGATCGCGCCTGCTATGATGCTCAGGACAAAGACCACCCGGCTTTTTACGGCCACGTCGTGCAGATTCTGAGCGACATTACCGATGCTGAAAAAGCCAATATTTGCCTCGGGGATTACGCGAATCAACTGACCGCCATTGGCCAACGCACGGTCAAATCCCTGCGCTCAGTCAGTCTAAGGTGCGCACCTGAGAGCGTTGAGGCCATCATTATTACTCCCAATTCCGGGTCAACTCCGACCGTATCGGGTAACAAGGTCTACTTTAATCCGCCCTTACCCGAGGGAACCAATGTTCGCGTGGACTACGTCTGCCTCGAGTAATTCGAAAGGTGCCTTCGAAAGGTGCCTGCTACTTTTGGCGAATGTATGTGGGCAATGCCTAGCCGGTTGCAAAGGCGCATTCACCAAAAGTAGCAGGCACCTTTCGAGGCGACGGTTTTTGTCACCTTGAGTAACAATTTCCTCATTGTCTAACTTTTGACGAGAGCCTAATCCCGATTATTTCGATTTGAGCTGGTACAGGAAGTGAAATTCCTTGGTTCAAGGCGTGGACTGTCAATTTTGAACTCAGTCCCGGCTGAGGCCTAGAGGCCCAAGGAGACGAACATGAAAGCCTTTTACCAACTTCTCGTCGTCAGCGCTATCGCGGTATTGCTGAGTATTGGCGTCGGCTGTGGAGAAAAGAAGAAGAAGTCCGGCACCCCGGCGGTGACCCCGCAGTCTTGCGGTGTTGGTTCTATTTGGTCACCGGCTCACAATGCCTGTCTCCAACAGTGCGCCCAGGCCGGTTACGGTGTTGATCCCACCACTCGCCAATGTGTGCAAATTCAGGGTGGCATTCCCAACAACAACTTCGGAACTTTTGGTCTGATTTGGACCGGTCGCATGGTGATCACCAACCCCGGTCTCTACCGCGACTTTCTTGAAGAGTATGCTCAGGTCTGTAACCCGATCGTCATCGGTTGGAACTGGGGAGCCGCGAACTGTGACTCTTGGGATAGCTACGGCTTCCTTTATCTTGAAACTGTTGGCAACAAACCACCCGTCTATGGTGCCGCGACCATCGTTGCCTATTCGGATTACTCATATTACTACGGTGGCGTGCCGATTTCGGTTAACGGGAGTTTCGATCCCATTAACAACAACTCCGGCTTTGAACTGCGCCGCACGGGTTACGGGATGACTCCCGCATACAATGATGTCATCCGCGTAATTGCCGATGGCACCGGTACCATGAACGCGGACGGAACCATTGGGAACCGCTTCCGCGTTCGCTTGATGTATAAGAGCGGTGAGTTCGCCTACTCGGAAGTTTCACGTTAAGTTGAGGCAGATTCACAATTGACAGGATTTCAGCGGGCGGTTAAGTCAAACGCCATGACAACCGTCGACTGCCCGCGATGTGGAAAATCTTGTGAATTCTCATCGCAAAATCCCTATCGTCCATTCTGCTCAAAACGTTGCCAACTCTTGGATCTGGGTCAATGGGCCGACGAAAAATACACTATTCCCAGCGAAGAACCCTCGGCGCCAACCGAAATAGAGAACTCCCCAGGTGACGAAGACAATCCCGTTGATGATCAATAGTTGGTGGCTTTTGCGAAAATATAATGCGTCCGCCCAAGCGCTTGCCGCGAGCGGCTTTCACCTGAACACAGATTTCTTTTTGGTATCGCCTTAAAAAAAAGTTGACCCTAGGATCAATAAACAGTTCAATTTCTCTACAATTATTCACCAACCTAGTTATTCAACGGGAGTAACAGAGAATGAACAAAGCGCAACTTATCGAAAAAGTCGCTGAAGCAACACAAATGACCAAAGCTCAAACTGAGCGCGTATTGGATGCAACCATCGATATGGTTTTGAAGTCCGTCAAAAAAGGCGATGACGTCAAATTGGTCGGTTTTGGAACTTTCACCAAGACCAAGCGTAAAGCTCGCACGGGCCGCAACCCGCAAACGGGCAAAGCAATCAAAATTCCGGCTGGATGGTACCCCAAATTCCGTCCGGGCGCAGAATTCAAACAAAACGTCCGCTAATTCATTCTTTTGAATGAAAAAAACGGGACCAGTTTCTAGCGAAATTGGTCCTTTTTTTTTGCCCTAAAATGGTCCATATTGTGAACCGATATGGCCCAATTTAACTCCAGTTCCCTCAAAAAAATTGGCGTTTTCACCAGTGGCGGCGATGCTCCTGGGATGAATGCGGCCATTCGCTCTGTGGTGAGGGCGGCGATTTCATCAAAACTTGAGATCGAGGCCGTTCTGCAAGGCTACAAGGGAATGCTCAAAGGCGAATTTGCGCCTCTTAACTTGCGCAGCGTTGCCAATACCATTCAGCGAGGCGGAACCTTCATCAAAACGGGGCGAAGTCCGGAGTTCCATCAGCCCGAGCAGCGACAAAAGGCCGCCGATCACCTTCGCGCTCGCGGGATCCAAGCTCTCGTTTGTATCGGCGGTGATGGTTCTTTCACTGGAGCTCACCTATTGTGGAAGGAACAGGGCATTCCCTACGTCGGTGTTCCGGGCACCATCGACAATGATATTTATGGTACGGACGTCACGATTGGCTTTGATACGGCGGTCAACACGGCACTCGAAGCCATTGACCGCATTCGCGACACCGCCGCTAGCCATGACCGCCTGTTTATCGTTGAGGTGATGGGTCGCAACTCGGGCTTTATCGCTCTGGATGTGGGGCTTGCCGGTGGAGCCGAAGCTGTTTTTATTCCTGAATCTCCCCTCCCGGTTGAGGCCGTGATCGACAAAATTCAGGCCGGGGTCAAGGGG
Organism: Bdellovibrionales bacterium; assembly: GCA_020850475.1. Lineage (GTDB taxonomy): Bacteria > Bdellovibrionota > Bdellovibrionia > Bdellovibrionales > UBA1609 > JADZEO01. Next base: position 75,168 of record JADZEO010000010.1, on the reverse strand, counting down.
GGAAAGACCTCCAGTATCCTCATTGCGGCGGAGGGACAGAAGCCGGGGCGGGCTTATGATCTCGCGGAATCGATTCGGAAGAAATCCGGGTTTGAAGCCAAAGTTTGTATCTTGGGACACATTCAAAGAGGTGGTGCGCCGACGGCCGCGGATCGCATCTTGGGAAGCCGCCTTGGGGCCCATGCCGTCGACCTTCTTCACCAAGGGGTGTGTGACGTCATGGCGGGTGTCCGTAACGGCCAGCTCATCAACCTCGATATGAGCCAGTGCCTCGCTCAGCGCAAGGTCATTCCCCAGGGATATTTGGACTTGGTGGACCGCCTCCGTTAGTGCCGCGCCTCGAATGACACATAGAACCGGATATCACTGCGCCACATTTGACCTCATCTTCACCAGTTGTTAATACAACTTCAAAGTTACTTGTTTCGAGATTTAATTATTCGTCCTCACGCGCCTTATCGGCCGCAGGCTCGTCTTCGGATTGCGTTAGCCCTGCGGGCCACCGCAACCCGGATACGCCCCGCGCGACGGCGAAGATTCGGACAAATAATTAAATCTCGAAACAAGTAACTTTGAAGCTGCAATGGTACTGTGTGAACTTGGTGTGGAGTTGATGGCGTAGTGAAAAATGTTGTTCGAATTAGCTTAGTCGTCGCCATGAGCATTATGGCATCTGCTTGTTGGGACAAGCAATCCGATACCGACTCTTCTGACCTCGTTATTGGCGCCTACCTCTCACTGACCGGAACGGAAACCTCGTTTAGCAGTAGCACTCGCAAGGGCTTAGAGATGGCCATTGACCAGATCAACTCCCAGGGTGGAGTCAAAGGTCGAACCCTCAAATTGGTGATCAAAGACGATAAGGGCAACCCAGAAGTTGCCAAACAAGTCGTGGGTGAATTGGCCGACCAAGAAAACGTCGTCGCTATCATTGGGCAGGCAGCAAGCCAACTTTCCTTGGCCGCTGCTCCGATTGCGCAGAAAAAGCAAATTCCGATGATCAGTCCCAGTTCCACGAATCCCCGGGTGACGGAAGCCGGTGACTATATTTTTCGGGTTTGTTTTATCGATCCCTTTCAAGGCTATGTGATGGCCCAATTTGCCCACAATCATTTAAAAGTCGGCAAGGTGGCCATCCTCAGAGATCGCAAGTCCGAGTACAGCATGGGATTGGCCGAGTATTTTTCAAAAACCTTTTCCGGCCTGGGCGGTGAAATCGTCGCCGAAGAAGAGTTTGTGGCTGGGGATTCGGACTTTCGAGAACAACTCTCTCACATTCGTTCGGTGGCTCCGGCAGCGATCTTCATCCCAGGCTATTATCCCGACGTCGCCCTCATTGCCCGCCAAATTCGTAAAATGGGTCTAAAGGCTCATTTGCTCGGCGGCGATGGCTGGGATTCTTCCAAGCTGTTCGAGATTGCAAGAGAGGCCGTTAACGGCAGCTATTTTTCGAGCCATTTTAGTTCCGAGTCCTCAGAGCCCAAGGTGAAGGAATTTGTCGACCTCTATCGTGAACGCTATCAGGAGCGACCAGATAGTTTCGCGGCCATGGCCTACGACGCCACCCATATTCTCGCCCGAGCTCTTGCCGCTTCAAAATCAACGACCCGATCTGAAGTGCGCACTCAGATTGCTGAAACCAAAGGGTTCCAGGGCGTTACAGGTACGATCAGTCTTAATTCTGATCGAAACGCCGAAAAGCCGGCCGTTATATTCAAGGTGGACGGGCCCGTTAATCGCTTTGTAACGACCATTCCGCCCCGGTAGGGCGCCGCCGACCCTGTTATCTTTTTTGACACTCCTGTAATTACTGCCCGCCCCACGAGTGATCGCTGGTTCCCGGGTTAGGGTTTGGTGTATAAAGGGCAGTCTCATCGGGATCCCACCCGGGAGCGACATAAGGGAAGATCAATATGCATTTGTTGGCGAAGACGACATCGGCCTTAGTGTTAGTCATTTGGTACTCATTCACAGCTTTCGCTTCGGGTGGCATTGTTAGCACCGACTGGTCCCGCCTCTACGGAAGTGATCAGCGCAAAGAAGAACCGGTTCTGTACCGGACCTGCGTGAGCAATGGGCTCAATACCGGTATTGATGGTCCCACCCGGCAAATTTCGGTAGTTTGTATTCACTCGTCGAGAGCAATTAATGAATCCATTCATGACTTTCAAATTCTTCAAGTCATGTATACCGACAGTACATCGATTGAATTTGGTCTTTTGCCGATGGTGGTGGACGCCAAAACCTCGCATGAAATGGACCGCAATGTTTTGCGCGGTCGCATCGTGACTCTCAACAGCAGTCGCACCGGAATTTCATCGGTAATGGAAGGCACTCTCTATCTCATTTGGGAGAGACGCGGCCTCGGCACGCCGATGTTCGTTGGCCGTACGCCAACCGATGAACCATTTATGGGAATCAAACCCACGCGCTGATATCGCCGACGCCTTTAGCTAACGCAACCCACCAGCTCCAATCTGTTATTTACCGACTTCTTTTGTTGGGCTAGATTCCGCGCCAATTGGAGATTTCCCAATCTCCGATTTTTTTTGCAACTTCAACAAGGAAGACCTATCAATGAATTTCGTAATTCGCAGTTCACTGCTCAGTATTGTTTTGTCTTTGGCTATTGGTGCCCAAGCGATTCCCTCGGAAAATTTTGAATACACGGGATACTTCCGCGCTGGCACCGCTACCAACTCTTTGGGTGGCGACCAACAGTGTTTTAAAAACAGTGGTTCCAGTGGCAATGAGTTTCGCTTAGGAAACGAGTGCGGCATTTATGGCGAGGCGACGCTCACGGCGCACCAGCTACGCGGTGGCGAAGCCGATCCCTTTTTTAAGGGCGTGGTTACGCTGGCCTATATTTCGCCCGGCCACAAGTCATACGAAGGCTCGAGCGAAGAAATTCATGTCACGGAAGCCTTCGCCCAAGGCGGAAGGGTGCACGACACTCCTTACACTTTTTGGATCGGAAAGCGTTTTTATCGGGGACCTAATATTTATATGAATGACTGGTGGTACTACGGTGACACCGCCGGAAATGGCGCGGGGATCGAGGAAATTCCAGTCGGGTTTGGCAAGTTGGCAGTTGCACAACTCCGCCAAATTCACGATACGATCTCCTCCGATGTCGGCCGCCATGGTCTGACTTTATGGGATGTGCGACTGTCAGACATCAAAGTGGGTGAAACCTCTGATTTGGCTTTTTGGCTGGGCTATGCGCATTCTCCCAATGGCACCAGTGGCGCAACGGTTTATGAAAAAGCCACGGGCTACGTACTTGGAACCAAGTTTCATCAAAAGCTCGGGCAGGGTTTTAACGAAATTGTACTCATTGCCGGGCAAGGTCTCATGCAGTCTCTCGATCTCACGGGAGACTCGGCCCCCATTGAAGGAACGAGTACGCAAGATAAAGCTCAGCGCGTACGCCTCGCTGACCACTGGGCTCATGAAGAGGCCGGCTCACGCTGGGCTTGGCAGGTGATGGCGTCACATGAACAGTGGGACACCGGGGCCGCCACCAAGAGCGGCGGAACTTGGTCGGCTTTGGGAGTACAGCCGATTTTCTTTGTTACTGATCATGTGCATTTGACAGGGGTACTCGGTGCATCGCAAATCGAAGTCGAGAGTGAAGTCGATGGTGCCGGTGATCCTCTGGGTTCTCGCACTTTGTTTCGCGCGACGATCGCTCCCCAGTTGGCCGTGAGCCGTAGTGTCTGGGGCCGCCCCGTGCTTAGAGCTTTCTATACCCAAAGCTGGTGGAATAAAGAAAACAAAACCATGATCGCCACCGGCGCTCCCGCTTATGCTGATCGCACCAGCGGCGCAGCTTACGGCTTTCAAGCGGAAGTGTGGTTCTAAAAGACCTGATCTTGAGTCACCCAAAGTTGCCAGCGGCGGTACCAATCTCCAAATTTGAGTTGGTCTGCCGCTGCCATTTGCATCGGGCAAAGCTCCTGGCGAGTGATTTTTGCCGTCTCCCGGTGGTGGACCAACACCGGCATCTCGCAGGGAAGTGCTGCGGAATTGCGAGTTCCCCCGAGGCGAATAAATCCCTGCAACTCTTTTTCAAACTTCTGGAAGAAGTCGTCCGTGAGAACTTTTTGACCGGCCAGGCGCTCCCCGACCTTGTACCCAATCATCCACACCTTGCGCTCCTTCCATTGGCCCCTCGACAGGACGAGCTGTTCAGGAGCCGCGTGTCCCACGGTCACCACCCAGTCTTCCAAGGGCTTGTAGGGCGAGGTTGCCGCCTCAGAGGCCAAGGCCATCGCCAGATAACAACCGATGAGCAAAAGTATCAGCATGTCTCGTAACCAACTCATTAGTTTCCTACTCCCGGAGTGATGGCTTCAGTCGGCGCATTTGTGCCTTTTCCCGCTCCGCTGTGATGTTTGCAATTGGGGTCACCTGGCTTGCACCCCAAAGCTTGGCGAATAGCCGGGTGGCGCAGAATAACTTCGTTGATTCGCCGAACCGATGGTGGATGCTCACCCTTGTATGCTCGCCAATCGCGAAGAGCCGCGTTCATGACCTCGATGTCAGGACCCACCGGCACCGTTTGTTGCTTTCGATCAAGGCAAACTTGAGCGGCAAAAAATCCAATGCCCGCAATCTTATCGTTTTGGCTTGTGAGCGACTTGCTCTGGAGAAAATCGGCCAGCACCTCGGCCCCGAACCAGTCCGAGATGGCCTCACCCATTTGCGAGGCCTTGGCTGACCCCGTACACTGCGGATAACGACTGAAGGTCTCGATGATGCGTTGGTGATCGTTTGCGAGATCGTAGTCACTTCCGAAAATTTCCGACCTGTAGCGGGTGACTTCAGTGGCCATTCGACTCATGTCTTCCATGGTCACTTCCCGAAAGCCCCCGCCAGGAGAGGACGTCAAACATTTATAGACATCACTGAGAGGATAGCTACCAAAGGGAATGCCCGGCGCGATCGACTTAAGCAGACCAAGGCTTTCAAAGTACTTGAGGTCATCCGACGAATTCGCCAGAATTTCAAACGGAAGAGCGGTCCGATCGCCATCGGCCGTGCGGCCAATACCGACTGCCGCCGCTAGAATCAAACTCCGCGACCGACTGGCCGCCACTTCCGGAGGTGGTCGAGTCGGATTGAGGCGTTTGGCAAGATCACGATTGATCTGCCAGTAGCCGAACTGGGAGTTGCACGGATCAACCGCATGACCCACTTCGTGGCCAAGCACCGTCGCAAGACTCGCCTCGGGGTGATTGAGGAGTTGGGGACATACGTTGACGGTGTTATCAGCGGAAAAGTAGTAGGCATTGCCTAAGATGCCCTGACAACTGCCTGAGTTGAGTGGCGGAAATCGCAAGCGCAAACCGCGAATTTTCTCAAGCTGACCTCGTTCACCCTCGGTCAGAGATTGTTCCGGTCGCCCGCCCAGCAAAATTTCTTCGACTCGAGCCCGGGCGCGCGCAAATACCGCCTCCACTCGGCTGATATTTCGCTCCTGGCTCGCGATGGTACCAGGTTCTCCGGCGCGAAAGTCACTTGTCGAGGGATATCGAGGACTCAACTCGGTGTATTGGCGGGCCGCCTTGCGCGCTTGCTCGCGAATATGCGCCGGCAGGTTTCGCTCGAGATAGCGGCGAATTTCAGCGGTCTTCACCCGGCGCAAAGAAATCACGCCATTGAGCTCCGCACGTCCATCCATTGGCCACGGGACCACCTGCTCGCCGTCTTGTCGATCATCGGAGAAAATCAAATCTAATATTTCCGGGTGATTACTAAAATAAAGAACCGCCTGCCGACTTAACCGGTACTTGTCGACTTGGTTCAACAATTCGAGAAGATCAAGGCGCGCTTCCCATTCCCGTTGGGCCAACTGCAACGAAGCCTCTTGGCTCGGCGAAGATTCCGTACCACCTGAGGCCAACTGTGCTGCCAATGCCGGACTCCGCTCGGTGATCGACGGCAGACTTGTCCCATCGGGAAATTTGATTGGGTCACCCTCGAACATGCGGCAATTGTTGGTGAGCGCTTCAAACGAACATTGCGGAGCCGTTCCCGCCTGCGAAAACAGCGCCACCGCAAGGCTCGACGCACCCACAACCCCCGCAACTAATGAGGGCACAGAAAATTTCGACTGAGCTATTTCAAGGGCTGTTTTACTCATTGGTCTACGCAAATCACCAGGGGTCCCTTAGGACCCCTGATCAGTACGAACAATTAAATTACTATCGTTTTAGGTTAATCACTTCCGCCAGCAACTCATCGGTGGTGGTGATGGTTTTGGCGTTGGCTTGGAATCCCCGTTGATTCTGAATCAGGTTAACGAATTCCAGGGCCAGATCCACCGTTGAACGCTCGAGCGACTTCGCGAAGATCTTGCCACGGCCCGCGCGATTGGGTTTGCCCACCGCTGGAGCACCTGAGTCACGGGCTTCTTTAAGTCGGTTGTTACCGACTTTGAACAACGCTTCGGGATTTTCGAACTTCGCCAGGGAGATCTGCGCAAGGTCCTTGGTGGTTCCGTTGCTGTACAGAGCCGTCAACACGCCCTCGTCGTTAAACGACAGATTCGTAATGGTACCTGCGGCGCTACCATCTTGATTCCAGGCGATCATGTCGGAGTCTTTTCCGTACTGCTTAGTCCCATCGAGACCCTTGCCTTTGTCCGTGGTGATTGAATCACCAAAATCAATCTTGATCTGTTGATTCTGAAGCGCTCCACCCTTGAAGTTGAAGGTCGAAGCCTGCAACTCTTCGGTGTCGAGTTTGCCGTCAACCGTGAAGGTCAGTTTTCCTTTGCAAACTTCTGAAAGACCTTCGTCAACGCCACCCACGACTTCTTTGCCGTCAACCATCCCGCGGAAATCCCAGGTGCGGTCCGCAGTCTTGTTGAAGAACATCGTCATTAAGTGTTTGTTGCCTTGCGAATCGTAGATCTCAACCCCTGTCGAGTAGTTGGAAGTGTCGTAGGGATTCTTAGGATCAAACGTTTTGACCGTCGTTGGATCTTGTGAAACGCGAGAATCTAAATTGAGCTCGAGTTTAACTTTGGTCGTGCCACGAGCAGGAATGAGGGCGCGCGGGAACTTAATATCACCAATTTTGTTGATGACGGTTCCGGCTTCGTCCGCTTCAAAACCTTGCACCCGCTGGTTGTCATTGGTGACCAGGTATCCTTCCTTGTCAAAGTGGAAAGAACCATCACGAGTAAACGACTCACCGTCAGAGCCTCGCACGATGTAGTATCCGTCTCCAGAAATGGCTAAGTCGGTGGCCTTTTCCGTTGCGTCGACGTTACCTTGGGTCAAAATCGGATTAACTGCACCAATTTTTACCCCGCGGCCAATCTGGTTACCACCAAGAATGCCTTTAAGACTCTTTGAGATGATGTCTTGAAATTCCGCACGGCTGGCTTTGAATCCCACCGTGTTGGCGTTGGCGATGTTGTCGCCGATTACGCCCAGCGCTTCGCCTTGCGCGCTCAAACCGGACACACCGGTATAAAGTGACGATAAAACACCCATAAGACCTCCATGTCTTGCGCCACTTCAATCACTCCGTGGCGTTTATGGAGGGGCCCCCTCAATGAGGTCCAGCCCCTGGTTATTAAACTTTCTGTTCAAACCGTTTTTCTATTTTTAAATCACCACAGTCGAGTCAATGTTGGTAAAAACATTTTCCTTAAGCGCGTTTTTATCCATCACCGTAACGACCGTGTTGTTTTTCACACTCACAATCAACGCTGAGTTATCTGTAAGTACGAGGGTTTCCTTTGCTCCTTTCGCTGCGGCCTTTTGCATCGCTTGGCCGATCTTGTCTAAAGTTTCCGGACCATACACAATTCCCCGACTGCGCATTCGCTCTACCGCATGATTCGAAAAGCGAATGCCGCTTTCGTTGCCATTTGGTTTTGCCGCGGCTGTCGCCTTTTCTGTCGCTTGATCGCGCACTTGGCGAAGGACGTCTTTAAAGCCCTCACCTTGAACTTTGCCCAAATCACCAAGCCCGGACGGCTTGTCATTCGTGATGGGTGAAAGTTGGCCGACTTTTCCGGCCTGATTGATCAAACTCACAATCCCGCCTTAACGCCTTGCTTTTTCATGGCGTTGAGCATTCCTCGACTCATTCCTACGGATTCCATATTCCCGGTCACTGCCCCCGGATCACCTGAGGCGCCATCGTTGGCCGCCATAGCCGGGCCTGGAGCTCCCGCGGCCTTCGCATTTGGCTGATTGGGAATTTCGGTCGGGCGTTGAACGGCCTGACCACCCAACATCGCTGGGTCCACAATCTTTTTCACATCGCTAAGACGAATACTCTGATTGCCAATCAACAACAAGGGCCCAGTGGGAGTGAAGTTAACACCGCTAATTCTACCTTCGAACTGGGTGGTCGCGCCGACCTTGAGTCCATTCGAGCCGACAGCATCAATTTGCAGGCGGTACTGACCAGGCCGAGCTGCCTTGCCCTCTTCGTCAAGTCCGTTCCAATTAAACTCAGCTTTTCCCTTCTTGACGTCACTAAAGGTCAACTCACGCACGGGCTGGTTGTTGGCATCGAGACCCTTAACGATGACCTTTTGGGCGTCACCCAAAAGATCGTATTGAACGTCGTGTTGTTCAGTCTCATCGGTGCGACTGATTTTAGACGAATCGCCGCTGACAGCCTTGCCGATCAGGTTGAGGGCCGCAAAATCGTTCTTTGGTGCGGCGGCCTTTTGCAGTTCGCCAATCCCTTTATCAATGTTGGCCAAGCTCTCGAGTGAAGAGAACTGGGCCAGTTGGGCCGCCATCTCATGGCTCTCCATCGGGTTGGTCGGATCTTGATATTTTAATTGGGTCAAAAGCAATTTAAGAAAGGCATCTTTGTCGAGTTGATTGTTGCCCACTCGGCGAGTTTTGGCCGGATCGACCCAATTGGGGTCGGCGAGCTTGTTCAGAACCTCACCCACATCTTTTTCGCCAAAGGCCTTTTTGTACTCCTCAGCACTGACATTTTGCACATTGTCTGACTTCCAACTCGGATCTTGTTGTGCCGTGGACCAGGTTTGGGTTGAGTTCTTGATATTAATCATAGTTTTCTATTCAAGTTCCTATGCGACCAGGTCGAGTCGTCGACCTTCGCGTTTACCTGATGACTGCTGCGGAGTAATTCCACCCATGCCGCTGCCATCAGTTGTTTGAGACCGATAATTGCGTATGCCTGGCATGTCGACAAAGCCTTGGCGCCAAGCTTGATTCTCGCGTCGGAAGTCTTCCATAAATTGCTGAGCAAATCGCGACTGCTGATCTTGGAGCTGCTGATCCATCTGCTTAGAGGTTTGCTCCGTCGATCCCACCTTCACGTGATCGATATTGAGTTTGTGTGATGCCAGCGTTTCACGCAAATCACCCAATCCCCGCTCGAGCATGCGCTTGGTTTCAGCATTGGAGGCGATCATTTCCACATTGACGCGCCCACCTTCACTGACCACTTTCAAGGTCACCTCGCCAATGCCTTCTGGATTGAGCTTCACCTTCATTTCGCCGCCGCCATTGCGAATCATGACTTGAGCTTGGTCGACGACATTACGAACATTTTGAGCTTCTTGATTTTCGCTCATCTTAGGTGCTAAGGGCATGAAGGCCGGCTGGTCCGCGACTTTTTGCGTGGTTTGGCCAGCGAGTGATTGGGCGGTGTCGCCTTGGGCTTCGCCGCTCAGGTCTTGGTGACCATCTTCGGCTCGCTGTTCCTTGGAGTCAAAAGCCGCTGTTACACTTCCGGCTGCCGCTTCGGAAGTCGGTTTCGCCGTGTCGGTTGTTTCAACATTTGTTTGATCGAAAATTTTGCCGAGCGCTTCCGCCGTTTCGGCCGGAACCGTCATCGCCTCAGTTTCACCGAGAGCCTCAACCACTGGATCCGCGCCAAAGCCAAAGGCCAAGACTTTTCCGGAGCCCTGGCTAGAACTGGTCGGCGTTTCAGGGGCGGTTTTAATCGCCTGAGCGTTTTCCTTGAGACTGACCGATTCGCCAGAGCTGATTCCCTCAAAACCCTGAGGCAGCGGTTGCCCTGAGGTGGAGTTGGGACGCAGCGAACCCGCCGCCTCGGTGGTGTTCGCTTCTGTCAGGCCCTCAAAGCCCTGACTTAAACCTTGCTCCCCTTGATTGGCCCACCCTAATTCACTGGTCGGTGACTGCGCACTCCACAGCATTTGGCCTTGGGCACTGGTGCCCACTCCCCCTGCCGCTGCTCCTACTCCTGCTCCCGCTATCGCCGCTCCCGCTGCTGTCGCCCCCATCACCGAGGCCTGACGGCTGGCGGGAGAGACAAAGAACGACTGTGACATGCGATCAACCGAGTCGTTGATCTGTTTTTTGCGAGCTTCGGATTTTGACATTACTTCTAATGAAATCTGTTGATTACTGCCCTTGAGGTACTCAGCCATATTTGATGAGGCTGACTTTTTGAGCATTTCTTCAAAATAAAGAAGGGCTTTCTCCCGATCCTCACCTTGTAGGCCCATTTGATCCAGCACTCGTCCGACACTTTCTTCCGGCGGCGCCAAGAGCTCTTCGGCGGTTAATTTAGAAAAGGCCGCCACAATATCAGTTGCGCTAATGCCCAACTCATCTTCCATCTTGCGGATAAAGGCCATCATTGCCGATCGACGGGTCAAGGGATCCACTTCACCCGCGGCCTTAACTGCGACTGGCCATTCGGGCACAGCCTCTTTGGTTTGGAGTTTAGGTTCTGCCGAGCGGGCCTCAATGGTCTCCCACTTTCCGGAAGGCGCAGGCACTTCTTCAAATCCCTTACTGGGGATTGAGGGCTTGGTGGGGCTAGCTTGTTGAGCGGAGAGTTCTTGACCGAACTCTGCTGAAGCCTCACTGGGACGGTTGTTCTTGGCGGTCTTTTTGCCGAACTGGATTGGCTGATTAGAAGCGCTCGGAGCTTCCGCCCGATCCCGCGCTTGAGAGCCAACATTTAAACCAGCCGTCAAATCCAACACAGTTATCTACCGCCGTTTATATCCTGCAAATTTCTCGGACAACACCTGGGCCTTGTCAGGCTCGAGAAGGTTCATGATCTCTGCTGCACTTTTCTTTTTCATCTTGCCCAGGACCTCAATGGCCAGGTCTTCATTGAGGGTCCCAATGACCTTGGCTGCTTGTTGAGGTTTCATATTTGAGTAAAATTCCACCAACCGATTCACCTTTTCTTGGTCGACCTCGACCTTTTCTTTCAAGACTCCGGCGATTTGCTCGCGCAGTCCTTCTAGGTGCTGAATGCGAGCTTCCACCTCAGCTTTCTGCTTATGCAATTCCTCTTCCAACTCACCGAGCTCTTTTTCTCGCAAATCAAGCTCTTCTCTTTTTTCATTTAACTTAGCGTAATAACTCAGATCATGTGGAACCGTTTCGCCGACGGCTTGGGGTCCTCGACTTTCAGACGAGGATGATTTTTCCTCTTTTGCGGGACCCGCCTCGGCGGATTTTTCCGACTTGCGCCCGCCGGACTCGGCGGCCAAAGTCTCGCCGAAGATACCGATTTCCACTCGCTCCAACCAATGGTCGAGCCGTGAGGGCTCCAGCGCCAACCAAACCATCACACCTAAACCACCCATTACAGCCGCAGCTCCCACCACAGTGGAGATTTTTGCCGGCTTCAATTTCGGTCGCCGGGCCGCTTGCTTGAGACCTAAGGCTTGGCGAATGGCGACCTCAGCATCGGTGGGGACCGCGGCGGAGCGCTGTTTGGCCTTGCCCTTGGGCATGGACCCACGAACATTTTTGGCTGTTTGTTGCACTTTTTTGAAGTGTTGGTCGTAACCCGATTTCATCCGACGGCTCCTCGTTTAAATCGCATCGTCACAGTCTGATCAATAATTTTAAGTTCTTTCTTTTTCTTTTCTTCTCGATACTGCCGATGGCGGCGTTCCTTCAGCTTCTCGATAGACTTGAATTCCTTGGCAGCTTCCAGCAAGACCTGGTGTTTTTCTTCCGCCACCATCATGAGCTCCCGCGCCACTTTACGTTCCCGCTCAATTCTAATTTGCACGCCAGCAATGAACTCCTCATGTTGGGTAATCGCGGCAATCGCTTGGCCGCCGGACCGCTGCAATATCTGAATCTGCCGGCGTGCGTGGTCGACACTCTCATACAAGGAGTTAATCCTTCGCAGGGCTTCGTCCACCGCCGACCTGGCCTTAAAGAATTCTCGTTGAGCATCTTCTTCGAGGCGCTTGCGGTGTTTCATCAATGGTTCAAGAGTAAATTTGAATGGCATTGGTTTTACCTACCCACCAAATTTTGCATTGCTAGTAAAGTCTCCATTGGGGGGCTTGTCTCGTGCTCCCCTTGCCGCAGAAAACCCTCAACGCCGTCATGGAGGCCAATCGCCCGATCGATCTTTGAATTGGAGCCCTCTTTATAGGCACCGATGTTAATCAGATCCTCAGCCTCGCTATAGGTGGCCAGGCTCTCCCTCATCTGCAGAGCCATTTGTTGGTGGGCTTCGGAGACTATAAACCGCATAACCCGACTGGTACTTTGGAGGACATCGATCGATGGGAAGTGTCCCTTCTGCGCGAGGTTTCGATTAAGAACAATGTGCCCGTCAACGATCGAGCGAACCGAGTCGGCGATGGGGTCGTCCATGTCATCGCCTTCGACGAGAACCGTATACAATCCGGTGATCGATCCTCGCCCTTCGAAGCGGCCTGCTCTTTCCAAAATTTTGGGCAACATGCCGAACACGCTTGGCGTGTAACCCTTTGACGTCGGTGGCTCGCCCGTGCTCAAACCAATTTCCCTCTGAGCCATCCCAAAACGGGTTAAGGAGTCCATCATGAGCAGGACATTCTTGCCTTGGTCGCAGAAGTACTCGGCGATTGAAGTTGCCACAAAGGCTCCCCGCATCCGCACCAGGGGACTCTGATCTGGAGTCGCCACGACCACCACCGACCGTTTGAGCCCCTCTTCTCCCAAGTTCTGCTCAATAAACTCGCGCACCTCACGGCCACGCTCGCCGATCAGCGCGATGACGTTGATATCGGCTAAGGTGTTCCGCGCAATCATGCCCAGCAACACCGACTTGCCCACGCCCGAGCCCGCCATAATGCCCACGCGCTGACCTTGGCCAACGGTGATGAGTCCATCAATAGCCCGCACGCCCAAGCTCAACGGCGTGTCTATCGGCGGACGCACCAGAGGATTCGTTGCCTCGCCATAGAGGGGACGGTCTTCGAGCGCCTCGATTTCACCCTTGTTATCAATCGGCTGACCCAGCCCGTCGATCACCCGGCCTAATAGCTCCCAACCCACATTGATTGTGGCGCGTGGTCGAAGCAGTTCCACCTTTGATCCCAATCCCACTCCGCGCATCTCACCAAGAGGCATCAACACCACCTGGCGATCTTGAAAGCCCACCACTTCGGCTAAAAACGATTGACCACTTCCAGTCGGATAGACCGCACACACACTGCCAACACAAGCGCCCGGCAAAAAACCCTTTAGGGTAAAGCCCGTCACCTGAGTGATCTTGCCGATGTCTTTGGTCAGCTTGATCAAGCGGAGCGCGGCGGAGTATTTGTCGATATTCAACGAAGCTTTAGCGTCCATCATTCAACAACCGACTTTTTGGCCCGAGGCATTTTTTCACGCACCGCTACCAAAACCCGCTCGACCCGTTGATCGAGCGTGGCATCAATCACTCCGTAATTCGTTTCGACCTGACAGCCGCCCGATTGGATATGATCCAGCGGTTCGAGTTTGACGTGCCTGAGGTCCTCAGCTCGCTTGCCACCCTTGGCCCGAATCTCCTCTAAAAAGTCGCGGTCGGCCCGGGACAAATAGATCGTGATGTTCTCATCTTTTTGGATGTCCTCAAGAACCATGTCCAAAGTCTTCAAGATGCTCTCGGGATCTTCGGCAATTTTTTGCAAAGCGATGCGCTCTGCAATCTGCACCATCAGCTCCATCAACTGCCGCTCATTCTCCGCCAACAGCTTGCGTTTAACATCATCGAACATCACCAAAAGTTGATCCACTTGGTTTAAGCGGGCTTCTAAGTCTTGCTTCTTTTCTGCAAAGGCCCTTTCCGCTCCCTCGACCATCCCAAGATCATAGGCCTCTCGGTAGGCCCGTTCCTCGATCTCCTTCATCTTTTGCAAAGCGGCTTCTTCGATGCGGTCGTCGATTCCTTTGCGCTGAACATCGGCAATCCCGGTCTGCTCCGCCACCAAATGCGAAATCTTGAAGTCCGACACCTTGGTTTCTTGAGACGAAACAAAGTCAGAAGCTTCCTTGGTCATCACCACCGGGAAAGATTTGGGAATATAGTCAAAGACGATATCTCCAGAGGTCTCACTCTTAACTACACTATTACTTTTAACCATCATCTCAATACCTGCTCCGCCTTAAACCAGTGCATCCTCAGAACCGCCACGAGCAATAAGAATCTTACCCTCACTTTCGAGTCGTCGAGCCACGTTGACGATTTCGACCTGTGCCGATTCGACGTCAGACAACCGCGACGGCCCCATGTTGGACAAATCCTCTTTGAGCAGATTGGCGGCACGCTGTGAGATATTTTTGAAAATCTTCGCTCGAATTTCCTCGTTGGCAGTCTTGAGTGCCAACAGAAGTTTGTCGTTGGGAACTTCTTTAAGCAGCGTCTGAATTCCGCGATCGTCAATTTTAACGATGTCTTCAAAGACAAACATCAACTTGCGAATTTCCTCGGCGAGAATCGGATCTTTCTCCTCAATGCGCGACATAATCGCCGTCTCGGTGTTCTTGTCCATAACGTTTAACATCTCGGCAACAGGCTGCACGCCACCGAGCGCCGCTTGTTCAACGGTCCCCATCGTTGAAAGTTCTTGCTTAAGGACGCGATCCACTTCGGCGATGAGCTCAGGAGCGACATGATCAAGGTTCGCCAGCCGCAACACCACCTCAGATTGGAGAGTTTCGGGAAGACGCTTCAAGACCTCACCCTTCTTCTCTGGTTCGAGATGGGCAAGGATCACCGCAATGGTCTGTGGGTGCTCGTTCAGCAGGAAGTTAGAAAGCGACTTGGCGTCAACCATTTCCAAACTCTCAAGCTGGCGCTGCACCGGCGAATTCACATTGAGGTGACCGAGAATTCCCCGCGCCCGCTCTTCGCCGACGGCGTCGACCACGGTCTCCTTGTTGGTGGTCTTTTCTGAAAAGATGTACTCCTCTGACTCGCTGATCATTTCATAAAACTCTTCCAGCACCCGTTTGGTTACCTCGACGGGTACGATGCGGAACTTTTGCATCGTGCCTAGGAGTTTGCGAATGTCACCATCGTCGATATGCTTAAACAGCAGCTTGGCGGCGTTAGGGCCCAAGTAGTTGAGCAGGATTCCGGCCTTTTCAAATCCCCTTAGGGCATCGTATCGAATGTCCTCGACCTTAACTAACCGAACCATCTATGCATCCCTCCGTGAAAGCCACAAGCTGAAAGCCCCAGCTGCCTTTTCCTGATCGCCATCCATAATTGCCATGATTCGCTCGCGAAGTAGTTCGCTCTCCGCCTTGTTCGGGTCGATGGATTCCTCCAGGACCGGTAAGGCACCTGACATTCCAGGAAGGGTGTTGTCGACTGACTGCAACTCTTCGAGCTCCTCGATTGTTCTTGGCAACATGTCATCAACTGACTCTTGGAATGAGTCGGTGATCCAACGCATAAATGGGCGGACCACAATGAAGAAGAACAACGCTAAACTGAGGCTCAAGATCGACCATTTGAACAAAGAGTAGAGTAGCTTCTTTCGTTCCAAATTGGTTAACAAGCGCTCCGATTCAGCAAAGTCCTCGACCTGAACTTGGATGTTCTCGATCTTAACGCTGTCCCCACGGGTACTACTAAAGCCGATTGAGTTTTTGACGATGGTTTCATACTTGGCGAGGTCTTCAGAAGAACGTGGAGCATATTTGCTGGTCACGTTGCCCTCTTTGTCGGTCTCAGGCACCATCATGCCGTCGACTAACACCGCGATGCTGATTCGCTCAACCGTTCCCGCAGCCTCCTTGACGTTGCGAGTGGTTTTGGGGACGGCAAAGTTGGTGGTCTTTAGCTCCTTGCGCACATTTTGGCGAAAGCCCACTTGACCATTGTCTTCGGCGCCCGGGAGGTTGGCCCGAGACCCCGGTATTCCTGTCGGATTGGTGCGGGCCCCATCTAGTAACTCTTCTTCCGTTGCGCTGCTACTAACCGCCGTCATATCGGGGTCGACCTTTTCCTCAATGGTGTTCTGATTTTTCATATTCAGTGTCGCATCGACCTTAGCAACAACTTTTCCCGAGCCAACTACCTTAGCAAGAATGCTCTCTACCCGCTGCTCCAGATCCCCCTCGATTTTGCGTTTGAGCTCCAGCAGCTCACTCGACGCCCCACCCTCGGCGCTGTATTGCCGGGTCAGGGACTTGCCACGTGAGTCAACCACGGTCACTTTGTCGGGGTTGAGGTTCTCAACCGCACTCGCCACGAGGTTGGTAATTCCTTTTACTTGTTCGGCGGACAGACTCTTTCCCGGGTGTAAATCAACCACCACTGAAGCCGTCGGTTCGCCGCCCTCCTCAAGAAAGGTCTTCTTTGGGGGAAGGGCCAAAATCACTTTGGAGTGCTTCACCGCCGACAGAGTGTTGATCGCCCGCATCAGCTCACCCTGCAAGGCTCGCTGATAGTTGATTCTTTGAGCGTAGGACGTCATTCCGAAATCTTGCTTGTCAAACAACTCCAAACCCATTTGTCCAGCCTCAGAAGTTCCCACCTCGGTCATCACCATCATTTGGGTGGAGTGCTGCAGGTTGGAAGGCACCAAAACCGTGCTTCCTCCCTCATCGAGCTTGAACGGGATGTTGTTCTTCTGCAGTTTTTCTAGAACCACCGCAAGTTGATCCGGCGGAACATTTCGAAACAGCGGAACATGATTGGTCCCGGTCACGAGCAAGCCCACGATTACGGTTGAGATCAACACGGCCGCCGAAGCTCCAATGAGCGAGGCCCGCTTGACCGGCGTCAGCGTCTTATAAAATTCCTTGAACTGAAGGATCAGTTGACCAAACAACTTTTGCAAACGTTACCCCCTCAAGACATCAAACCTGCATCTTCATGACTTCGTGATAAGCCTCGATAATTTTATTTCGAACTTGCACCATCAATTTCATCGCGATGTCGGCCTTTTCTGTTACGACCATGACTTCAGCGATGTTTTTGTTTTCGCCCGTCGCCAGCTTCTGCATTGCCACGTCAGCTTCTTTTTGGATTTGATTGACGTTTTGAACCGCGTCTTTGAGAGTTTCGGCAAAGGTCTTTCCGCCACCCGCGGTGGGAATGCCGGCATCTTTGTTGATTTTTGCTGTCCGCTGTTCACTGAGCGTTCTGCCCGTTTCCAACAGACCCTCTGCATTGCTAACCGTCAAACCATCCATGGTTTTCCCTCACTTTTAGCTTAACAAATTATTCGCCGTGCTACCTCAACAAATTCGAGAAGCTATCTGCCAATCTCTAATGCTCGCAAGGCCATGTCCTTAGTGGCTTGCATGGCCGAGACGTTAGCCTCGTAGGAGCGTGTCGCCTGAATCATATTTGCCATCTCTTCCATCAAATTAATATCCGGGTAAGCAACGTACCCGTTCGGATCCGCGTCGGGATGGTCCGGTTCATACTTTAGCCGAGGTGCCTTGCGGTCCACTACGACATCAGACACTTGAACTCGTTCCAGATTGCGGTCCGGGAGACTTGTCACAATTTCACCAAAATTACGGGTCTCCGGAATGGCTTCAAAGACGACATCCTTGCGCCGATAGGGTCCGCCCTCGGGAGTTTTCGTGGTGTTAATATTGGCAATGTTTGACGAGATCGTATTCATCCTCATCCGCTGGGCGGTGAGACCACTCGCCGAAATGCTCATCGCTTTAGAAAAATCCACTATCTAGCTCCTTCGGTTGCAGCATATTTTAGGGCTGCAAGTTTTTTATTAATGAGTTGAACGGCGGCATTGTAGAGGATACTGTTTTCCGCCAGCAGCGCCATCTCCCGCTCCATGTCGACGGTATTGCCGTCGTTAGTTACATTCACATCCGGGTTGTCGTAGACATCAGCCCGAACATTGGAGATCGCTCCAGGCCCAGAAGCGAAGTGTTCCGGCTGACTCGGATTCATTTTCTTGAGTCCCTCGACGTCAATCGCTCGAGCCAAAGCCTCCTCAAAGTCGACTTTCTTAGCCTTAAAACCCGGCGTTTCGGCATTCGCGATATTGGTGCCGGTGATCGAGTTGCGGAGCAGCCGCATATTGATGGAGGCGCCGAGCGCATCCGTGGTTTTGTCAAAGAGATTACTCATACGCAAAAACCTCTTTGTATTCCTTGATTTTGTTTCGCAAGGTCCTAATGCTGATGCCCAGCATCTCCGCCGCATGCGTGCGATTCTGCCCGGTGAATTCCAAGGTTTTGAGAATGAGCGCCCGCTCAGCTTCAAAAACAGTCATACCCGGCCGCAAGTGATGAGGATCGCGGACTTCTTCATAGCCCGAAATCATAATTCCCTCGGCGGGAATCAAATCGGCACCCGAGTTCAGCAGCACCGAGCGCTCAATGACGTTTTGGAGCTCTCTCACATTGCCCGGCCAATTCCAGGTTTTGAGTTTATGCAGAGCCTCGGGCGAAAGTGGGCGAAGAGCCAGGCCATTTTCCGAACAAGAAGTTTCAACGAAGTGGTTCGCCAACATTTCAACGTCCAGCGGGCGCACGCGCAGAGGAGGGACCTCAAGAGGAATCACGTTGAGTCGGTAAAATAAATCCTCGCGGAATTTTCCCGCCGTAACCAATTCCCGCAAGTCTCGGTTGGACGTCGCAATGATTCGGACGTTCACGCGAATGGGTTGAGTGCCTCCCAGGCGTTCAATTTCCCCTTCTTGAATCACGCGCAACAATTTGGCCTGAAGCAAAATGGGCATTTCGCTAATCTCATCAAGGAGAAAGGTGCTGTTGTTGGCGAGCTCAAATCGGCCTAGTTTGCGCGCGTCCGCTCCGGTGAAGGCCCCTTTTTCGTATCCAAAGAGCTCGCTCTCGAGCAAATTATCGGGCACCGCCGCGCAGTTAATTGCAATAAACCGCTGGGTTGCTCGCGGACTTCTGGCGTGAATGTAGCGAGCCAGTAGCTCTTTGCCCGTCCCGCTCTCGCCTTGTATTAAAACCGCAGCGCGGCTGCTCGCAATATTCTCAGCGACCGCTAAAATGCTTTTCATCCGTGGATCAGCCGTTTGGATGACACTGAAATCTCTTTCAGCCATTCATCTCCCCTTTTTCGCGCCCGACATCGCCGGGATTCGGTTTACGTATTTTTTGTAGTCATCTTGCCATTGCGCCTGAGCCAACCGTTCGTTGGCCAAACGACGGTACATTTCGCCGTTTTTGCCATCCAAGGAAGCCCAAATTTTTTCGGCCCCTTTGAGATCGCCGGTTTCATAGAGGATGGATCCCGCCTTGTAGCGGATGTATGAAAGCGGCCGTTTGTCCTCGAATTGGTCTAAGAGTTCTAGGTAGGCTTCGACGGCCGCCACCGACTTGCCTTGCTTCAAGAGCACGTCACCGCGCCGCTCAAGTGCTTTGGCTAAAACCGGATCGTCGACGGCAATTTTGTTTTGCTTCATGTCTCGAAGTAAGTTGAGTGACCCTTCGGCATCCGCGAACTGCTCCGCTTTGAACTGCATTTCTGCTAGTCGGAGATAGACTGGTGGCAAATACTGAGGCTGGTTTTGCCAATTTGCCGTGAGCTTGGTCAGATGGCTAATTGCCTCCTTCGTCATGCCCTTTTCTTCGGCCACTAAAGCCATGTTCTCGATCCACTCAATTTGCTCTTCAGCTTTGAGTTGGTCCGGGGCCTTGATCTGCGCCAAATTTTGACTCGCCATCGTCACTTTGCGCTGCTTGGCGGCCACTGTCGAGAGACGCAGAAAAATCTCGTCTGCCGACGGCAGGTGCTCATTTACTCGACGTTCCTTTTCTTGTTCGGTACCCACGATCTTCTGGCGCTCAACCAACAAAGATCCGTAAATCCGCTCAGCCTCGGAAAACACCCCCGCCTTTTCGTAGGCCTGGCCCAAAAAGTACGGCACATCAAGACGGTCGGGATTTTTCAGCCAAGTCGCTGAGTATTTTGAAAAGGTGTCGAGAGTCTTCATGAAGTCATTGCGCGCAATCATATTACTCATGTCGTCGGTGATGTTGCGCAAGATTCGACGTTGAAAAAAGTTGAGGTTGGAGGAGGTCGGATTCTGTCGATAATAGGTGACCAAAAAGTCGAGTGCCTGATCGTACTCGCCCCGGCGATGATAGCCATCGGCAATCATCAAACTGACGAACTCGTTCATCTTGGGTAGATCCGAGCCTTCGCCAATTTTTTTCATTTCGTCGACCGACCGGGTCAGCTCATTTTCTTTCATCCCTTTCATCCGCTGACTTAGCATTCGGACCCGAGCCACTTGAGCCCCGGGGCTCTCACGAAATCGAAAATAACTCTCAAGGAAGGCGCCCATCACTCGGCTCTGGTCCACGCCCATGATTTCCATGAGTTCGCCCACTCGAGTGATGGCGTACCCACCGTGGTCGTGGGCAGGGAACAGGCGCAGAAAGGCCAGGTAGTTATCCAAACTCAGGCGATAGGAGCCGGTCCAAAAGAGCGCCTCACCCATATTGTAATGAAGATTGGCAAACTTAGCTTCCGCCTCTGGGTATTTTTTTAGCGCCTCTTCATAGAGCTTAATGGCGTCGCCATAATCTCTTCGGGCAAAGGCCACGTCGCCAAGACGGTAGGTGGCTTCTTTGGCCATTTCCTTGTCAGTGGCAGCTTTTTCCATGTCTTGAAAGGCCTTCGCGGCGTCTTCGAACTTTTTCAGTTGCAAATAGGCCACCCCGACCGCCCGTTGAGCTTTGTCCCGGTCCGGGGACCCCGGGCGCGTCGCCAAGAATCTCTGAAATATCTGAAGAGTCGTTACCGGATCGTTGCGCTCCAAATTCATGTACCCGAGGAACAACTCGGTGCGCTCCGCCAGCGGCGACTCTGGGTACTTCGCCAAAAGGTACTCATACTCGCCCTTGGCCTTGGAAAAGTGTAAAGCTTCGTTGGTTTCGCGAAACAAACGATAGTGAACTTCCGCTGACATATTGCGGACGATTTCATCATATATAGATGTCGGATATTTGCGGATGAAGAAATCATAAGTTTTCAAAAAGGCGGCATTGCGATTATTCGTAAACAGGGTCAGCAAGAACCGAGCTTGTTTGTTTTCTTCTTCCTCTTTGGGGCGAATGCCATACTCGGGCGCATTTTCCATCAACCGTTTGAGTTCGCTTGCGGGCATTTCGAGCATAGGGAAGCGAATGTAGATATTTTGCTTGCTGGCGATAATGGCTTCTTCGCGAACCTCATGGTCTTTGATTTGAAATCGAGAAAAGGCCGGATCATTGCCATCAAAGACCCCGGTCATCGAGGACAATTCGGTGGCCTTAGGGACCCCGTTCGGGTCGGCCACCACGCTCAATAGTTCGCTCCCCGCCGGATCCCGTTGAGTATTACGTTTGGTGTAGCCCTCGGAGGCGGTCTCCTGTGGCTCCTGATTGTTCGGTTTGGCTTTGGCCGCGCGCTTCGTCTTGACCGTTGCCGGTGCGGGAGTCGTGGCCGCCACTGGCGCCGTGGCTTGATCGGCCTTATAAAAATCGACGATTAAACGAGAAGGATCATCCGTGAGGTAATCAAAACTTTCGACCTTTTTGTCAGCGAGTTCAAAAGTGACAACAAATTTTCCATCCTTGCCGTTCTTGTCGATTTTTACGGCCTTCACTAAACTATCGCTCCAAGTTTTGAGCGTCGCCTCAGTGGCTGCATCAAAGGGCGGGACCACCAGGCGAATCGTAGAGTCACCTGCCTTATCGAGCTCATAACTCCACTGGTCTTGTCCCCGAAACTCGACATGAGTCGCGTCTCCCACCTTGGCGACCTGCCCGGTCACTTCTCCCCCCAAGGCCTCCGTCACAAATAACCAGATAAAGATCCCGGCTAAAACTAGACGAACATACCTGACGTCAAGGATGCGACATCGGACTTTGGCTTCGCGCAAGGCCCAAAGAAGATTTATCTCGAGAGTTTTCAACTGTTTGACGAATTCATCCTGAATTCTCACAAGCGATGACCTCTTGTCGTTTCTTAACCTATACCTCGATAAAGCAGAATGGATGCCAACCCCCATTGGGAAAGAAATGCCGAGGAGAGCCCGCAGACGGGGTCCGGGCCAGCAAATTTATTGTCGCTCTGACAATCCAATGACGCTCACCATAGGTCGGTTTCGCGCGGCCCTCGACGAAAGGTCATATTTGCTTGTTTGATTTCAAAGTATCACCAGTATTTTCCGATAAATAGCCTGACAGCACACACGGGAAATTTGCTTCATGTTGATTGCCGCTCGGGTCTTAGCTTTGATCGCCTTGTCACTGATCTTCGGTGTCTCTTGCGTCTCCGTCCGTCTCGCTGAAAACGAAATCAAGAAAGCCGAAGGCGTTCGCTTTTCCGCACCCAATGGGGATTTTGTGGCCTTTACCCCCGACCACCTCGACGCCGCTTGGAAGAATTCAAAAAATGGCAACAGCATCTCCTTTCTTTCTGATTGTGATGAAAAGAGCGATCCCTCGCTCACGTCTGTGCAACAGGGAATCCTCAACGGACTTGCCAAACAAGAAGTGGTCGACTCTTCGTACAAGCCCTTCAACGGCCGCCAAGCCTTGTTCACCAGAGTCAAAGGGGAAGTCGATGGCATCCCATCGCAGGTGCAAATGGTCATCTTGAAAAAGAACAAATGTCTTTACGTCATCACCTATGTCGGTTTGGAAGCCCAGTTTGAGTCGAACCGGGCTGACTTCGAAAACTTTGTTCAAGGATTTCGCGCGCCATGACCAAACGCTTTGCCGGCACCCTTAGGATGTTTGAGTTTCTCGGCGGAACCAGCGCTCTGGCCTACCAATCGTTGGTCGAAGGGCTGCGCCGCCCGATTTATCTCTCGCTGATCATCGAACAGATTTACCTGATCGGACTCAAGTCCCTTCCCCTGATCGTGATCGTCTCTGTTAGCACCGGCATGGTGATGGCACTGCAGTTCGGCGTAGGACTCGAAAAGTTCGGTGGGAAGTTGTATGTCCCCAAAATTGTGTCCCTGTCGATTGTTCGGGAGTTGGGGCCCGTGTTCGCTTCGTTGATGATGGCCGCACGCGTGGGTGCTGGGATCACTTCGGAAATCGGCTCAATGAAGGTGACACAGCAAATTGACGCCATTCGCGCCCTCGGGACTTCGCCAATTAAAAAAATCGTCATCCCCCGCATCGTGGCCTGTCTGGTGTCAGTGCCAATCATTTGTGTCATTGCCAATGCCGTGGGAATTGCCGGGGGCCTCGTCGTGGGATCGACCGACTTGGGATTGGATCCGCACTTTTACCTTCAGAAGGTGCTCGCTACCATTTCAATTGCGGACTATGTCTCCGGCCTGGGCAAGACAGTATTCTTTGCGCTGTTTATCAGCTTGCCGGCGTGCTTTTACGGTCTGCGAGTGCGGGGCGGCACCCAGGGCGTGGGCCAAGCGACCACCCGCTCGGTCGTCACGGCCTCGATTTTGATCATGGTTGGGGATTTCTTTCTCACCAAAGCCTTTTTGGTGATTGAAAGGTGGTTCTCATGATCATGGTCCGCCGATTCAAAAAATCCTTCGACGAAAAGATCGTTCACCGCAACGTGAGCTTTGATGTCGAGGCCGGCGAGTGTTTGGGCCTCGTCGGAGGATCAGGAACCGGCAAAAGCGTGATCCTGCGCAGCCTGATTGGCTTGGAAAAGCCCGACTCGGGAGTGATCTCCATCGATGGCGAACGAATTAATCGGTACAACGAGCGGCAGCTAATTCCTATCCGCAAGAAAGTGGCCTATGTGTTCCAAGGCGGCGCTCTCTTTGACTCAATGAACGTCTTCGACAATCTCGCCTACCCGCTTCGTGAACACTCAGAAATGACGAGATCCGAGATTGCCGATCGCATTCGGGAACAGTTGGCCGAGTTTGGCCTCGAGGGAAGCGAGAAACTCATGCCCGCCGAACTTTCCGGTGGAATGCAAAAACGCGTCGGCCTGGCCCGCGCCATCATCACTCGCCCCAAAGTGGTCCTGTATGATGAACCGACCGCCGGTCTCGACCCCTACAACACTAAGAAAATTCAGGAAATGATCCTGAGACTCAAGAGTAAGGGCGTGACTTCAATTTTTGTTACTCACGACATGCCGAGCGCGTTTGCTGTTTGTGATCGCTTGGCACTTTTGCTCAATGGTGAGATCCGAGCCAGCGGTACGATTGATGATATGAAATCGGATCCCAACGGAATTTTGCAACGCTTTATCAATGGATCATTTACTAATTGAGGTGAACCCAGGTGGAATCGACTTTGAAAGATGAAATTCGCGTCGGTCTCTTTGTCACTGGCGGCTTGGCTCTGCTGTTGACCTCAATCCTCATGTTGGGCGGCGATCGAATGTTCTTCCGCAGCACTTACAATCTGAAAGTGAAAATGTCGGAGGTCCAGGGAGTGGCTGTGGGCAGCGTGGTGAGCCTCTCCGGAGTGCAAATCGGCAATGTTCGGCGGATTGACTTTAATTCTGATTCAACTTTGGACATCGTCCTCGACCTTGATCGAGAATTTTCGGAGCGAATCACCGACGGCAGCCGCGCCTCGGTCAGAACTCAAGGAGCTCTCGGCGACAAGTACATCTACATTGAACCTGGCCCAACCGAAACCCGGGCTTTGCAAGATGGAGATTATTTAGTTGCTGACGAAGGGGCTGATATTATTGATATGATCAAAGAAAAGGGCCCTGAGCTGGGTCACTTGGTTGATGCGATCAAAGAAGTCCACTTCCTGCTCAAAGGTCTGAACGAAGGAAATCGCAGCGCCAAGTTGATGGCCAATCTGGTTTCATCCAGTGAAAACCTCAACCAGCTGCTAATTGAATCGCGCCACGCAGTACAGGATTTGCGTGGAGAAGGCAAGGATGCCAAGAAGCTGCGCGAAGCCATGTCTCACCTGGTAAGCATCCTTGAAAAAGTCGACAAGGGCCAAGGCACCTTGGGAGCGATAATTAACGACCCATCAATTCATGAGAAGTTGATGGCCTTGTTGGGAGAGTCGCCACGAAACAAATTTCTCAAGCCCCTCATTCGGGACTCCATTCAATCCCAGGACAAATCTCAGTAGCTCGTCGCTGGCTGGCGGATGCCAGTTTGTTTGCGGCGATCTATTTCACGCTCTGTGCTTTTTCGTTTTTTCCGTCCTACAATTTGGTGGTTGAAGAGTGGACGGAGCCGCCCATGGAATTTCCGTCGACGGTGATCCCCGGCGGAGTCATTGTCGTTCCCGTAGCTAAAAATCTGCCTCCTCCTCGCATCAACAGTGCGACTTTTTCAAAGTCTCCGACTGGCACCCATTGGTTTGGAGTGAACGGTTTAAGTTCCCAGAGGTCCGTGCTGATTTACGGCGAAACCGCCACTCAGTCAAAACCATCGTCCTCTTGGCACCCCCACATCAGTCTTTACCGACACCGAATTTCTATTGCCAACGCGGAACGCTCGCGGACGTCAGTATTGCGCATTCCCGCCAGCACTTGGGCCGCGATGGACGACAAATTTGCCGAACGCAAACAAGAAGAGCGCAAAATCATGCGGGACGTTTTGGATCAAAGAGCTGGCGTGTTAAGTAAGGACTGTTTTCGGCGACCGCTCGCTTCGCGAGTCGTCTCACGTTTTGGCGCTCCTCGCTCTCTCCCCAACGGTCATACCTATTCGCATAACGGCGTCGACTTGCGCGCAGCCGAGGGAACTCCGGTGACTGCGATGGGTTCTGGGCAAGTCAGTTATGCCCATGCTATGCTAGTGCCTGGAAATATTGTGGTCATCAATCATGGCGACGGTCTGTTTTCCCGTTATCTCCACTTAAGTAAAATCCACGTTAAAGCAGGAGAGCCGATCAAAATCGGGCAACAACTCGGCCTGTCGGGCGCTACCGGTCGCGTGGAGGCTCCTCATCTCCATTGGGAAGTGATTTGGAAAGGTAATCTCGCAGACCCTGTTCACTTTCTTCAAGCTTGGGAACAGCTTTGCGGTCAGTCGTAAACTTAAGGTTCTTTACCCACCGACGCCCCAGATATTCATTGATTTTATCAATCATTGCCTGCTTAACGTAATAGAGATCTTGAATTCGCGCCGGATGATCAACCCAAATAATCAAGATCCCGTCTTGAAAGCCCACTGGGCAGGTGTTTTTGGCCAATATCTCGCCGACCACCTCATTCCACTGCCGCCAAAGCCGCCACCTTTGAAACTGCTCCGCAAGACCTGACTTGCCATTCCCCAAAAGACTCTGTAGGACATCGGAAGCAGCTTCCAGTTTGCTGAAGCGTTTGTTTTGCTGACCTTTTCTTTGACCCATGGTCTGAGGCCTATCATGAGCTTTGGAACACAGCAAATTCATATTGTCGGTGCCGGTCTCGCCGGCAGCGAATGTGCCTACCAATTGGCGGAGATGGGCTATAACGTCGTTCTGCATGAAATGCGCGAAACAACTCTAACTCCTGCCCACAAGACGGGCCTTTTTGCAGAGCTCGTATGCTCTAATTCGCTCGGCAGCCAAACCGATTATTCCGCACCTGGCCAATTGAAGTGGGAGGCCGAGCGCCTGCACTCCCTCGTCTTACGGACAGCTGAGGACTGGGCCTTGCCCGCCGGAATGGCCCTCGCGGTCGATCGCCTGCGCTTTTCTCAAGCCCTCACCGAAATCATTCGTACCCATCCGCGCATTCAAGTGGTCCATCAGGTGGTTGAAAATTTTGACCAAATTCCCCGGCCGGCGGTGATTGCCACCGGTCCCCTGACCCATGGCACGCTGGCGACGGCAATGTCTCAACATTTTGCCAGCGAGTTCCTTTATTTTTTTGATGCCATCGCCCCGGTCATCGATCGCGAAAGCCTAAACTTCGACATCGTTTGGACAGGAGATCGCTGGGGCAAGGGCACGGGCGACTACCTCAATTGTCCGCTCAATCGAGAACAGTACGAAGGCTTGGTCAGGGAGATTCTGGCCGCCCGCAAAGTGGAACCTCGGGACTTCGAAAAGACTCCCTACTTTGATGGCTGTATGCCGATCGAGGTCATGGCCGAGCGCGGCCCCGAGACTCTGCGCTTTGGCCCGCTCTCACCCAAAGGCCTTCCCAATCCTCGCAGCCCTGAGCGCCCTTACGCCGTTGTTCAACTTCGCCAAGACAATAAAGAAGGCACGGCTTACAACCTCGTTGGCTTTCAAACTAAAATGGCCTACCCCGAACAGCAGCGCGTGTTTCGTTTGATCCCTGGTCTGGAAGAGGCCGAGTTCTTAAAGCTGGGGAGCATGCATCGCAATTTGTTTATTAATTCTCCTCAGTGCCTCAACCCCAACTTGTCGAGCCGACACGATCCGAGTCTATTTTTTGCCGGACAAATTACCGGAGTCGAAGGCTATTTTGAGTCCACTTGCATGGGACTCTTGGTCGCCCACTTTTTGAACGATCACCTGAAAGGCCGGGCTTTTCTGCCTCCGCCGCGCACCTCGGCCCTGGGCTCGCTGCTGCACGCGATTACCGAGCCTAAGGATAACTTTCAGCCCACCAACATTAATTTTGGACTCATGCCGGACCCGCCCATGGACCGCAAGGCCCGTGGACGCCGAAGGAACCGTCGTGAAGTGAAGCGTGGCTTGCAAATCGAAGTGGCCCGCCGAGAGTTCACTCAATGGCTCACGATCAAACCCTGGGTGCTACCGCCTCGCCCCCATCGCTCGAGCGAGTCCGGCGCCCATCTTTTTTAAGAATTGGTTGTTTGGTCCCGTCTCAAAATGAGAAGTTCGACTGCACCCCGCAACCGCTGAGTGATTCATCGTGGGACAGCACCTCTTCGAATTTGATCTGCAGTCTCTTGTGACGGATCGGCAGATCTGTCAGTTTTGTAACAGTTTAACCTGGGCCCCTTAAGCTCTATAATGAAGTCAATCTGACCCGTTGCTCGTCTAATCTAGTACGTTTTCACCAACAAAAATCTCTTTGCTTTTGAATTAAGGGGAAGTCATGAACCTGAATGGCGGCATTTTTTCTTTGCTCTTTTTGACTTTGGCAGCTGCGACCGTGGGCTGCTCTCATGGTTCAGACAATGCCGGCGGCGGAACTCGGCTTACGACCACCGAGCGACAGGCCACAATGGCTTCAATCACCCAGCTTAAGAACTCCTCACTTGCCGTTCAAGATGAAATCTTGGCGCTTCCCATTGACGAGCTCACGGCCAATGCGGATTTGACTCGCGTGTTTTTGGACACCACGGTGGGCACGGCCATCGGCTCATCACCGGTTGGTGCAGGTGAGGGTGACATCGACTATCTCATAGCTCTTGTTATGTCCCTGGTGGCCAAGGATGCGAGCCAGGACCTCAAGAACATGATGGAAAGTCTCAATGCCTTGCTCAGTCAAAAAAAGAGTCTCCGCGAAAAAATAAAACAGATGCAAGAGGATCTTGAGGGTCTCCGCGATGCAATTCGAAGAGAAGCCGAGGTGATCCAACGAAAACAGGATTCGAACTCGGGCATTTCTTTGATCGACTTTAGCACGACTGGGGCTATCCATCTCAGCGGCCTTGCCGATCGTCTCAACTCCGGCGGCGCTACCGACCAATCGACGCCGATTGTGATTGACGCTCAAGGTGGACGCCTTCAGGTAACCTCCGACTGTGGCGCGAATGCCCCTCCCACCCAGTTGGTCATCACCAACGCCGCGGCCGATGAAGAAATCGGCCGAGTGACCGCCACCGGTGGTTTCGCGCTTTTTGAAACCGAACTGCCGAGGCGAATACCGATTGCAATTCGTATTGTCTCTACCGGCCTCAATTACCTCAACGGTCTGAGGTGCCAGATTCATTCGGAGTACAAGCGTCGCGATGACTTTCCGACAAAGTCCTACTCTCCGTTGCGCGTAGCCGCCATTAGCGCCGCCTTTGATGATCTCTCGGCGCGAACCAGTGACCTCCAAGGAACATTGGCAACTCTGGTCGCAGATCAAGAGTTGAGCTGGGGCGATGCTGAAGCCCTTCTGCTCGCCCAAGATCGATTCAATACCATGGTCTCATTTGTGGATCCCGTTGCCGTGGGGGCTGATACACTGGCCGAAGATTTGGACAAACTCCTTGATAGCGCGAGCGACATGAATGAAACGGATATGCTGAAACTACAAGAATTGATGAACAAGAAGTCCCAGCTCGAGTCGCTGATTTCTAACCTCTTAAGTGCCATGCAACAGGCCAGCGACGCCGTGGTGAGTAACCTCAAGGCCTCGTGAGACGCCCCACCCCCGCGAGAAGTCCCTTGAGGGGTCGCAACCCTGCGAGGGGTCGCAACGAAGCTCTCACCCGGTATTAAGCATCACAATGCGTTGAGGATCGGTGATTCGAAATCCCCAGTCTGCAAATGCTTTTAGAACCTGCGCCTGAGAACGATTTTTACCCATATAGCGCGTAACAAAGTTGTAGTCTCTCCCCCAGGTAATGAGTCGGCTAAAGGGTCGCGCCACCCAGAATTGGACATTTTTGGCCGAATTTCTCTCGGCCTTGAGCACCTGTCGGGCGATCAAACCCGAGATGGCGCGAATAAACGAATGAAACTCTTGTTTCCCGCGGACGATACTCTTGCTCTGAATTCGAATCACCACATGCAGGTGATTGCCAACGTTCACGAAGTGATAAATGCGAATGCTCCTCTGTTTTGCTTGATGATGAACAATCCGAGAGACGCGTTCGCAATTTCGTTCATGTAACAGCGAGTTTTGGCCATAGGCCCTATGGGACTTTAACACCAGGTGAATCGCGTGTTTGGTGGAAAGAGGGCGCGCCTGTTTGGGATTTCCTTTGAGCAGGCTCCCACCAAATAGTCTTGGAACAGAGTCATTAAACAGTTGCAAATTTCTATACTTTGGCGCCATTCACTTTCCCCGATTGGTAGCGATGTCAATTGAATTCGTCAGATCATCAACTTGAGCACTAATGAGTTGGATGTTGACGGCAAAGTCGCTTCTCTTATGATGGAGCGCAGCCCGAGTGGAGCCCATCTGGGTTGGTTTGGCGGGGTTTACTAGCCGGGTTTAATAGCCGAGTTTAATAGCCGGGGATGTTTGCCGGGTTTCACTTGGCCGAACCTGTTTGCCAGGGTGGTTCTGCCACAACCGTTTGCCATAACCGTTTGCCATAACCGTTTGCCACAACCGTTTGCCACAACCGTTTGCCACACCTGTTTGGTCGGACCCGTTTGCCCGGGCCCCTTTGGCGGGGTTAGTTGGGCTGATCTTGTTGGGCCGGGTTTGTTTGGCCTTCAGCGACCCGATGAGGCTTTACGAAAAAGCCAGTCCACTTCGAAAAAGCTATTCCACCTACGAAAAAGCCAGTCCACCCACGAAACAGCTATTCAGCCTACGAAAAAGCTATTCCACCTACGAAAAGGCTATTCGACCTAAGAAAAAGCTATTCGACCGTCACGGATTTGGCGAGATTTCGAGGCTGATCCACATCGTGCCCCAGGCTTGAAGCGACATGGTAAGCGAGTAGCTGCACCGGAATGACTTCCAGCAAAGGATTGACCGTCCACGGGGCTTCGGGAAGAGCCACATAATGCTCAGAGAGCCGTCGCAACTTGGGGTCTTCTCCGGTACCGACGGCGATAATTTTACCACCGCGGGCTTTGACTTCTTCCAGGTTGCTGATGGTTTTTTCTTGGAGATCGTCTTGGGGAGCCAACATCACGACGGCCATCCGGTCATCGATAAGGGCCAGTGGGCCGTGCTTCATTTCTCCGGCGGCGTAGCCCTCGGCATGCATGTACGCAAGCTCCTTAAGCTTCAGCGCACCTTCCATCGCCACGGGAAAGCTCACACCCCGGCCCATGTACAAAAAGCCCTTGTGCTTTTTAAGCGTCGCTGCCGCCTCTGAGAACCACTGATTATAAGCCAACACCGTTTCCATCTGGCTGGGGGCCGCTTGCAGGGCTTCCAAAAAATCTTTCACTTCTGCGGCTTTCAACTGACGGCGCTCTTGTCCCATTGCCAAAGCTAAAATGTTCAACAAGGCGATGGTTGCAACGAGCGCTTTCGTACTCGCCACGCCGATCTCAACTCCCGCATTCATATACAAATGTCCATCGGCTTCGCGATCGATCGAAGAACTCTTTACATTGCAGATACTCAAAACCTTGGTGCCGCTTCCTTTGGCCATCCGCAGGGCCGCCAAGGTATCGGCTGTTTCACCGCTCTGTGAAATGACAATTAACAAAGACTTCGGGGGCAGCACCGGATGACGATAGCGAAATTCGCTGGCGATATCGACTTCGACGGGAACTCCGGCGAGTCGCTCAAGTAAATATTCACCAATCATGCCCGCATAAAAACTGGTGCCGCAAGCGACAATAAAAACGCGCTCAGTTTCACTCAGCACTCGCTGAGTGGCCGCCCAGTCTTGGTCCGCCTTCAAAGTTGCCAGGTCTTCGACGGAACTGGCGCCAAACCCCACTCGCTGAAGCTTCACGGCCTTCAAGGCCAAATCAATGTGCGGAGCCATTGCCGCGGCCACTGCTCGCGGTTGTTCAAAAATCTCTTTGAGCATAAAGTGCGGATACCCACACTTTTCAGCTTGTTCTGGACTCCAGTTAATATGAACAGTTTTGATCGGTAGAGGCTTGCCGTCGGGAGCTGTCAACTTAAACTCTTCGCCCTTCACCACCAGGACTTCGTGATCATGAAGATAAACGACATCTTTGGTGTAAGGCAAAAGGGCTTGAACGTCACTCGCAATTACAACCTCATGATGGCCCTTGCCTACGACGAGTGGCGGGCCATTTTTAAAGGCGACCATGACATTGGGTTCTTCCTGGGATACTGCCAGAATGGAGTAGGCCCCTCGCAAACGGGGCAACACCGCTAACACCGCCTCAAAGAGCGGTCGACCACTTTTGGTTTCACTCGCGAGCAAGTGAGCAACCAGTTCCGAGTCCGTATCTGAAGAAAAGACCGCGCCCCCGCGACCCAACTCTTCTCTTAGTTCAGAATAGTTTTCGATAATTCCATTGTGGACCAGGCTCACGCCGCCCACGCAGTGCGGATGAGCATTGCGTTCGCTGGGGGGCCCGTGCGTCGCCCAACGGGTGTGGCCAATCCCCAAATGTCCGTCGAACTCCTCGTTCTTAACTTTGTTTTCGAGATTGAGCAGCTTGCCTTCGGCACGAATCCGCTTGAATTCGCCTCGATGAAGAATGGCAATTCCGGCTGAGTCATAGCCACGGTACTCGAGACTTTTGAGTCCGCCAATCAATACGTCTTTAGGATCTCGCGGCCCAAGGTATCCAACGATCCCACACATAAATCACTTTTCTTTCCCAAGGCCCGAGGGTTTTGCCGACGCCGTCGATGACTTCGGCTTGTAATTCTCTTTAGTCATCTGACGGCCACGCGCCACCGCCAGAGCCCTCGCCGGAACATCTTTAGTAATGGTTGAGCCGGATGCGATAACCGCTCCGTCACCAATCGTAACCGGAGCAATAAACTGGGTGTCACTCCCGACAAAAACATCTTTACCGATCACGGTTTTATACTTTTTGCGATCAACGGCGTAATTGCAAGTAATGGTACCACAGCCAATGTTGGTGTCGGCGCCAATTTCAGCATCGCCCAAATAGGTGAGATGCGAAGCCTTCGCGCGATCGCCAAAATTGACCTTTTTGAGCTCGACAAAATTACCCACCTTCGCCTCTTCGCCGATTTCCGTCTCAGGCCGAAGATGCGCGTAGGGTCCGACTTGGGCGCGGTCTTTCACCACCGCCGCTTCGATATAGGAACCCACTTTGATCTGTACCGAGTCTCCCACTTTGCATTGATTCAAAAACGCCTGGGGCTCGATCACACAAAATCGACCGATTTCAGTCGCTCCCTTGATGGTGACTCCAGGATAAATCACGGAGCCCTCGCCGATCTTGACTTCGTCTTCGACATAAACAGCGCGAGGATCGATGACCACGACACCCGAGTCCATGAGTCGGCGCGCCTTACGGCGATAGATCGCACCTGTGGCGGTGGCGAGCTCCGCTTGACTATTCACGCCAAAGGCCAAACTGCGACTGGCTGCAAGCGCCTTGACTCGCGCTCCGCCCTGTAGTCCCAAGGAGATAATGTCGGTCAAATAAAATTCACCCTGCTGATTCTGACTTTTGATTTTCGGCAAGTACTCTTGCAAGACTTCGGCCCGCACCAGATAAATGCCGGAGTTGATCTCGCGAATTTTGCGAGTTTCGTGAGAGGCATCTTTCTCTTCAACAATGGCTTTGATCTCGCCGTTGTGGCGAACAATTCGCCCTAAGCCCGTCGGATTTTTGACCGTCGCCGTGACCACACACAAATCCCAATCTGATTGTTCGAACTGGCTCACCAAAGTCTTGAGCTCGTCAGCCTCAACCAGCGGATGATCGCCGTTGATGATCAGCACGGTACCGTCCAAAGAACCCGGCTCTGCCGACCGCACGGCATCTCCGGTTCCTCTTTGCTCTTTTTGCTGAAAGAAAACGACACCGAGTGGTTCAACAACTTGTTTGACCAAGTCCTGACCAAACCCCAGCACGACCCGCACTTCTTTGGCACCCGCGTTCTTGATTTCACGAATCACTCGCACGAGCATGGGTTGCCCAGCGACCGGGTGAAGAACCTTCGGAAGAGGGGACTTCATGCGTGTCCCTTTGCCCGCCGCCAACAGAATGGTAGAAAAACCCTTTTTTGCCATGTATTCTAGTTATGATTGGACCCAGCAAAGGTCAAGAAAGGACGTGGTGTCACAAAGATGAGTCTCGAATCACCTCAGTGGGCAACGTCCGCAGGCGGCCACAAGATTACGCTCTACCACTCTCATCCTCTTGTTGAATTGGCGTCCCTTCGACCCTTGCTATTGATCGGTGGAGTTCATGGCGACGAACCCGAAGGCGTGGCACTTGCACAACAGCTTTTGGCGTGGCTAAAAAGTCACACCGCCACAGTCAAAAACAGCTGGGTCCTCATTGAATGCTTAAATCCCGACGGCTTTAGTCGCAATCAAAGAACCAATCATCACGGCGTGGATTTAAATCGCAACTTTCCCTCGCGAGATTGGTCGCCCCAGCACCGCGAGGCTCGGTATTTTCCCGGCCCCGCACCCGCCAGCGAACCCGAAATCCAAGCCCTGGTCCACTTGGTTGCGCAAGTCCGTCCGCGCTTGATCGTGCACTTTCACTCATGGAAGCCATCGGTGGTGTTTGCCGGTCCACCCAATCATCCCGCGCCCCGATTCCTCTCCGAAAGTTCAGGGTATCCCGTTCAACCCGACATTGGCTACCCGACGCCAGGCAGTCTAGGACAATGGGGATGGCTGGACCAAGGCATACCCGTCATTTGTACCGAGGAAGAGGAGCGCGTCTCGGCCACGGAAACCTGGACCCGCTTCGGACCGGGTTTGCAAAAGATCTTTGGGCAAGAGATTCCTCTTCCCTTAAAATGAGCTCATGTCTACGGATGTTCGCTCCAGCATCTTGTTAGCGGGCGGCAATGCGGAAGTCCAAAGTCTACTGGGCGCCGATTGGGTGCCTTCACTCGCCGCGGCCGAATCCCTCATTACTCAACATGCGTTTGGTGTGGCGGTGTTGCCCGCCAGTGATTCTCTCTTCAACGAACTCAACTACCTCCTTGACGTCCTTAAAAAACAATCGCCTGAAACGGAAATCATTTTTGCCAATCAGGGACTCAACGGGGCAAACTTACGACGTCTGATCAATCGCTGCCACCCCTTCCACGTGATGAGCGGGTACGACGAAGGTCAGTTGAGTGAAATTGTCCAATCGGCTCTGGCCGCCTATCGACAATCGCGGCAAAACGCCGACCTGCTACGCTTGGTTCATGAGCAAAACGAGCGTCTCAAGAAGATCAATAAAGAACTCGAAGAAAAAGTGCAAAAGCGACAACGCTATCTCTCGCGCGCCGAACAACGCCTGCTGCAAACCAACCAACAAATCGAAGCGCTCCACAGCGCGCTGTTAGCCATCCACCAGGCGCAAAGCGTGGGCGAGATGGAACGATTTCTCAACGAAGCCTTGGCCAAACACCTTCAGCTCAGTTGGACGAGAATTTTGTTTTCTTCTCAGAGCAGCCTGCTCGGAACTGATCCGCTCATGGCGGCGGGGTCGATTCGCGTGTACAAGTCGCCTTTGCACATCAATGACAAAAAGGCCGGCAGCATCTGCTTCGCTCGCCCCGTGGAGCGCGCGGATTTTTCTAACATCGAAATTGAATTTCTCAACCAAATCACCGAGACGGTCGCTCTCGCCCTCGGGCGCCTGCAAGCCCTCGAGCAAACTCGTAGCTTTAAGGCCCAGTGGGAAGCCACCTTTGATGCGATTGCCGAGCCCTTGTGTATCACCGACAACGATTACTTCGTGATTCGCATGAATCGCGCCTACATGGAGTCGTCCGGAAAGTCCTACAATCAGTTGCTCGGCAAGGACTGCTTTACTGCTCTGACAGGACAAAGCCCTCCCGCCTCGGTCCGCTCCGGAGAGAGTTCGCGCTGGGAAGTGTTTTCGACGGATCATCATGACCGCCGGGTATGGGAAGTCTCGCAGCGCCCCCTTAACATCAAATCACGGCTCGACAACGGACGGTTGGTGTTGTTTCGTAACATCACCGAACAGCTGAGCCTTGAGCGACAGGTTTTGGAAAGTGCTAAGATGGCCGAGTTGGGAACAATTGGCAGCAGCATCGCCCACGAGCTGAACAATCCCCTGGGCGGAATCATGTCGTTTCTTCAGCTTATCAATATGGATCTCGATCCCAGCAGCGAAATCAAAGAGGATGTCGCGGCCATGGAAGAGGCCGCCAAACGATGCAAAGAAATCGTCGAAAACTTGTTGGGCTTTGCCCGCATGAGCGGCGAGGCCGAAGGTCAGGTGTTCGACCTCGGCGAGTCCATCCAACAAGCCGTTCGGATTATGGAACTCCAAACCCGCAGTCAAGGAATCGCGCTGAATGCCCAGACTCCGGGTGCGCCGGCCCCGTTCAAGGGCCAGCCCGCTCAGTTCAATCAAGCTCTCCGGAATCTCCTGCAAAATGCCATCGATGCCGTGGTCGAGCGAATGAGCCAGGTGCCGGGCTTTCCAGGACAAATTGACATCACCCTTGAGGTTAAAAAAAACGTCTATCAAATATATATAAATGACAACGGCACCGGCATTGCTACCAAAGACCAGCAAAAAATTTTTAACCCACTTTATACCACCAAGAGCACCGCCCATAATCCAGGCTTGGGATTAACCGTGGCGTTTTCGATCATTACTGATCATGGTGGAACACTGGAAATTACTTCCCAGACTGGCTCTGGAGCCTCGGCAAGAATTACCGTGAAACGTCCAGATTTAAAGGCTTAGAGCCAACTTTTTGACTGGAAAATTTGACAGCGCCAATTCTCCACCCTTAACATGATCCTAGTAGAGGTTGCTCTCGAGAGAGACAATCGACTGCGAAAATACTTCGAGCAAATACACATAGAGACGACAGCTTGCCGCAAGAGTTCGTAACTGATCACATCTCAAGGATTGAGATGGTTGGAAACCAAGGAAGGGAGCGGGATGCAAGCGCGAAGAATCCTTATCGTTGACGATGAAACCAGCCTCCGAACCGCACTGTTCAGGGCCTTAGACCGAAAAGGTTACCAAGTGATTACGGCCGGCAACTGCGCCGAAGCCGAAACCTTCTCACAATCTGAGACCACCATCGACTTAGCTCTCGTGGATTTGCGTCTACCGGACGGTGATGGAATTGCGCTGATGTCAAAACTCCAGGTGCACCAGCCCAACCTCCAGGTCATTATCCTGACTGGCTTTGGCACCATCGAGTCGGCGGTCGAGGCCACGCAAAAAGGCGCGTTTCACTTTGTTTGCAAACCCTTCAATTTAGATGAAGTTACTTTGTTGGTCGAAAAAGCTCTGCAACATCGCGAGCTCAAAAGTGAAAATCAACAGCTCCGATCGGCGCTTCAGAAAAAATATCGCTTCGACAACATCGTCGGCCAAAGCGATGAGATCATGAACGTCCTCGGACTGGTTGAAAGAGTCGCCGAATCAGACTCCACCGTTCTGATTACCGGTGAAAGCGGCACGGGCAAGGAGCTGGTGGCCAAGGCGATTCACTTTAATTCGGATCGCGCCACCAAACCATTTATTCCGATCAACTGTGGGGCTATCCCCAGTGAACTCCTTGAAAGCGAATTATTTGGCCACATTAAAGGGGCCTTCACCGGAGCAATTGCCAATCGCGTGGGTCGGTTTGAAATGGCCGAAGGCGGAACGCTGTTTTTGGATGAGATCGGCGATATGAGCGCCAACCTGCAAGTGAAACTTCTGCGCGTATTGCAGGAGCGAACCTTTGAGCCTGTCGGTAGCACCAAGACGATCACCGCCAACGTGCGCGTGGTCGCCGCGACGAACGCCAACCTCGAACGCGCCGTCGAAGACGGGCGCTTTCGCGAGGATCTTTATTATCGTCTCAATGTCATACCGATTGCGATACCCCCCTTGCGGCACCGTCCGAGCGACATCCCGCTTTTGATTCACCATTTTATGGAACAATTCAACCGCGGGCGCGAACGCAAGCTGACGGGTGTCGCTCCCGATGCCATGGAAATCTTGTCCCGCTACAATTGGCCGGGGAACATTCGCGAACTTGAAAACCTCGTCGAACGGCTCACCATTCTCAAGGGAGAAGGCTTGGTTTTGACTGGCGATCTGCCTGGCAAGTACCAGGTTTGCAACAACCTCACGGCTTCGTCGGGTCCCGAGCGCCTCAATATTCCAGAAAACGGAATGGATTTTAATACCGCAGTCGATGGCTTTGAAAATGCGCTGATCCTCAAGGCTCTAGAGAAGACCGGCTGGAACCGCAATCAAGCAGCCATTCTCCTGAAACTCAATCGCACAACTTTGGTTGAAAAGATTAAGAAGAAGGGGCTCGCGCCGCCTGAAGCTTCGGCCTAAAACAGCCAACGCAACGAAACCAAGTCCTTCACTTCACCCGGAAGATCGGAGTGGTTAAAAACGACACTCGTTTGTTGACCTACACTCTTGACCATTTCGAAATCAAGGGTGCGGCTGTCAATCCGGTAAGCCAACTTCGCATCGAGATAGCCTTGGTACTTGATTTGCGCCAATGTTTCTGCGGCCTTCAATTGAAAGCGCAGCTGGTGGCGAACACCAGAGCCGTCGCCCCCAAAGGTGACTTGCCCGTTCACTGATTCGTTAATGGTATAGACCGCATAGCCAAAACCCGTGCGCCGCAGATGAGGCGACTCAAAAATCTTTCCCAAACTATGGGCTAAAATGCGCGCCGCCACTTCATCGCCGTCGTCGGTCGCGGCCAAACTCAAAGGAATGTAGTTTTCAGTCTTAATTCGCGCCAGCTCTTCACGAGGTCTGATTTTTTCGATGGCGCTCAGGTCGAGATCGTAGCCTTCCATGTAGGTCAAGGCGAAGGGATTCCGAACCGCCGCCCACAAACTTCCGGGCGTGGCGACCAGTGCAATGCAAATTAGTCTCGTAAGTTGTTTGATGAGTTTTGCGTTCATGCTCAATTACCTTGTCTCATTCTGAGACATCCCCGGTTCTCGCTCTATATTAAGACTAAGCAAGAGGCGGACCAGTCAGCATTCCGGCATAACGCAAAATTTTGGGGTCTATTAAAACCGGGCTGTCGAAACGCTTGCTGCTGTCGATCAACTCGACAGGTTCGGCAAACTAGCCAACGGCAATCTCGGTGGTATTGATATTACGGGCAGCCGCCGCAACTGAAGTAGCCTTGTGGGGCACCATAGGCCGCGCCA
Organism: Bdellovibrionales bacterium; assembly: GCA_020850475.1. Classification (GTDB taxonomy): domain Bacteria; phylum Bdellovibrionota; class Bdellovibrionia; order Bdellovibrionales; family UBA1609; genus JADZEO01. Next base: position 36,161 of record JADZEO010000010.1, on the reverse strand, counting down.
CCACCGCACCAGACACCGCAACGCGGATACTCCACAATATTAGCTCCACTGGCAACTGTGGTGTTGTCAATGCTACGAATGGGCGAAAGGTTTCCCGCCGAGTCAACGGACCTCACATCTAGCTGCATGACACAACCCGAGGGGAGATTGGCAAAAATAAGATCATAGGATTTCACGCCGCCACCCAAGTTGACACCACCACCGGTCGGGTTTTCTCCGCAAACTTGAACCTGGTCACAGGGCACCCATATATTGTCGCCGACATTAATGAAGTTCGCGGGAGGAACATAGCCCCAAGGCGCACCAATACCAAGAATATAGGGAACGTCAACGGTTCCGCCAGGGGCCCAGGCCGTGTTATCGTGTTGCGGTCGGGGTAGCCCATCGGTACCTGGCGCAAAATAGGCCGCCGGAGGATATTGGGCTCGAGACAGGTCCGGCACCCCGCCCACCAAGCAAGCAGCAAAGTAAGAGCTTGCCGCGGCACTCTCAGGTGGCGGCAATTGGTAGGAGCGATCCCGACAAAGCAGCACAGTGCCAGCTTCGTTCGTGTTGGCAACGGTGTAACCAATCTGGAACCGAACATCATTTTGAGTGCGGGTTTGGCAGTTCACATCAGTCTCAGTTACCGTCAACGGCCCCACCGGTGACTCTCCAGTGCGGGCCGTCGCCGGGCTGGTCGCCGGATTATCCCACGTCGAGTTGCGGTTGATCACGATATTGGGAGCTCCCGGAACTCCGGTGTCTTCTGGATACTGAAGGCGCATCTCGGCCGTGCACCCCATAGGAACCGCGTTAACGTCAGTGTAATTCGCCCGCAAAGTTACAAGCAAACCAAGATCGTTTCGAACTCCCGCACCCCAGTTGACTAAGTTTTGATTTTCGGTTGCTGTTCCAGCGGGTCCACCAGCCACAAGGCCGGTGGCGATTCCGCCCGTGCGTCCGCTCGCCATGATGTTAGGCATGTGAGCAGGCGAGCCCCGCGGAGCAATAATGAGCGGGGACGGACAGGCACCATCGATCAAACCGGTGGCTAAGTTGTATGGCTGGACTCGAATCCGCGTCTCAAGGCCAATTAAAGTTTGGGCGTTAGACGAGGGAGCAAAAAGAGAGCTCAGCACAGGTCCTGGAGGAACGTTATAAATACTCCCTGTCGCGCCCGTGCAAAAGGCCGCAGTATTGCTATTGTAAATCGCAAGCACACCACCCATCACCCCTTGAATCAGATGAGGAGAACGCAACAATAAGACATCCGCCGGGTTGGCGGGTACGTTGGTGATGTTAAAAGTAGCGATGCCAGGGTAACGATCCGCTGGATTGATTGCGGTGATATCTTGCTCAATGGCGACTGTACCGACCCCATCGACTGCCCAGCGATTAACTAGAGAACCACCGAGGGCGGGCAGGAAGTCACCGACTACGACTCGAGTGCCGAGTGAACGCAGGCGGTTGACCACCGAGTTCAAGTGGTTCACGCAGGCGCTGGTTTGATTCATCGCCTTGGTGCCGGTTGCACCCGTAATGAACAGTTGCGAAATACCAAGCGCCGTCACTCCAATGATGGCAATAGAAACCACCACTTCGGGCAACGAGAAACCCTTGCTATTGTTCACCTTTACAAACGCTCGACAAGACAAGTTTACTACCCCAAGTTAATTTTCAATTCCCTTGTCTGAGTTGAAACCGACCTTTGCCTGTTCCAGCTCTACATAACTCATCGGCAACTCTATGGAAGTTCTGCATCAAAAATAAAATTGCCGCCAATTACCAGCCTACGCCCGGAGCGCGACAATCCCTGTCGCGCCTTGGTGTTTCTGTTTGATGCAATTCTCAATTTGAAGCACTCAAATCAAACCTATTCACGACCAGCTCCCATACCGATTTTTGCGTCGCCGACATTTCACTTCCCTCGGTTGAGTGCAACGGACACAAGGCCGATAAGCCTAAGGTATATAAGGGGGAGGATTTGGAGTGCCAAACAGCGAACAAAAACATTCTCTCAGTTTGACTCAATATGGATTTACCCTTCCGGAGCTAATGATTTCGATGGTCATTGCCTCGATCATTTTTCTGGCGGCGGGAACTCTCATCATCGAAACCAACAAGGGTGTTAAAGTCAGTCAGCAGCGCCAGCATATGATTGACAACCTGATGACGGCCAACATGGCGATCTTGCGCCACATGGGTCAGGGCCTTGGCGTGTACTGGGCGGGAAACAACGACCTCAACGCCTTTGATCCCCAGGTCACAGCTGGTTCTTGTTTTGCCGGTAATACCTGCGGACGGGTTCGCCAGCTTGTAAGGGCTCCCGACACCGTCGCCTCGGATTTTAGTGCCGCAATCCCCTCTCCTCCAGTCACAACTCTAGCGGCCTTTCTTAAGGAATCCCAACGCAGCGGTGGCAATGCCGCCGGAGATAAACTCACCGACGTCAACGGCATCGGTGTGTATTACCAACATCAAACCAGTCAGTTCTCTGGTGTTCTTTGGATTACAGAATCGATGGGTCCCGGGGCCGCCATTCCCTTGCGCGCGGGAGACAATTCGGCCAACGGCAGTTCAATTTCCTTTGAAAATGTGGTCGACGTTGCAGTTATAAACCCTGACCCACCCAATGCCTCTTTGGCTGTTCCTCTTCGAGGTGTTGACATCCGGATTGTGATGCGAGTGTTCAACAATCCAGAACGCAATCTATGGCGATTCTGCCGACCCGATGAAATGGGGGCGGGGGATTGCGTCACCACAGCCACTTATTCAGAAATGGATCGAACGATATCCGTGGTGTTCCGAAACAACGTCATGGGGCCACCACCTGGAATGGTCGACCCTCCCAACGACCGCCGCTTTTTTGAACGGGTTTTGGGACAAATTTATTTCTACGATTTTAACTTTCCCAATATTACCCGAGCTAATTCGACGGAGGGTTTTTGATGAAGCGCTCACTCTTAACCTCACGGACACCCAGCCCGATAAGCAACGAAAGAGGCTTTTCGACTCTTGTGATGGCCATGGCCACCGTGATCATTTTGGCTTCGGGAGTTTCGTTGTTAATGACCGACATGGGTAACTCTGCCAAAACTCGTAGCCACATGCGCCTGTCGCTCCTCGCCTACAATACGATGGAGCAATTTGCCTTGAAATTTGTAGGTGCCTTTGAGCTGCGCAACCCATCAATCTTTACAGCGCCTGCGCCCTGCCCCAGCCATCCGGGACCTCCAGTAGTAGGCAGCCTCGACATAGGGGGAGCTCCCAATGGCGAACAATATTGCCAATGGCCCGCGCAACCCTGTCCGGCTGGCACGACTCAAGTTAATGTTGTGGGTGGAACTACCTTATGCGTGACCAATGACGTAGACAACAACGCCGGCAGTGCCGACTTCTGCATGCGCTCACCCACCGGCGCCGACTACTGCCTGGATCTCGCTGGACTGATCACTAAACTTGAGACCGACTCCCAGGGCAATTCGATACCAACCATCGAAGTCGAGTTCAAAGACGTGACACCCTTGCCACGAAAAATTGAAAACAAAGTCTATGCAATCTATGACCACCTCAAGGAACGCGTTCAACCTGCCCTTGAGTTCATCGCCCCACATGTGGGGACGGTGCCCGAAGCCCACGCCCAGGCGCAGACATTTCTTTCCGCCAAACCCAATCCGCCGGCTTTGGGGGCCACTAATAATGACGTGACGATTGCCGCCTGCCCAGACGCCGCGGGCGGCCCCGAATGGTGCATTCGTTGTGCTGATCCACTCACCAATTGCATCCAGATCAAGATGTGCATGCCGCCCGGTTGCGGTGGAGGTGAGATAATTTACCAACGGATCGCTATTCTGCGCCCGCTTCCAATCGACTAATGCTTGCACGCTAGCTCACTCATCGACTTAAATAATCCCCGTAGTGACGACACTTCGGGGGTATTCTTGTCTTTTCTTTCGCTGGTTCTTCCCTGTCATAATGAACGTGAAGCAATTCCCGCCGTGCTGGGAAAACTAATCCAAGCGCGGGATGAAATTGTCCGGCAGGCCAAGCTGCAAGACATGGAGATTATCGTGGTCGATGACGGGTCGACCGACGGGAGCATTCAGCTCACCGAAACGTTTCAACCCGCCGTGAAACTCCTAACCCTGCGACAAAATCGCGGTTACGGTGGCGCGCTCAAGGCCGGATTCCAAGTCGCCAAGGGCGACCTCTTGGCCTTTTATGATCTCGACGACACTTGCCAACCTGAGGACCTGGTTCCAATGGTCCAAACTCTAGTCAATGAAAAAGCCGGGATGGTCTGTGGCAACCGCCTGAATCCTCAGACTCAAATGCCGCCGCAACGTCGGCTCGGCAATTGGCTCTATCGCACTCTTACGCGCTGGCTGGTTCGTTACGAAGTGGCTGACTGTTGCACGGGAATGCGGGTGTTCCGCTCCGAGTACCGCGAGCGATTTTGTCGGGACCTGCCCAACGATCTCAATTTTTCTCTGGCAATGACGGTCGACTTCCTCAAGTCCGGTGGTGTTTATCGCGAAATTCCCATCCGCTACTTGCGCCGCCTGGGAGAATCCAAGCTTTCGATATTGACTGATGGTCCCTTGTTTTTATGGACGCTGATTCGCTACGCGAAATTTAGATCGGCTAAATGATCGCCTCGCGCCAAGTGCGAGGAAGTAATTCATTCTTGATTTCAATCTCGATGTCGTACTTAAAGGGCTTGGGACCTTTGAGGCGAATCCATTCCACCATGGCCTCAATCCCTTCGCGCAGCTTGTATTTGGTTTCGTATTTAAACAAATGGCGAGCTTTGTCGGCAGAACAGTTGGCGAAGGACTCCTCGCCTGGACGGCCATCGACAAAAATAGGTTTGAGCTCCATGCCGATCACATCCGCAATGGTCTGGGCGAGCTCTAGAATGGTCACAAATTCTTCGTCGGGACCGACGTTAATGATTTGTCCTGCCGCTTGATCGGCAAACACCAATTGCTCCAATACCTGAAGCGTGTCCTGAATATAACTGAAGCAACGCTTCTGGTGTCCCGTTCCGTAGATGATGGGCTGTTTACCTTGCAACATCCGATTGATCATGATGGCCGCAACATTGCGAAAAGGATCGTCGTACTTTTGCCGAGGGCCAATGATGTTGTGAGGAACACAAATCACATACTCTCGTTGGTGAATGCGGCAAAGGCTTTCGATGGTCTTTTCGGCCGCGTACTTGGCGACTCCATAAGGCGTGCGCGGAGAGGGCGTCATCTCCTCTCGAAAAGGAACTTCCTGGCGACCGTAGCGGGCCATTGAGGAGCAAAAGACAAAGCGCCGCACATTGTTATCAATGGCCGCAGCCAACAATGAAACCGTATTCGAATATACGTTCTGCGTCACAAAGTGCGGGCTGAACACACTCAACCCGTCATAGGCTGTCGCTGCAGTGTGAAAAATCACGTCGACGTTAGCCGTAATCTTGTTTACTCGTCGATAGTCATTGATATCCAGCTCATGAAAGTCGGCTTCTTGGGGCACATGAGTGATATCGCCACTACACAGGTTGTCGCAGCCCACCACTCGGTGGCCATGAGCTAACATCACGTCTGCCAGGTGACTTCCCAAAAACCCGGCTATTCCCGAAATAAAAACCGTCTGCTTTTTCATCTGCCTCTGAAGTTTCGAAATTTCATGAAATTTAGGCCATTTAAAGATATGTGGAGAAGGGATTTCAGTAAATGAAATTTTCCCGCTAAGCTCAACTTTTTAAGAGTAGGTGCCATTTTGCACAGCGAAACGCTTCCGATCACCCTTATTGTTCTCACCTACGATGAGAAGCAGAGTCTGCTCGAGCTGTTTCGGAAGATTTTTGCCGAACCGGCCAGTGGGCGCCCCTCGGAAGTCGTCCTGGTTCATAATGGAGGCCTCAATCCCACCCTCAACTGGGTACGACAAGCACAACAGTTAAGTCCCATCCCTTTTTGCCTCGAAGTCGCCCCTGAAAACAACCTGGGACGCAGCCGCGCCTGGGCCGTCCAACGTGCCACCCAGCCTTTGGTGGCCTTTATCGATGGCGACTGTCGGCCGCCTCAAGCTTGGCTCGGCCATTTGTACCAACAGTGGCTTCAGATCTCGCAGAACGATCCCAAGTGTGTTGGCGTGGGAGCGCCCAATCGACTGGACGGCGAGTCTCCTCTGGGTGCGACACTCAACCTCATGCTCGCGAGCCCGCTCGGACATGGCGGCTCAGCCCAAGGCCATCAACCCAGCGAACCACGGTTGGTCGACCATTTGCCCACGACCAATGCCTTGTTTCTCCGCTCGGCAATCCTCGAGGTGGGCAATTTTAGCGCAAAATTCCATCGAACCTGTGAAGATGTCGAACTTGGACTCAGACTCGGTCGCCAGGGTTTTCATTTGCAACTCACAGCTCGACCATTGGTGACGAACAATTGCGTGCAAACCTGGCGCGAGTGGGCCACCCGAATGTTTCGCTTCGGCTCGGCCCAAAGTTGCGAAGTTTCACCCCATCGCCAGGAAGTTCATTGGCCATCGGTGGCATCGGCCGGGGGGGTGTTGATTGCCATGGCACTGCCTGTTCTTGGCTTCATTTTTCCACCAAGTATTTGGGTGATCCCTGCTTACGGATTGCTTTTAACTCTTGAGTCTTGGCGGCTCTGCCGAAGGTCCCGTCAAGCAAGTGAGTTTTTCCGCCTGGCCGGAGCCTTCGCGCTCACGCACTGGGCTTATGGGCTCGGCAGCGCTTGGGGATTTTTTCATCGCCTGCGACGAAGACCCTCTCCCAGCCCAAGCGGTTCTTTAGATCAAGGCCAAGTCGCAAAGATGAGCTAAGCGCAAGAGTTCGTCGTCGGAGATGGCTCCGCTTCGCAAAATTTGAATGCCATCTTTTTGAAACCGCACCACAGTGGATGGCGGCTGGCCTCCCGCTTCAAGATTTGCTTCACTGACCACCCCGACCTCGGGTGGAAGCCAGTAGAGATCGTCCGCACTGAGCGCCGGAGGAGCGCCCGACTTGTTGGCGCTCGTCGTCGTGAGAGGTTTTTGAGTCAAGGCCAACAATCGCGTGACCACCGGGTGAGTGGAAAGGCGTAAGCCGACGTAGCCCGTTCCCCCGTGAATCAGAGGAGAAATCACACTTCGGACCGGCAGGACCGCCGTGAGCGGTCCAGGCCAAGCGATACGAAGAAAGTTCTTAATCCTCTCGTCATCAATTAGCGCGACATCTTGAGCCATATAAAAATCTGGGACCAACAAACTGATGCCCTTGGTGACCTCGCGCCCCTTGAGCTCAATCAAACTCTCCAAGGCCTTCTCGTTGTCGTAGAGAGCGCCAAGACCCCACACGGTTTCCGTGGGATAGGCAATCAGGCCACCGCCCTCGAGATGGGGTTTGACTTGTTCAAAATTCACGTTCGCTGCACCATTTGTCGGCCGATGTCCCGACGCATTTGTTTTCCTGGCCAAGTGATTTGGTCAGCTAATTGGTAGGCTTCCTTGAGGGCGAGCTCGAGTGTGGCACCCTGGCCTACGACATTGAGCACGCGCCCTCCGCTCGTCTCCCAGTGACCATCCCTATTGCGACGAGTGCCCGCATGCAAACAATAAGCGGCCGGGGTTTCTTGATCGACTGGTCCCGAAATCGGCGCCCCCTTTATCGGATCATCAGGATATCCGGCCGCAGCCAACACCACACAAGCACAAAAAGCGGATTTCCAGCTGAGTTCGGGCAATTTTCCCTGGCTCACTTGCCACATGACCTGACCCCAATCTCCCTCGAGCAGCGGCAAAATCACTTGGGTCTCGGGGTCACCAAATCGAACGTTGTACTCAAGGACCAGCGGTCCCATTGGGGTGACCATCACGCCAACATAAAGAACGCCGCGATAAAGCAGCGACTCCTTTGCCAGCTCGCGAACCGAAGGTTCAATGATGGTTTGCAAAATTTGCTGACGAAGTTCCGGCGCAATCTTGAGTGGTCCGACGACTCCCATCCCCCCAGTGTTGGGTCCTTGATCATTGTCACCAAGGCGCTTGTGGTCTTGCGTGAGGGGCAAGGCCTGATAAGCGAAGCCATTGGTCAAGACCAAGAAACTCAATTCCCAACCGGGCTGAAATTCCTCAAGGAGTGCGCGGCGGCCACTCTCGCCCAAAACGCCCTGTTCAAACAAACCGATCGCCGCCGATCGCAATTCATCGTCGGTTTTACAAATGTAAACACCCTTACCCGCCGCTAACCCGTCGGCTTTGAGCACGTAGGGGGGAGCAAAGTGTGATGCCTTAGCCATCGTCTCCGCCACGGAATCCACCACAAAATAGCGAGCGGTAGGAACTCGGGCGCGATCCATAAATTTTTTCGCAAAGATCTTGCTCGCTTCGAGTTGGGCGGCGGCTTGGGAGGGGCCAAAGACCGCGCGCTGGTCGGCTCGTAGAACATCGGCCAAACCCTCTGCCAGAGGGACTTCGGGGCCCACAACCACCAAGTCAACTTGGTTGTCACGACAAAACTGGAGCACACCCGGATGATCAGAGGGGGCGAGTTTGTGGCAGGTTGCGGCGCCCGCCATTCCATCACTCCCAGGTAGCGCTAACACCTTGGTTACACTGGGGGCAGACTTGAGACTTCGCACCAAAGCATGTTCGCGACCACCTTGCCCGACCACCAATACCTTCATTTGCACCAACCTCCACCCTCGCTTGTACGGAAGGCTTGCGCTTCTGTCAATTGACCGTCTCAATCGCGATTGGTACAAAATGTCTATGCTTGTATCGGTCATTATTCCCACTCATAAACGCCACCATTCGCTGCTCGAACTGATTACCTCAATTTACCGCCAGGATTTTCCCCTCGATGAGGTCGAGATTCACATCGTGAGCAACCTTCCGGACATGGCGCTCGAGAGAAAACTCAAAAAATCCTTTTCCAACTATTCGAATTGGCACTTTTGGGAAGTGGGTCGGCTCGGAGTCAATTTGGCTCGCAATTTCGGCATTAAAAAAGCCCAGGGCGATTTCCTGGTTTTTTTGGACGACGATTGTTTTCTCGATCAACGAGATTACTTTCAGCGCGCCCTCGCCCAGCTCAAACGATGGCCAGAAGTGTCCGCGGTGGGTGGCCCCTACACGCTCCCGGCGAATGCCAACACCTGCGAACAAGTCTACAACTCCATTTGTCGCCAATGGCTAGAGGCGTCTGTTCGTCAAAGTGGCTTCACCACCAATTTGGTCGGTGGAAATATGGTCTTTCGCCGCAAAGTTTTTGAGAGCGGAATCCGCTTTAACTCCGACATCTTGTTTGGCGGGGCTGAAACTGAATTGAATTTGCGTTTGATAAAAATGGGACATCGGCTGAAGTTCGACCAAAACTTGAGCGTGGAACACCGTCTCCACCTGCGTCTAAAGGGCTTTTTTGCGAAGGGCTTCTGGCAAGGATTTGGGGCTGAACGCCGTCGGCAAAATGGTATCACCGTCGAAACTGGGACCGCCGCGGTTTTTGACGCGTGCCCCTATCCGTCTAAACTGATGGAACTCCTTTTGGTTTTATATGATCATGCTTTTCAGATGGGGCAACAGTGGGCCGAGAGGAATGAACACCGCCGCCCGCGCGCCCATGAGGTCACGGCTCTGTTTGTTTTTATATTGAAAAAAGAATTTACCCTGAATAGATACAAAGAGTGGCTGCGGTTACGGCCCCACTTTTAATAACTTAAACGAGCTAAAGAAAACGCAGGATGCAGTTAGACGTCTACGAGGCAACAAAGAGGACATGGAGTCCCACCAATACCACCGATCTTGAACAGCTCGGCGGTCGGTTTTATTTTTTGCCTTTCTCTCAAGAGGCCCGCTGCTCCTGCGGGTTTTGCACCGAGATGGGGGCTCTCACCGAGAGCAAAGTTCCTGCGGAAATTTTTCGCAGCTTAGATCGGGCCCACTCATCTCAATACCAAGCGGTCATTTTCCCCTGTTACTTCGTACACCACCCCTGGCGCTCTGAAATTCTCGCTCATTGCCATGACCTGGGCCTTCGAGTGATCACCCAAATCTCCGCGCGCGGATGGTCTCCAACTCTGGAACAGGAAGTTGTGCAACTGGCCCAACAAGGCATCGGGTTTAATGTGCTGTTGGGAAATCCCGGCGCACCGGAGACTCGTCTATTGGCCGTTATGCAGAGCCATTCCGAGTCGACTTACTACACTTTAGTGGTCACTCAACCGGGTGCCGTTCCCAAGTACGTCGCCAGCCTGCCCCAACCAGTACTCAATGCGCTTCACTTTTACTTTCCCCTCGACCCCATTGAAACCCGGCGCATGTTTGTGACTCCCAAGATTAATCAGACCCTGCGTAAGACTGCCCAGTTGGTGAGACGAGCCGGCAAATATCTTCGTATTCGTGGACCTAAGGGCGTTGATATCTATGAACCCCACATTCCCACGGATCGCGAATTGGAGCCGGACCTCAGTCCCTTGTTTCAAACCGTCACGGCTCAGCGTGATATTCAGGTGTCGGTCATTATCCCGGCCTATAACAGTCGTGATTACCTTAAGAACGTCATTCGCCATGCCTTCAAGCAAAACCTGCCGGCCGAAAATTTTGAAGTCATCGTCGTTGATGACGGCAGCAATGATGGGACCCAAGAAGAGCTGGCTCGATTTGTTGCTCCTTACCAAGGTACGCGCAATTTTAAGTATCTTTATTTTTCGCGCCTGACCCCTCGCCAAAGGGGCGACAGTCAGTTCCGTGCCGGAATTGCCCGCAATGCGGGAGTGAAAAACTCCAACGGCCGCATCCTCCTGTTCTTGGATTCTGACATGCTCCTACCTCCGCACTACTTGTCCGACCTCGCCGTCAAGATGGAAAAGTATGATGTCATTCAGGGGAAGCGCTTATTTCTGAACGAAGACGTTTCCAATGAGCTCACGAGTTACCAGTTGATTGATCCCGAGATTGATACGTACCCGGAAGACCCTTATTGGGCTTCGTTTCAAGCTACAGATGACTGGAACAAGCTTCACAATCACTGGAAATACGTTTGCACCCATTCTCTGGCAGTCAAGGCTGAGGACTTTAAGAACCTCGGCTGGTTCCGCAAGACTTTTTTGTACTACGGCTTTGAAGATGTCGATCTGGGTTTTCGACTCGCACAAAGTGGTAAGCGCTTTTTGCTCAATGATGTGGCGATCTACCATCTTCATCCACCACCCAGTCAGTCGGAATACAGCCGCTCCCCGGCCCGCCGACAAATGATTCTGTCCAAGACCTGTCGCATCTTTTTCCACCATAGTCTCGATGAGTTGGCTTTTGAGGATTTTCGAGGAATGTTGGCTCCGAGCGAAAATATCAAAATCGAAATGCCGACAATCAACACCAAAGCGACGCGCTTTTGGTTGAGCCATTTTTATCAAGTTTTCCGCTGGCGTCTGATGTGGTTTTTGTTTCACCCCGCCCCAAAAGCGACCTTTCACCTGACCGGCGGATTAGTGCGACGAACTTTTCAGTTGATTTATTGGCGGGCTCTGTGGCCGACGGCTTGTTGGACTTATTGGCGAGTTAAGGCGATTGGCAATTGGCTTTACTGGCGGACCTATAGTTTAGCTAATCTTTTGCGCTGGCGAGTTAAGGCGATTGACAATTGGCTTTACTGGCGGACCTATAGTTTAGCTAATCTTTTGCGCTGGCGAGTCATCGGCAATTTTTATTGGAAAGTCATGGTTCCAATGTTCTGGGGTGTCGTCATGCCCCTCTACTGGAATCTGGTGATGGGTTTTTATTGGAAGATCCTTTGCCCGATTTATGGCAAGGTTTTGGTCCCAGCCTATTGGCTCTTCTATAAACTGGCTTGGCCTATTCGTAAACCGTTCTACATGGTGGCCTATCAATATCGAAAGCGCCTCTTGCGGCAACCGATGGAGAGGCTCTAGGGCACTCGCCTCGGCCCGTTATTAAACGAGTCGTACTTTAAATGCCCGCGTCTTTGATTTCTTCGAGAGTCACCCAGTTTTTCATGTCTCGAATGACTTTCCAGTGGTGGCAGTCCGTGCAGGGGATGCCGGCCTTTTCAGGAGCTTCGCCGGCGAGCATTTTGCGAGCGTAGCGCAGCTTTTCATTGTTAATGGCGTCCAGCAAATTGGGATACTCAAAAACACTGCCGAAGGTTCCCCAAAAATTTGAACAGCAACCTAAAATGGTCCCATCAGCATGAATTTGTGGCTGCGTCCAAAGCTGGTGACAAATTCCCTTATAATACTCGTGCTTATTTTCCTCGAGATCAGTGATCGTCTCTTGAACCGATTTTTCACTCATTGCAAAACCCCTTCGGAGACCTTCTCGGAGATCGGCTCGGACCCCGGCTCCCCATCCACTTTCGCCGCCAGGCTATCGTCCCAGGAAACCTTGGTGTAAAATTCCATTCCTAACTCGTGAGCTAGAGCGCGGGCCTTTTCGAGCTCATGCTTGTTGTGCTCAAAGAGAACAAACTGCCAAGTCAGGCGAGGAAACTCAGACTTATAGGCTTTTTTGAATTCGTTGAGGCGTCGAAGGTTCGCAATCACCTGGTCAAAGTTGCCTCGCACTCGATATTTGACGTAGGTCTCTTGAGATGCGCCATCTATCGAACAGGTCAGAGCCTTCACCCGATATTTAACCAATGCTTCTAGGGCCTCATCCTTAACAGTATTAAAATTCACGCCATTGTAGGCGACCAAGCTGATCTGTTTTTTATAGGCGTAATTAAAAATCGAAACCAGTTCGGGATTTAAAAAAATCTCACCCCAGTTGCTCAGTTCAATTTCCTTAACCCAGTCGGCTCCATCAACGAGGCGCTTAAAGGTTTCAAATTTGAGAAATTTTGAGCCCACCAGACTGCGATGAATGTCCCCTTGGGCGGTTGGGCAGGAAGGACACTTGAGTTGGCAATAAGAGGACGCTTCGAGGCGAATCATCTTAGGAAACGCCAACGAAATATCCGGCACCTTAGGTGCTCGTTGCCGATGGTAAACCTGGCGCGCCAAAGGAATTTTTCTAAAAAAATCTCGCATCAGGGACATTGTTCCACCACACACTTGCTATTGACCGGAACTGGAGCGAATACCACCCAGCGCGGGCGCTGAGGCACCTTCTGACCGCAATTTCCACCGCCCGACGGTCGCCCCAACCAATACTACAACGTAATAGGCAGCAAGGCTCGGAATCAAGAACTGAAACCTTCGGCCCCGCTCCAATGTCTGATCTAAAACTAATGAGCGTCGAACGAGCGAAAAGGTCTGACGCATAGGGATGGAATCGAGGCGCGGGTCTTGCGTCGATGGCTTGGCCCGACCGTGGCGATAAGCATTGCCGAGAGCCCGAACCCATCCTCCCTGGAAGTGGTGATGAACCGATAGTTTTCTATTGAGGACGACTCGATGTCCCTGGGCCTGCACGCGCTGGCTCAGAGCCAACTCCTCGGCCGCACCCATCTGCTTGAGGTCAAACCCGCCAACTTGGGTGAACACTTGGCGGTCAACTAAGGTACAACCGCCCACCATAACAGGTCGGCGCCGGGGTGCCTTGCAAGACTTCATGAGCCACAGATTAGCGGCACAGTTATAAGCCCGAGATGAAAAATCTGCGGCTGACGGGCTCAAATAATAACCGCCCCAAGCAACTTCAGCCCGTGGTCCTTCAATGAACTCAGTTAAATTCAGAAGGAAATCTTGTCCCGCCAGTTCGGTATCATCATCAAGAAACAAAAGATATCGGCCCGTTGCAACGCTAGCACCCAAGTTACGAGCGCGGTTGGCCCCACTTTGCTCCAGGGCCAAATAGCGAATCAACGTGCCTGACAAGGAAAACTCCTCAACCACCTCAGCAACTGCTTGCTGACCCGGGTTACTGACCACAATGATTTCGAAATTAAATCCAGGATCGGCTTGAAACACGAGTGACGAGAGGCATCTACGCAATGCCGCCGTTCGACCGATTGTGGGTATAACAATACTGAGTTTCATTGATTCCCGCAGTTTCAAGAGGAATGCTTCCCACTTTCACATTAACCCTGCGCGGAATCAAGTTTTCCTGGAAAAACCAGCCCGCTTCGACGACCGACCCGCCTACATGCCGACGTCAAAGGCGAATAAAAACAATAAGGAGTCCTGAGGCTGAAAATCAATCGGCGGATAAACACTGATGCCAATTTGCTTGGTAAATTTGGGAAACAAGAAGTTCTTCGCTGTCTTACGCACGTATTTCCACGGACGCGTTTCATCGTAAACGGTGATAAATCCCAACTCGTCTTCGACCCAGAGCTCAGGAATTGAGTAGACGGCCCCCGTCTCCTCAATCATAAAAAAATTGATTGGCACCTTAAAGGCCTCCGGCTCGATTTCGCCGGGCCGCACATACTCTGGCACCGAGGAAAAGATCACCTCGAGACTCTCAACTTCCTTGTCAAGGCTGGACACGGGTACCACAACCATGGTGTCCCCCATCCATTCCCGGGTATCCGTGATAGCGGGAGTATGCCGCTTACCACGAACAAATATTCCTTGCCCAAGATTAAGATAGCGGCGGCCGAGCAAGGAGTTGATATGAGGTTCCAGAAAAGTCATCTTCCGCGTGTAAAAGACAAACGGTGGAAGCTCCGCCTGCAGTCGAATAAACGAGCGGCGATTCTCTTCCTCTTGGTTGGGTCCAGCAAAAGCGATTAAGGGTTCATGATCCGGCAGCATGCCAATGACGTCATAGTAAAACACCTTACCCAGGCGATTCATGTAGGCCGTCATATTTTGAATAAAATGAATTTGACCGGCATTGGAACTTCGCTCGATGACCGTTCGAGCCCCCGTCACCAATGAAACTAAGCAAAAGACCATAAACAAAATTCGACTGAGGCAATAACGGTGGTTACGCCCGCCCACCATTTTCGGTAACCATTGGGTCGCCTTGAAAATCAGCAACGTGCCAAACCTGACACCCGGCAAACTTAAAACGGGCAACAAGCTGGCTAGAAAAAACGGATACTTTTCTGGAAACAAGATAAAGAAGACCATGACTATAAAACAATAAAAATAAAAGGCACTCGTTCGATCCGCCCAGGGCTTTTTAGAGAGCAATCGCCGAATTATCCGCCCCACCACCAGGACCAATGGCAAATAGAATACGAGCGAAGAAAGGGGATTTTCTCGTAAAAACTTCGTCACGTGAAAAAATGAGGCGACGGTAAAATACCCCGCCATTCCTCGCCCCGCCTGCATGGACTCTCTCAAATACGCCGAAGATCCAAAAAAAACTTCCAAAAGATCCACCGAGGACCGAAAGTAAAATACGAACACCAAGGCCAGAAGAGTCAGATCCACTTGATTGCGGATTTTCCAATACAAGGCGCGTTTGACTTGTTCTCTTCTTTCAGATGGTAAACCCCGAATCGCCACAAAATATAAGATCTGGAGGGCGATAAGCATCAGACCCGCCTTCAAAGTCGTCATGATCATCAGCAACTCAAGGGCCGAGAGCCCCACAATGTGCAGGCTCTCTTGTTTGGTGGTCGCCGGCCGATAGTACCAGTACTTCATGAAGTACCACACGGTGAGCAAATGCCAAGTCGCCGAGAGGTTGTCGGCCCGAATGCGAAACCCTCGCTCAAAGAACATGGTAAAACCGAGAATAAAAATAATAGGCGTCGCTTCAAGATAAGGGCGGCGAAAAATCAGTTTATAGAGTGACGCGGCCAACAGGAGATTAACCACTCCCACGACTGCAAAGAGCAAGCGGGCCATCAGCAAGGGCTCTTCCGCCTGCAGGTCAAACAGCAGGGTCAACTTGAGAATCAACGAAAACAAAAACTTGTAACTCTGACCAATGTCCACCGACTGGTGAACTCTCGCCAGGGTCAATGAGAAGATTTCCGAATCGGCAAAATAGGCATGCTGCGAGTGCCAAACAAAAGCCGAACAAGCCGTTAGGATGATTGCAATCTGGGTCGCCTTCCCTTGAGCAAGAATTTTTTCAGCCAAAGGCGGCAATGATCGCATCGTGGTACTTTTCCTCAAAACAGCGGATAGATAAACGGCGCCAACGGACTGGTTTGAGCGAAGATCAGCAGCAACCCCAACAAAATGAGCACCAGGATGATCGGCGCAAGCCAGAACTTCTTGCGGACCTTCATGAAACCCCAAAAATCAACCAACAGATCTTTTATCAATAGGGATGCTCCATGTGACGAGGGTCGAGCACGTCGCTCGATTCTCGATAAGTGTTAACTTTAGTTTCCCAACCCAACCGCAAGGGGTTCTTGCCGAGGATGCGCCAAGTAACGCCGATCGGAGTGAGCACCACATAGTAAAAAACGGAAAGCCAAAAGCCCGTTACGACCAAGCCTAGCAAGTGACTGAACTTCATCCATTGGCGATAGAGGCTTTTAAAGAAGTTTTTCACGTTTAATCCAAATCAAATTGACGATGATAATCTTCGGCGCGACCTGTTTGTTCGCTCTTGGCCAACAAAAAGGGACCCATCACCAAGTAGTCGATATTCGTCTGCATAAAGCAATTATATGCTTCCTCCGGTCGGCATACAATGGGTTCGCCGCGCACATTGAATGAGGTGTTAACCAGGACTGGTGTCTGGGTTTTCTGATCAAAGCGTTCCAACAAGCGATGAAAAAGTGGGTTGGTGTCCGGGTGAACGGTCTGCACGCGAGCGGAATAGTCGACGTGGGTGATGGCGGGAACCAATGAGCGCTGGACCTTTAGCAGATCCAAGCCGCGTTTACCTCGATCCAGACCTCCCGTCGGACAACGCCACTGCTGATTGACCACGCCAACGAGGAGCATATACGGACTGCGCTCTTCGAGATCAAAAACCTGGTGGCTCTTTTCAGCCATTACCGCCGGCGCGAAGGGTCGAAAGGACTCGCGAAATTTGATCTTTAAGTTCATGTTGGTTTGCATCTCGACGTTACGAGGATCACCCAGAATCGAACGATTGCCCAAGGCGCGCGGCCCATATTCCATTCGCCCCTGATACCACCCGATGACATTGCCTTGCGCCAGCAAATCCGCAACCTGATCGACCAGCGCTTCCTCACTCAAACGCCGATGCGGAATCTGTCGTTCCTTGAGAAAGCCCTCGATCTCCTCTGGCTTCCACTCAGGTCCCAAGTAGGCCCCGCGCATTCCATCGCTCGAAGAAATAGTGCGATCGTGACCCAAGTGTTGGTGCCAAGCGCACAGTGCAGCCCCTAAAGCTCCACCCGCATCTCCGGCGGCCGGTTGCACCCACAATCCTTCAAAGATCTTTTCATTCACAATTTTGCCATTAGCCACGCAATTAAGTGCCACGCCGCCCGCCAGGCAGAGATGACGCTGGCCGGTCTCGCGCCGAATCGTGCGCGCTAACTTTAGAACAACCTCTTCGGTGACTTGTTGAATTGATCTCGCGAGGTCCATTTCACGAACCGTAACCGGAGCCTCCGACTTTCTCTCGGGCCCACCAAACAAACGGTTAAACTTCGCGTTGGTCATCTTAAGGCCAGTCGCAAAATCGAAGTACTCCAAGTTGAGCCGAAAGGTGCCATCGTCTTTGATATCAATGAGGTGCTCTTTGATTTTATCGACGAACAGCGGCTCCCCGTAGGGCGCCAATCCCATGAGCTTGTATTCGCCGGAGTTCACCTTAAAGCCGGTAAAATAAGTAAAGGCCGAATATAAAAGGCCCAAAGAGTGTGGAAAGCGAATCTCCCACTGTGCTTGCAGGTCTTTTCCTTTTCCTACCCACACCGAAGTGGTGGCCCACTCACCCACCCCATCCAAACACAAAACGGCCGCTTCATTAAAGGGGCTGGGATAAAATGCACTCGCGGCATGCGACAAGTGATGGCGGGAAAAGAGGAGCGGCGGGAGGTCTTTGGTCTTCAGCCCCTCCTGCAGTTGGCAGAGCTCGCGCTTGAGCAGCCATTTGAGGTTCAATTTGTCTTTGAGCCACACCGGCATCGAGGTGACAAAACTCCGCCAGCCCCGCGGGGCCAAGGCGATGTAGGTCTCAATGAGGCGCTCAAAGGTTAAAAAGGGTTTGTCGTAATAGGCAATGTAAGCGACATCGCTCAACTGAATGCCCGCTTGCCGCAGGCAAAACCGCACAGATTCGACAGGAAAACCAGGATCGTGTTTTTTGCGCGTGAACCTTTCCTCTTGGGCTGCCGCAATGATTTCACCATCGCGAATCAGCACCGCCGCGCTATCATGGTAGTAGCAAGAAAGACCTAGAATATACATGCCTCAATCCTTGAGTCTCAAAGGATAGCAATGGGACCAAGGATGAACAACGCTTAAGTTACAGGCGGTTCTTTAGCATGATTTTTTCGGCCCGATCGAACTCTTCCGGAGCCACGTAAATGCGCTCGATACGTCGTATTTCTTCGTATTTTTGAAAAATCTCCGTCGATTTTTCAATCGGATACGGCTTGGTTTGGCGGTCGTATTGGTCCACCACAAAAATCTGTACCGAGCGCTCCTCGGGACTGGGCGAATGATATTTGCTCAAACGCGCGGAAGTGCTGGCCAGAATGGTTTCAATGCCCTCTTGGTTGAGGTGTTGGGCCATTTTTTCAGTGCGGGAATTCGGCTCCGTGGAGTGAAACTCAAACAGCATGCGAAAGGGGTGAGTTTGCGCCACTCGCCGAGCCCACGTGTTGTCCACCTGCGCGAGATGCTGATACAAAGCGTAATCAGTGTAAGAGATGTAGTCTTCGATGTCGGCCGGCAGAAAAAATTGGCAGTCTTCGCTCGCCAAGTATCTCATCAGCATTTCTTCGTAGATGATGCTCTTGTGATGGAAGTAAACCATGAGATGCATGTGATGGCGAGCCAGTAAAAAATCATCAAAGGTATAGAGTGCGCGCCGATTGAGGGCCAGATGCAGTTGGCCATTCAGTTCATGATACGTGAGGTTGTTGAGTAACCAGTTGAGTTCCACTTTGCCGTAGTTAGTTCCGCAGAAGTAGGCATCGCGCTCAAGGTAGTCCATCCGATCAACGTCCATTTCTGAACTGACGATCTGACTCAAAATCGTGCGAAAATCGTGAGTCCCTTCTTTGAAAAAATCGTCGGGGCACTCCAGCGATTTGTCGATGAGACAAGCAATGTGAATCGGATCGATGTCGTTAAACTCCCGGCGCAACACGGGGGTCAAACTCGAATCGGTGATAAACTTGATCGTATAGTCTTCATGATTGGCCAGCCGGGTTTGGTCATCTTTGCGCACCCATTCCGCGCGACGCTTCTGATAGGCCTTCACCGAGAGATCACTGAGTTGGGGCATCACCTCTTCGGTCGTATGACTGAGGGGCCCGTGGCCAATGTCATGAAGCAAAGCCGCGAGCCTCACTGTTTGCTTGAGGCGGCGACCCGTATCGCTATATTGAAAAGGGTAGTTGGCGAAAATGTGATCAAAAGCCAGGCCGGCGAGGTGACACACGCCCAGCGAGTGGAGATACCGACTGTGAGTTGCACCTGGAAAGCTAAACTCCATAAAACCGAGCTGCTTGATGGCTCGCAGGCGCTGGTAGGCGGGAGTATCAAGGACTGCGACCTCTCCATTCTCTAAAATCAGCGAACCGTGAACGGGATCCCGAATTTCCATTGATTCTCCTGAAGCGGCGGCAAGGACCAACTGATCTTAATCAACTTCTCAATCTTAATCCGGGTCATAACAAAGCTGGTGCGGCGAGTAAAGTTAGGCCTCGGCTTATTCAATAGGTCCCCTTTGCATGACGCAGGACCACTCCTAGATTTAGTTATTTTGGATCCAGCAAATCCCTTATGTCCGGACTTGGCTCCCCGCCTGGGTCAAGTTATGGTCGAACCACCGACAAGGAGTTGGAATGAAACAATACCTGGACCTGATGTCACGGATTCTCGATGAAGGCTCACCCAAAACCGACCGCACGGGAACCGGCACCTTGAGTGTTTTTGGACACCAAATGCGCTTTGACCTGCAATCGTCCTTTCCCTTGGTCACGACCAAAAAACTTCATTTGCGCTCAATTATTCACGAGCTCCTGTGGTTTTTGTCGGGCGACACCAACATCCGGTATCTCAAAGAAAATCAAGTTCGCATCTGGGATGAGTGGGCGGATGAAAACGGTGATCTGGGCCCCGTCTATGGAGCCCAATGGCGTTCCTGGAAAACGGCGGATGGCCGAACCGTGGACCAAATTGCCAATCTGGTTTCGCAAATTCGCGAGAATCCCGATTCCCGTCGGCTGATTGTCATCGCCTATAACCCGGGTGAAGTGGAAAAAATGGCGCTCCCGCCCTGTCATGCCTTTTTCCAATTTTATGTGAGCGGTGGGCGTTTGAGCTGCCAAATGTACCAACGTTCGGCTGATGTATTTTTGGGCGTGCCGTTTAATATTGCCAGCTACAGTTTGTTAACGATGATGGTGGCCCAAGTTTGCGGACTTGCGCCGGGAGAGTTTATTCATACTTTCGGCGACGCTCATCTCTATCTCAATCACCTTGAGCAGGCTCGCCTGCAACTGACTCGCACCCCAAAGCCTGGGCCGCAGATGCTCATCAACCCGGCGGTCAAAGATTTGTTTGCCTTTAAGTTTGAGGACTTTCAGCTGGTAAACTATCACCCCGATCCTCATATCAAAGCCGAGGTTTCCGTATGAAGGTGGTCTTGTCGCACATTGTAGCGGCAGCAGAAAACGGCGTCATTGGCAGTGGCGGCGGACTGCCGTGGCACCTACCGGAAGACCTCAAGTTCTTTAAAGACAAAACCAAAGGACACGCCATTATCATGGGGCGCAAGACTTTTGAGTCGATTGGTCGGCCTCTGCCCAACCGCCTCAACGTGATTGTCACTCGGCAAAAGGGGTATGCCCCTGACGGAACGGTGGTTTTTTCTTCGCTGCCCGAGGCCATTGCCCACTGCAAAGCCAATACTCAGACTTGGGGAAACGAGATTTTTATCGCTGGCGGCGGAGAAATCTTTGAACAATCCTTGGACCTCGTCGACCGCATTTACCTCACCCGTATTCACCGCGAAATTCCTGGTGACACCTATTATCCCGACCTACCCTCGGACCGCTTCAGCGAAGTGGAGCGACGCGAGCGCCAAGAGCCTATTCCCTTTACCTTCCTGACCTTTGAGCGCAAGAGTAGCCCTGCGTTGTAAGGGCGGCTATTTACAACTTCATCACTCCTAGTTAAGGTATTCATTCAGGAGTGTGAATGGAACCCTCTCAACCCAAATGGATATGTAACGCCGGCAAGAACGCCGTCTCAATCTTACCTGATGGGAGCGTCAATGTCTGTTGGGATCGGAAAGAAGAACATCTCGGAAATATTTTTCGCGGGGGCTTTTCTCTACGCGACCATTTGGTTCCATGTTCACTCGTGCACTGCGCCTGCCCCCTTTGGGCCTTTGAGAAGAATTTGCACGCCGAAGCCAAGGGCGAGACGCTGAATCCGCCACTCCCCTACCAGGCTTATGCCCATTGGCATATTACCTACGAATGCCAAATGCTTTGCGAGTATTGCATTGTGACTGGACCGGATCGCGCAAGCGACACTCGCGATAAAAAGACCCGCTCTCTGCCAGTACCAATTGATGACATGGTCAAGGTGGTTGATGCTTCAGGCCTCAGTTTTTATTTTTCGTTGATGGGGGGCGAACCCTTTCTCGTTCCCAATATCGTAGAAGTGGTGCAGCGACTGACCGAGCGTCATTATGTGGGAGCCAACACCAATCTTTGTGCGGTTCCCCGACATTTCTGGAAATCGATCAATCACGATCGAATTGGGAATTTCCACATATCACTTCATATCTATCCACTGGAGCGCAAGAACCTCACTCAAGATTTTATCGATAGCTTTAAGACGATGGTGGACGCTGGTTTTAATCGTTACAACATCACTGTCGTAGCCCACCCCAAGGTTATCGATCGCATCGACTACTACCGGGAGCTATTTGGACGTCACGGAATCGCCTTCAAGTTAATCCCGATGCTCGATGGTGGTGGTGCGGTGAAGGGGAAAGTCTACCCCGAATCTTACACTTCAGACGAACTCAAGCTGATTGAACGGGATTGGCTCGAGGATTATTTTCCGCAGAAAAACGCTAAGAATGAAAAAGTAGACGTGACGAAGTTCAGACCTCGAAGTCTTAAGAGCACCAAGAACACGATGTTAGAGTAATTGAAGGGACCAGAAATTGAAACTCGATCAGCCCGTCAGCAAAATTGAATATGCCCGAAGCGATCGATTGCTCCATATCATGTGGATGCTCCACAACCAGTGCAATCAAAAGTGTTCCTACTGCCATCCCGCCAATTACGAGGGCTCCAGTCAGTGGCTGGATTATGACGGGGTCGTGCGTTTTCTTGATCGCATCTTTAAGCACTACGATCCGATGGGCAAAGAATATCTTTTCTCGTTTACTGGTGGTGAGCCCGCAATTTGGCCGGACTTTTTTAAACTCTGCGAATATCTCTATGAGCGCGGCGTTCACATCGCCTTGACGACCAATGCGACTCGGCGACCTGAGTTTTTTGAAAAGTGTGCGCACATGTTCGATGTGGTTTCAATCAGCTATCACCCCGAGGCCGAACGCGACGACATCGTCATCCGCAATATCACGGGCATGTCGGGTCAGTGTCACATGGGTGTGCGGGTCATGATGCCGCCCAACCTCGAACTCTGGAACCGCTCGGTGCGCTTTATCGAAAAACTCAAGGCGTCGCCTGGAAAACACTGGTACTCACTTGAGCCCGTCCGAATTTTGGAGGGCTTTGGCACCGAAGCCCCCTTCCTCGCCCAATATGCGGATTGGCAAGAAGACTACTTTAACCACCACAGTGCCGTCTTTGTGAACACCCTCGGCCACGAACCCAATACCCGGTTGGCGAAATCCCTGTTGAGATCTTCAGTTGTTTACACCGACGGCTCCAAGGAAGAACTCGATGCCACTCTCTACGTTAATCGAGACCTCGCGCGCTTTCGCGGCTGGACCTGCCGAATTGGTCTTGATCAGCTGTTCATTGATTTTAAAGGTGACGTGTGGCGCGCCGGTTGTCAGGTCGGGGGGATTCTCGGTCATATTTTTGATGAGAATCTGCAACTCCCAACCCAGCCCATTTTGTGTTCAAAGGATTTTTGCCATTGCAATACCGACGTGATGACGCCCAAATGGAGTCCTCGCTCGGGAACGTCCACTGAAAAAATAACCGAAGCTTCAATCAACTCATAGTTCCGCGGGGGCTGTCGGGGCGGGAGAATCCGCGGCGAGGCGAGGGGACATCACCGACCGCAAAACTTCAAATTCAGGTAAAACTGAAAACAAGTCTTCTCCGCGAAAGCGATCTTTAGAGGTCGCCGCCCGCAAAAACTGGGGTAAGAGGTCTTGCCGGTCTTCGGCTTCCATAAAAGCGATGATTTCGTTGATGGCTTCCAAATAAAACAAACTCTGCCGCAATCTCGGTTTCGCTTCCATATGTTGTCGGCTGATTTCCTTTTGCTGAAGCAAGCGCTCTTTAGCCAAATTCTTCAAAGCCGGCGGGAGAATCTGGGTCAGATAGTGAAAGGGATGATGCAAGTTAATCAGGTGCGGAGTCGGTATGACCCGTTCAAAATTGTTGCGTAGGTATTCAAACAATTGATCCACCTGAGTGACATTGTAAGCCTGGACGGTGGTCATGACGAGGACCTGGCGCAACCCATAGTTATCGAAGTTGGCTTCGAGATCTTTGAGATTGCGATGAATCTCATCCCACCGCGACGGATGGCGGATGTATTCGTTGAGTTTTCCGTAGGCATCGATGCTCGCATAGACTCGAACATATCTGAACTTGGGCCAAAGCTCTTTGACCTCATCCGGCAAACGAGTCACGTTCGTGTTGTAGGTCAAGCAAATGTCCGAAGCGTGGCCGGAGTCGATGCACATTTTAAGTGCGTCAACCATTTGAGGAACGATGAGGGGCTCTCCCCCGGCAAAGTGTAAATGCCGCAAATACGGAATTTGCTTTTTAAAGCTTTCCCAAACCCTGGGGTTTTCATAGTAATGTAAGCGGCGAAACCTCTGCAACTCTTCATCGGTTTCGCGAAACCAATCCTGATCCACCTTGGTCCAATCCTTGATCCACTTAGATGAGGATCGTGGATTGCACATCCGACAAGCCAAGTTGCAAAGATTCCCGAGGCGAAAATCCATGGACCGGAGCTTGACCCGAATGGCCCCGTCCGCTCGTGTGTCGTTGACTACTCTCGAGATAAAATTGGCATGAATGGCGTTTTCAAATTGGCGCCGGCTATGGCCCCCTCCAGCCTCGGTCGTTTGACACCGACGGCAGTAACTGGGCCATTCACCCTTGAGCATCTTGAGCCGAAGGTCCTTCATGAACTGACTGTTCATGATGGCCTCGTCATCTTGAATACGATCCAGGTTAATCTTAAAGCCCCTCTCGTCAATGACGTCGCTGTCATATTCTTCAGCCACGCAGCAGACTTGAACTTCGCCACCAATATTAGTGAATCGATGCAGCCAAGGGAGGACGCAAAAGGTGGGAGACACCCGATCCCCATAATGGGGATTGAATTCAGAATAAGTGCCTTGCTTTTCGCTTTTCTTTTGACTCAAACCAATTCCCCTCGATCAAGGCCCATCAAACCAGCTTTCCCGTTAGGTTGCAATATCGACGGGATTGGGCTGAGGTGCGTAGCGCCTTAGCACTTCAAATTCGGGCAAGACCTTAAAAAGATTCTCCTCCCGATACCGATCTTTGGAGAGGGCCACTCTCAAAAAGGTCGGCAAAAGTGCCTGGTGGTCTTCGCTTTCCATAAAGTGAATAATGTCGTCGAGGGAATTGAGGTTTAAATGCGCTCGGTGGTTTCCAGAGTGGCCGCTCAACTTTCTCTTGGTGCGTTCCTTCAGTTGAGAGAGCTGTTCTCTGGCGGCGGCCTTTAGTTCCCGCGGAAGCACTTGGGTGCGGTAATAAAGCGGGTGGTAGAGGTTTGTGAGGTGCGGCACGGGTATCACTCGCTTGAAACCCTCGAGTAAATAATCGAATAGGTCCCCAATTTGGGTGACGTTGTAGATTTGAACCGTACTTTTCACCAAAACCTGACTGAGGTGATATTGGTCGAAGTTGGCTTCCAAATCCTCAAGACTTTGACTGATGTCTGCCCATCGACTCGGATGGCGAATGTAGTCATTGAGCGGCCCAAAGGCGTCAAGGCTCGCAAATATGCGCACGTCTCCAAAATATCTCCACAGCTCTTTCGCCTCGTCGGGGATCGTCACGATATTTGAGTTGTAAGTAAGACACATATTTTTTGCACTGCCGGAATCGATGCAAACCTTAAGTGCCTCGATCATCTGCGGCACAATCATGGGCTCTCCGCCCGCAAAATGAAGGTCCTTTAAGTGAGGCGCCTGCTTTTTAAAGTTCTCCCAGAATCCCTGAGTTTCGAAGTACCGAGACCCCCGATGCAGAGGGGTGATTGGATCAGCACCGACTCCATTTCCGTGATCGACCTTCATCCAGTCCCGCGCCCAACGAGACGACGACCGAGGGCTGCACATCCGACAAGCGAGATTACATTGATTGCCAAGGCGCAAATCGACCGATTCGACTTTGGCGTTGATAGTGCCATCGATTTGCGTGTTTTTAATAAGATTCGGGAGGGACCGCGAATAAGCGGCATTAACTAATTGCCGGCTACTCACGCCTCCACCCTTCTCAGTCTGTCGGCAGCGTTCACAATACTTCGGCCACCGGCCTGCCAGCATTTCTCGACGAACGTCCTTCATCCACCGCGTGTTCAGGATGAATTCATCGTCTTGAAGGTGATCCATGTTCAATGGGCGGCCGTCGTCACCCAACACCCTGTTACCAAATTCTTCGCTCACACAGCAGAGTTGGATTTCACCACCTATATTGGTGAAGCGGTGGTTCCAGGGGATGGCACAAAGGGTGGGTGGTACACCCTCCACTCGTTTGAGTTCATAGTCGTTGTTCTTTTGCTCGTTGTGGTTCTCAGCCAAGCCCATTCCCCATTGGTAGACCTATGACATCAATAATTAGAGGTCTTTTCAATCGCTGTTTCACCTCGCCGAGGGCCTTGGTACGCCAGATCAAGGTCTAGAATTTCTCACAATGACTCAAGCCTCAGAATGAGACGCCGATCAGTAAGGTAAGAGAATTTCAACCCTCAGATCACAGGAGTGATCTGGTGGCATCAAGGAACGATGCCGTGTTCTTCAAGGAGGAGGAAAATGGGTTTAAGGATCAATACCAATACCGCGAGCTTGAATGCCCAGAGAAATCTGACTGGCACCAAACTCGCTCTAGACAAGAGTTTGGAACGCTTGTCATCAGGTTACCGGATTAACCGGGCCGGTGACGATGCGGCCGGACTCGCAATATCAGAAAACCTTAAGGCACAGGTTCGCGGCCTCAAGCAGGCCTCGCGCAATGCTCAGGACGGTGTTTCACTCGTCCAAGTGGCAGAGGGTGGTCTTAACGAGATCAGCTCGATCCTGATCCGTCTGCGTGAGTTGGCTGTACAAGCCGCTTCAGACACGATAGGTCCCGTGGAACGACAGTTCCTCAACGTGGAATATGATCAGCTGGTATCGGAGATCGACCGGATCGCCGATGGCACCGAGTTCAACGGCACTCAGCTGTTGAGCGGGACCGGCTCCATTCTGGATTTCCAAGTCGGAACCCGGAACGATCCAAATATTGACCGATTGAGTTTTGATGCGTCGAAGGCAGATGCCAACGCCGCAGCCCTTGGGGTGAATTTGACCAGCGTGGCCGACAAAGCCTCTGCTCAAAACACTCTTAGTGCCGTTGACTCCGCAATCGTGAGTGTCTCAGCGATGCGCGCGGATTTTGGTGCTATCCAAAACCGTCTGCAATCGACTTTGAACAACGTTGCAGTGTCGATCGAAAACATGGCAGCCGCGAACAGCCGGATCCGCGATGTGGACGTTGCTGAAGAAACCGCTGAACTCACCAGAAATAATATTCTGTTGAATGCGGGCACTTCGGTCCTCGCCCAAGCGAATCAGACATCGCAAGTTGCACTGGGTCTCTTGAACCGGTCATTCAGCTAATCATTTGGTTAGCTGAACGATCCTTAGTTCACGAACTTTAGCTCACCGGTGAGGAGTGGGTAATATTACCCGAGCTCACCGCCCCGGCGAAACGTCGGTGGGTAACTGAATGAATGAACACTGTTTCCTGCGGGAAGTCGCCCCCGTTTTCGGGCGGCGACTTCCAAATTTGTTAACGACGGCAGGAACTTTCTTCTCTTTGCGCTTCGTCGCACTCTCACATCAAAAAACTAGACTCAAACTAAAGCAAAAAAATTCCGATCCGCTATTGGGTACCTACGTCATTAGCTTGGCGCGGACCCGAGAGAATAACAACCGGGTGCAAGATGCACTCGTTAGCCAATAAGGATGGCAGCTTATCAAGGAGGATCAGCAATGCAGGGAGGATAACAATGTCACTAAGAATAACGACCAATGTGGCGTCACTGAACGCCCAAAAGAATTTGGTCAATACCAACCGCGCACTTGATCAGTCACTGGCGCGCTTGAGTTCGGGATTCCGAATCAATCAAGCCGCCGACGACGCCGCCGGACTCGCGATCAGCGAAAACCTGCGGGCTCAGATTCGCGGCTTGGGGCAGGCCAACCGCAACTCCCAGGACGGTGTGTCCTTGGTGCAGATTGCGGAGGGCGGGTTGAATGAAGTCAGCAACATGCTGATTCGGCTTCGTGAACTGGCAATCCAAGCGTCTTCCGACACCGTCGGAGACGTCGAGCGAAAGTTCCTGGATGTCGAGTATCAGCAGCTGAAATCAGAGATTCAGCGGGTTTCAGAAGTGACGGCATTCAACGGGTACGATTTGTTAAATGGATCTGGCGGAGTGATCGACATCCAAGTGGGTGTACACAACGATCCCTTCAAAGACCGGATCTCGTTTAACACCTCGGCCGCCAACGCCACACTGGAAGCTCTCGGGATGACAGCCGAAGCAGTCGCCACAAAGGAACAGGCACAGACCAGTATCGATGTGGTAGACCAAAGCATGATCTCGGTGAATGCGATGCGAGCGAATTTTGGTGCCATGCAGAACCGTCTGCAGTCCACCATCAACAACCTCAATATCGCCCACGAGAACTTGTCGGCCGCCAACTCGCGAATCCGCGACACGGATGTAGCGCATGAATCAGCCGAGCTGACACGAAACACGATTTTGACCCAAGCTGGTGTTTCGGTCTTAAGCCAGGCCAACGGCATCCAAAACATCGCGCTTAAACTACTCAGCTAAGAAATCACGCCCGGGGCTTAATGGCCCCGGGATTTTTTTGATTCCCTCTCTCCCGCGCCAATCAACACTGAGTCGCCTTAGGGCCTCCTTAGGGCCGCCTTCGCGGGCCCAATACTGTTCGGTTAAGGATTAGCTTAAGAAATCGTGAGCGTGACTCGAACTCTCAAACCTGCAGCTGTCCTGCTTGAGCCTCAAACTTGCAGTTGTCCGGCTTGAGCCTCAAACTTGCAGTTGTCCGGCTTGAGCCTCAAACTTGCAATTGACCTGCTTGAGCCGCAAACTTGCAGTTGTCCGGCTTGAGCCTCAAACTGATTTTTGAAACTCTCAAGCCTCTTGCCCCTCAAGCGCTCCCGGTACACC
Source organism: Bdellovibrionales bacterium (assembly GCA_020850475.1). Taxonomy (GTDB): domain Bacteria; phylum Bdellovibrionota; class Bdellovibrionia; order Bdellovibrionales; family UBA1609; genus JADZEO01. The sequence continues at coordinate 7,488 of JADZEO010000010.1, read as the reverse complement.
CAGCGATGGAATTTTTCTAAGTATATTTCTCTCGCCGCCTTCGACTCCTGCCCTTCGATTTGATTGGCTTTGATGTAGCCAAATAAATTGAGTTCCTCTCGTCGCGACACCAATACGCGAGTAAAAGCCTGGCCCTGCCAAAACTTGCCAAACTTTTTACCGCGCCTGGCTCCCGTGAGGGTGCGGGCGATTAAAGTGGTGACCGACACCAAAAAGGCTTGAAACAACGGCCGCGAGGCAATGCGAATTTTCAGATGAAGGTGATTGCCAACGTTGGCAAACTGACAAATGCGCACACCAAATTTTCTCGCCTTCTCCCGAATGATCGCCTCGACTACGGGTTTATTCTTATGAGTGAGAAAACTTAAAACTCCCTTCGCCCGATGAGACTTCAACACCAAATGAATCGGGCGAGTGGTGGAAAGTGGTCTCTCCAATTTTCGGTGACCTTTGGTTTCAACGCCACCATGTTGGGTGCGTCCATAACGCTTACGGGTCTGACGAGTATCAAAGTAATCAAAAAGGTTGTCTTGTTTGGCTTTCATGTGGGCACTATAGTAATAGACGTAAAAGATGTCAAATTATTTTACTCATAACCTGGTGATTTTACATAATTTGGGGCGGCGCAGAGCCGGTGCAGCCCTATGCTCAAAGAGCGCAGAGTTGGCGTCGGGTAATGCTCAAGCGGCGCAGAGTTGGAGTAGCCATATGCTCGAGCGGTGCAGAGTTGGGGGCAGCTCATGCTCAAACGGCACAATGCTCAAACGGCACAATGCTCAAGCGGCACAGAGCTGGAGCAGCCCGATGTTCAAACGGCACAATGCTCAAACAGTGCAGAGCTGGGGTCAGACACTGCTCAAACGGCGGAGAGTTAGGGGCGCCCAACTCTCAATCGGTGCGAGGCCGCAAAACGTAGGATTGAGTGGCCCCGACCGTCAGCTCCTCAAAATGTGGGGTCAATCGATCGCTCAATATTGAAGAACGCAGCCATTGATCGCTACAACAGAAGAAAGGGGTGGAAATAGCTTAACCGAACAGTATTGTTCGCGGGCCGGGTTGACTCGTCTTGAGTCAACATTCTTAAGATTTCCTCATGACCGTCAATTCCTAGACCAAAGTGCCGATACGATAACATTGAGAGGATCATCCCATGGTTCGTCGGTTCAAGGTGAGACTCGGTGGTGCTACGCTTGTTTTTCTTCAAGCGACGGCCCTGCTTTTTTTCCTCTCGTCCTGTGACGCCGATAGCGTAATCCAAGGCAAGTTAGTTTCGGACAATCCCTCGCAAGATGAACTTCCACCAGAAGTGGTGATTCCCATTGTGGAGTTTAGCGCGACTTCGCAATCAGTCGGCGAGGGTGCTGGTACGGCCACTGTTACCGTCGAACTCAGTGCGGTGAGCCCGCTTACCACCCTTGTTCCCTTGTCGGTGGTCGGAACCTCGACGGCAAGCCTAGGTCCCACCGACGACTACACCCTGTCGAGCACTTCGATTTCTATTCCGCCCGGTGACCTCAGTGGCAGCATCACCATCACTCTTGTTGACGACTCAAGTTACGAAAACCCCAATGAGTGGATTGACCTGCAGCTCGACACGCCAACCTATGCTCAGCTTGGCTCCCAAACCACTCACCGTTTGACGATCACCGAGAACGACCTCATTCCACTAACGGTCGCGGCTGTTTACTCCACCCACAGCCAATGGAATTCTTACGTCAAAAACAACAATGGCGGCACTAATGATTTTGATCAGCCAGACAGTGACTGCCTGGGCAGTGAAACCGGAGGGTACAGTGCCTGCATTCACGGCGGCGAAAAGCGCAAGGTGGTCGTCACTGGCATTACTTCATGCACGGGCCTTACGATCAGCGAATCTCTGAGTGCCTTTAACTGGCTCTGCCGGGTCGACGGTGGCACAGCTACTTTTTATTCCGTGGGCCTGAAACTCAACGCCGGCCTTGGCGATCTCATAAACTCGGATCGCACTTGGAAAAACAACTCTGTAACTGTTGCGCTCAGCGGGAATCCAATCGCTGCGAGTAGTTCTTCGGCATGGTGGAACAATAATTTGGTCGCTCCCCCCGGCGACACCTCGACCCCATCCGTGATCGGAACAGCCACAGGCTTCGCCGCTGGCGACATCATTGTGGTCAACTCGAACCTTAGCCATAGTGGGTTCAACATCAATACCGATCGCATCGGCATGGTCGTTTTACCAGGATTTACTCTTTCGTTTTCAGGAACGGCCGGTTGTGTATGGGCCACCGGTGAAAACAAAGACGGCGGAGTGCCCGAGGAAAACTGCATGTTCGCGGCCGGCAATCAAAAGTTCCTTTGGATCGAAGGGAGTGTAGTGGGCTCCGGAGCTGGAGGCGACCTTGATTTTGGAGTTCTCTTCACCAATGTTACCTTTAGCCGAATTAACCGCTACTCCCAGCGATTGGGTGACGACACCGGCATTGGTCTCAACTTATCGTCTAACAACAAGCTTTCTCACATCCAGGTTGAAAACTTTGGAACTTGGGCCAACATTTGGATGGAAGGGTCCACTTACAATTCGGCCAGCTACTTGCAAATGGCTCAATCATTTCATGGCCTACACCTTGTGTCAGGCAGCAACAACAATACCTTCGTTCACGTCAGAGCGTATAATACCCAAGACTCCTCAAACAACTTCGACATCGACGCCTCGACGGACAACACGCTCGTGGGAGTCATGAGTGCCTCATCAGGAAATGCGGGCATGCATGTCAAGAATGGATCTGATCGAGCGACCGTTTCCCATTACTTTTCGGCCCATGAATCTGACGAGTCCGTTTATATGGGAGCCGATTATATGACGCTCAACCAAGCTGTCATTGTGAACAATGGCGACAATTTCGGCGGGATCTATGCCGTAGCCAATCAACCTCGCATTTCCCAAATTGTCATTGCTAACGGCAATGATGATGGTCTCGACTGGCAAGCCTCAAGTGGATGGGCCACGGAAAACATTCTCATTGGCAACATGGCCCTAACCAACTGTAATGTTTCCGGCGGTTCATTTCCTGGAATTACTTCTGCATGTGCTAACTCTGATGACTCTAATGCCACATGGAATGTTGGGCCAGCCGTTAATCTGAGCTCGAGCTTTTTCGGCAAAGTAACGTCAAATGATCTGCAGAATACTTCTGATGCGCTTGGAGTTGCGGCGTACTCGAACCTGCTGGACTGGCTCAATTTTGATAATCTCTTTCGCATGTGGAGCGCCGACGGGTCGGGCTTTCCTAATCTAGATCAGACCGACACCTGCATGGGGGGCAACTGCCGCATTTGGGACTGGCGTCTTTCTTCGAGTGACACTGTCATCCGCAACCGCAGCGGCAACGGCTCGACTGCGAACGAAACCTTCGTCGCCGGATCTACCTGTCCCTCGGCCGTCAGCGGCAATCGCACTCTCACCGACCAAAACACAACGCCGCGGACTTTTTTAGTCAACGCAATCGAGATTCTTGCCGACGGAGTGGGAAACGACAATGGCTTGTGTGAATCCGGAGACGCCTGCATCTATTCACCTAACTTTGGTTACTACCAAGGTGAGGGCGATTACTTGGCCGCAGGCTCTTGCACGTTTCAAAATGGCACGGTCTCTAACGTCACGATGTATGCCTACCCAGTAAATGGGGTCGATACCAGTATGTAAGGAGACGAGCTTGGAAAGTTTAAAAAACTACATTCGCGGCCTACTCACTTGCCAAGCCGCAGATGCCGATAGTTCACTTACGCGAGGGCTTGAAATGGTGCTGCAATTCAGATTGAGATTGGCAAAAAGTCGTGCGACAGGACTCTTAACCCTGCTGAGTTTTTTAGCGAGCTGTAGTCTTGACAACACCATTAAGGGAAGTATTGGTCTCGGTAGCAACGACTTTGCTAATTCCGAAATCATCGTCAGCGAAGCGGGAATTGCCGACGGCAACACGCCCCTTTATGTCTTGGTTCGCTTGGTTAACTCCAACGGCAGTGTGGTGAGGGACTTTCGCCCCGAGTACTCAATTACGAGTGGCGGTGGTGTGCTCACCAGCCCTTGCACAAAGTCCGATGTTAACGGCGTCGCGGTTTGTGCGGTCAAGGCCACCGTCGCGGGCTTTAAAACCTTTCGGGTGACCAATATCTCAGGACCGCAACCACTGCAGTCCAACATCGAATTTAAAATTCCCAGCAGTCAAATTACCATCTCCGGAATGTCTTCGAGTGGTGGCACACAAGAGACTTCCTCCGGGTATCTTGTTCACTCGTCCGTCAGCAACTGGAACGATGGGGTCTTTGAACAAGCCAGCGGGTATAAGATTTTCTCCGGGCTTCACGGGGTCATGGACAGCGATTAATCTAGAGAGCTGCCTCCACGGAAAACGGCACCCGAAAGTGCACCATGCCGTAGACACCGGTAAAATTCCAAGGCTCTTGCTTTTGGTAGAACTCCTGCGAACTGTAAATGTCACCCTTGACACCGCCCTCAAACTGCAAATACCGGCCAAGTCCAACTTGAAAACCCAGTCCGCCTCGTAAGCCGGGCCGAATAAAATGCACCGCTTGATCATCCTTGGGAAAGCGGTCGTCGCGATGGTACAAATAAGTCAAGATCACACCACCGGAGACCACAAGCTGAAAAACCGAAGGACCTAAACCAATCTTAGGAACAATGCCCCAGGTGGCGCCGTAGGCCTCGCGGTGATCGTTAAGCGGCTGAATGTACAGCGTCTGCGGAACCCACATTGAAGTGACACTCACTTCACCCAGATGCGAAGCGGCCTTGCGAAATTTGGGCGGCACCTTGTCCTTAAATCGCTCGAGCACCGGCTTTTCCGCGACCACCGCAATACTGAGCTCGGTTCCAAAGATCAAGCCATCGCGATCGGGGTAAGCCTCTTTGAGAGTGTATTGGCTCAAGCCAAAACCCACATTAGCCAACAGTGGAATGGCTTCCTTTTCCTTGGTCTTCGTCACTGGGGGCGGTGGAGACACGGCCTTCTCCGCCTGTGTTTGACCTTGCGCCGAAGCCACTGTCGCCATAAAGATCGTAGCTACCAAAACAAAACTTCGATAGTTATCTTTGATCACTTTACATCCCCTGTTGGTGTCGTCGAGGGGGAAGCTATGCATTTGCTACCGGGGAGTCAACCCAGCGTTTTCTTATGAGTGCGATGCAAAATCAACTTCGGCTGGGCTTACGCTTGATTCTTTGAGCTCGTGACAATTGTTACAACATTTCGAGCAAGTAATCGCAGAATTTTCCTACCGGAACGATCTCTACCCCATTCGATTGGACTTGTCGACCTCCTGTCGCGACCACGAACGCTCGGCAAATGGTCTTTTTTGTTGCCAGTAAGGCTGGGGGAACCAAAATTTCTCCGGACGCCGTCGAGCCGAGTTTGACTTGGATCAGGCACAACACTTTGTTAGTCTCAATTACAAGATCGATTTCCTCTTTTTCTTTGGTGCGCCAATAAAACAACTCCCAATCTTTTCGAAAATGATCCCTGGTTTTGACAGCCTCGGCCACGACGAGATTCTCAAACAAGTGCCCAGCCTGTGGAATACTTAAGATAGCGTCTCGCTCCTGATGTGCCTGCATACGCACGCAAAGACCAGTATCCAAAAAATAGGCTTTGGGCATCTTGATCAGCCGCTTATTGAGGTTCGAGTGGTAAGGTTTTAAAATGTAGACAAGTCCATTTTTCTCGAGAAGTGAAATCCAATCTTTAACTGACTTTCCGACCGCGCCCGCATCATTCCCAATCGATTCATAATTAAGGAGCTCACCCACTCTGGCCGCGAGCAAACGAACAACAGAAGAAAAGGCCGCAAGCTTCTCGACTCCAGCAGATTTGGCAACGTCCTTTTCGATAAACGAGGAATAGTAATCGTTGAGAAATGGGACAACCTGAAGTTCTGGCCGAACCCATAGTTCAGGAAATCCTCCTCGGAACAAAATATCCGTGAGAGTAATACTCGGATCATGACTCCATAGCTCATGCGCGGATAATCCATGAATGTGAAAAACGCTGATCCGCCCAGCAAGAGTCTCCCTGAGAGCAAGGTCAATTTCTGTTTGATTGGAACCTGTCATCCGAAAGGCTGCAGGCATCGTTGGGCGGCCGGTCTCAATCCGACGATGCCGCTGTAGATCAATATTTTTTTTAATTGAATACAGTAAGTCTGGTGCCCTTTGAATTTCATCTATCAAGGCCGGAAGCTGAAGTTGCGAGACAACAAATTCTGGATCCTTAGTGGCTCGATCTTTTTCATTTGGATCATCTAGAAATAGTTTCGACAATGGGGGCGGAATCATTTTTAATAAGATCGAAGTCTTGCCGATCTGCCGAGGACCTCGGACCAGCAAGGCTTCGAGGCAATCCTCAGGATTCCAAATCGTCAAAAAATCTCTTTTAATCCACATATTTGGCCATTATGAACTATTGGCTCAATTTGGTCAAGGGGTCTGGTTAAGCTCATCCAAGCTATTACCCAAAGCAAGTATCCAGGGCATTTTTGCGACGAGATCTTGGTGGGAAAAGCTCGCCGACACTCGTGTCAGTTTACACCGAGTCAGCTTGAGTCGTTTCGAAATCAGACCAACTCGTTTTCATTCCGTATTACCCACGCCCACCAACATCGTTAAAATCTTCTAACAAGTCTTAAGACCTGCTCCAGTACTTCCGATAATTTAGATAGGAGTTCATCATCACTATGGCACGTTGGCTCATGATGAGACTAAGTTTTATGGCTCGTTGTGTTCTGTCCGGAGCACTCTTTTGCATTACATTTTCTCTCATCGGGTGCGATCTCGCCTTCGCCTCGTCTTCCCCTTCGAGCCTCACCTATCAAGGGCGCATCATCAAGCCCGACACGACTCCTCTCGAAGCCGCTTCTGTCGATTTCACGGTGAGCATTTATAATCCCGCCGGAACCTGCCTCCTCTTTCAAGAAACCCACAACCTCGACATGACCGGCAGCGAAGGAACTTTCGCTCTACCCATTGGACTTGGCACCCCGACAGGCGCGACCCCCAACACCTTGGCCCAAACTTTAAGTAATGCTGCACTTCTTACGGGAGCTCCCGCCTGTAACTACAATCCAGTTTCTGGCGACACCCGCTCCATCGTCGTGAGCTTTAACGATGGGACAGGCTCCGCCACTCTCGCAGCTCAACAAGTGCGCTCGGTTCCCTATGCCGCTTACGCCTCTTCCCTTGAGGGCTTGAGCAAAACAGGTTTTGTGCAGACGAGTGCCAACATCACTCAAGTTAAAGTCGAAGCTCTCCTCACTGACCCGGCTTACACCGCCTTGGTTGATCTCGCGGGCGGAACCTCGACCGTTTACGCTAAGGCTTCAGATCTGCCGGTCGCAAGCGGAGTACTTAACCTCACTGGTGGCGGCAAGGGCGTTAAGGTCAACGACACTCCCGTGGCCAGTGATCACGCGGTTAACAAAAATTACGCCGACGCTTAC
>JADZEO010000009.1 GCA_020850475.1 Bdellovibrionales bacterium | reverse complement strand
ATGCAACCAAGGCCGTACTCGAGCGCCTGGCAGGCAGCTATCGAAGGTTGTTGGCTTTGCGCTGCAAATTGATTTTGGTGAAAAAATCGAGTCAAACAGTTTTTAGTGATAACGCAAAAATGAAGTTGCGTGACCACCCGGGCGCTCACTCGGCGGACACCGCGGGGACAGCGGACAGGATTAAGAGGCAGGGTTTAAGGGCAGAGTCGGAGTCGGAGTCGGAGGCGGAGTCAGAGTCGGAGTCGGAGTCGGAGGCGGGGTCGGAGGGCGGGTCCTCCGGCAGTCGGGATGAAGCTCGCGGGAGGTAGTCGAACCCTGCAAATCAGTCTCGTGGAGCCGCGCATGGGGCGCAGAGTTATGAATGAGGTCTACTGTTTGCTCGGCCTCTGCTGACAAGGTATAAAATTGCTTTTAAATCCTAGGATAACGCAGGAGGACGACATGTCTTTCAAAAAAGTCGGAGTCATCGGTGCGGGGCAAATGGGCAACGGGATTGCTCAAGTCGTGGCCTCCCACCAAATTTCGGTGATGATGATGGACGTAGCCGAATCGGCTTTGGAGCGTGGGGTAAAGACCATCGCCCAAAGTTGCGATCGCTTGATCAAAAAAGAAAAAATGACCGAAGCAGAAAAAGGTCAGCTGCTGAGTCGGATTCAAACTACCACCGATATGCAAACCCTCAAATCTTGTGATTTTGTCGTCGAGGCGGCGACTGAAAATGTGGATCTCAAACTCAAAATTTTTCGGCAACTCGATGAGGTCTGTGGACCGGAAACCTTACTGGCATCGAACACCTCGTCGATCTCAATTACCAAAATTGCCTCGGTGACTCGTCGCCCGGAAAAAGTGTGTGGCATGCATTTTATGAATCCCGTGCCGCTCATGGTATTGGTTGAGGGCATTCGGGGCTTGCAGACGTCAGATCAAACTTTTCAGAGGGTCAAAAATTTTGCCGAGCAACTGGGCAAGACCTGGGTCGAAGCCAAAGACATGCCGGGATTTGCCGTCAACCGCATCTTGATGCCGATGATTAATGAAGCCGTGTACGCACTTCACGAAGGCATTGCTTCGGTCGAAGGAATTGATGCAGCCATGAAACTTGGTACCAATCAGCCGATGGGCCCACTGACTTTGGCTGACTTTGTTGGCCTCGATACTTGCTTGGCGATCATGAATGTTCTGCATGACGGGTTGGGAGATACCAAATACCGTCCTTGTCCGCTCTTGGTTAAATACGTCGAAGCCGGGTGGTTGGGACGCAAGTCGGGTCGTGGTTTTTACAAGTACAACGAATGAGGAGAGGCAAGAATGGACATGGAAACACTGAGCTTTGAACAGCAGGGCACCATTGGCATTCTCAAGGTGAACCGTCCGAAAGCACTCAATGCGCTCAATGCACAAGTCCTGACGGAGCTGGAAGGTTTCTTTGATGCTTTCCCCAAGGGTTTGCGTTGTCTGATCATAACCGGTGAGGGCGAAAAGGCCTTTGTTGCCGGGGCCGATATCAAGGAGATGGAGAGCAGCACTCCCGACCAAGCCCACAAGCAAGCCCAACGAGGACAAGCTCTGTTTGATCGAATCGAAACCTGTCGCGTACCGGTGATCGCCGCAGTTAATGGTTTTGCCTTAGGTGGTGGGTTTGAGTTAGCCCTGGCTTGTGATTTTATTGTTGCAAGCCAAAACGCCAAGTTTGGTCTGCCTGAAGTGAGTCTCGGGTTGATTCCTGGTTACGGAGGCACTCAGCGTTTGGGCCGGGCGATCGGCAAAGGCAAGGCGCGGTTTGTAACTCTGACCGGCGATATCTACTCGGCCGAGCAAGCTTACGCTTGGGGAGTGGTGGTCAAAGTTGTACCTCCTGCTCAACTCCTGAGCGAGTGCTTACAAATCGCTGAAAAGATTGCGGCGCGTTCACCGGCGGCCTTAAGCCTCGCCAAACGCGCGATTCACGAGGGCTTTGATGGGAATCAATGGGAAGCACTCAAGCTTGAGGCTGAGTTGTTTGCCGACACCTTTAGGACCAAAGACCACAGCGAAGGGATTAAAGCCTTCATCGAAAAACGAGCTCCACGATTTACCGGAGAGTGATGTGATATGACGAGCTCACCGCGCCATCCTGTCCGCATTGTCACAGCCGCTTCACTCTTTGATGGTCACGATGCCAGCATCAACATCATGAGGCGTATTTTGCAAGAGCAGGGCGCTGAGGTGATTCATCTGGGGCACAACCGCTCGGTGCGTGACGTGGTTGTGGCAGCTCTGCAAGAAGGGGCTCAGGGCATTGCCGTGAGTTCCTACCAGGGCGGGCACATGGAGTACTTTAAGTACATGCGTGATCTGCTGGTGGGAGCAGGGGCGCCTCATGTGCGGATCTATGGCGGCGGTGGCGGAGTGATCATCCACGAAGAAAAATCGGAGCTGGAAAAGTACGGCATCGCGCAGATCTTTCATCCTGACGACGGCCGGCGCTTGGGTTTAGAGGGAATGATTCGCCAAATTGTTGAAGGCTGCCAGTTTTCCTTGGTGACTAAAAGTCGAGGGCTCATCGGCGAAAGACTTGAACCCCAAAATCCCATACCACACCGAGAACTGGGGCTGGCTCTCACAGCCTTGGAAAATGGAGAACCCGTCGCGGAGTGGTCTGAGCGGTTGTCGGCCTTTAAGAATCCTCGGCCCCAGGCACCTTTGGTCTTAGGGATCACCGGTACCGGCGGCGCCGGCAAGAGCAGTTTGATTGATGAGTTGCTCCAGCGTTTTCTGAACACTTATCCGGGAATCAAGATTGGGGTCATTTGTGTGGATCCCACCAAACGCAAGACCGGCGGGGCCTTGCTGGGTGACCGGATTCGAATGAATTCCTTGAGTCGCCCCGGAACCTTTATGCGTTCGGTCGCTTCGCGTGGCTCCGGCAACGAAATCGCCGAAGCCTTGCCGCGATTTTTAGATTTCTGTAAAGGCTTAGACTTTGATTTGTTGATTGCTGAGAGCTCTGGCATTGGTCAAGCCTCTACCGCCATCACCAGTATCGCTGATTTTACGATGTATGTGATGACCTCGGAGTTTGGGGCCCAGTCGCAGCTCGAAAAAATCGACATGATCGACTACGCCGACGTGATTGCGATCAACAAGGCGGATCACCGTGGCTCGGCCGATGCTTTGCGCGATGTCGAAAAGCAGTACCGTCGTTCGCGAAAGCTTTTTGATTTTAAGGGTCAGTTGCCGGTCTACTTGACTCAAGCCTCGAATTTTAACGACCAAGGAGTGAACCAGCTATTTTGGGGAATCTCCGATATCCTTGCTGAGCGCTGCCCGCGAAAAAATTTTTGGAAGCGCACCGATAAAGAACGTCAGGTTTTGCGCGGCTCTGAAAAACAAACGTTGGTGCCGGTTGAGCGCCAGGCTTATTTGGCCGAAATTGCCTCGACGGTTCGCAAGTACAAGAGTCGGACCGAAGAAGCAGCTGAGTGGGCGTCGCGGCTGGGAGCAGTGAACAAGTTAACGTCGTCATTAAAATCCGACGACCGCTCCCGGCTCGAGTCCGAGGCCCGCAAAAATCTTGCGCCTGATGAGCTCAAGATGCTTGAGGGGTGGGACGAGTTGCACCAGTGCTATCAAGGCGACGACTTTGTTTACCAAGTTCGTGATCGTGAAGTGCGCACACCACTTAAGCGCGAATCACTGAGTGGGCTTAAGATTCCGCGAGTGGTGTTACCACAGTTGGCTGACTGGGGTGATCGCCTGCGGTTTTTGCGATTGGAAAATGTACCCGGAGGCTTTCCGTACACCGCGGGAGTTTTCCCGCTCAAACGAGACGACGAAGATCCCATTCGGCAATTCGCTGGCGAAGGAACACCCGAACGAACCAATCGCCGCTTTCATTTTTTGAGCCAAGGTTCTAAGGTTGTCCGACTCTCGACGGCCTTTGATAGCGTCACTCTGTATGGTCATGATCCGAATCCGCGGCCCGATATTTATGGCAAAGTCGGCGAAAGCGGTGTGAGCATCGCGACTCTTGATGACCTCAAAAAACTCTACTCCGGCTTTGATCTCTGTGATCCCAAGACCAGTGTGAGTATGACGATCAATGGTCCAGCGCCCATGATTTTGGCTTTTTTCTTTAACGTGGCCTTCGATCAACAAATCGAAAAGCGTCAACGGGAATTGGGGCGAGCCTTGACGGCTACTGAAGTCGCACAGGTCAAGGCGGCGACTCTTCAGTCGGTGCGAGGAACCGTTCAGGCCGATATCCTCAAAGAAGATCAGGGGCAAAACACCTGCATTTTCTCAATTGATTTTGCCCTCAAAATGATGGGCGACATTCAAGAGTATTTTTCGGCCCATCAGGTGCGCAATTTTTATTCAGTGAGTATCTCGGGTTATCATATTGCCGAAGCGGGAGCCAATCCCATCACCCAGACGGCCTTAACTCTCAGTAATGCGTTCACCTATGTCGAGTATTATTTAAGTCGCGGCATGAAGATCGACGATTTCGCACCAAACTTGTCGTTTTTCTTCTCCAATGGTTTGGATCCGGAGTACACCGTGATCGGCCGGGTGGCCCGGCGCATTTGGGCGATCGCGATGCGCGATCTCTACCGCGGCAACGAGCGTTCGCAAAAGCTCAAGTATCATATTCAGACCAGCGGGCGCTCTTTGCACGCTCAAGAGATCGCCTTTAATGATATTCGCACCACCCTTCAGGCCTTGTTGGCTATTCAGGACAACTGCAACTCTCTTCACACCAATGCCTATGACGAAGCGATCACCACGCCGACGGAGGAGTCGGTCCGTCGAGCGCAGGCCATTCAAATGATCATTAATCGCGAGTTCGGAGTGACGAAGAACGAAAACCCCACCCAAGGCAGTTACTTTGTCGAGTGGCTAACGGATCAGGTGGAAGAAGCGGTACTGGAAGAATTTCTGCGTTTGAGTGAGCGTGGCGGAGTGCTAGGCGCAATGGAGACTCAGTACCAGCGTTCAAAAATTCAGGAAGAATCACTCTACTACGAACACCTAAAACACTCGGGCCAGTTGCCCATCGTGGGAGTTAACACTTTTATTGATCCGCAAACTTTGCGTGAGGGCTACGTCCCGCCGCGCATCGAAATGGCGCGGGCGACGACCCAAGAAAAGCAGCAACAGCTCGAGCAGGTGGAGTCATTCAAAAAAGTGAATGCCGACAAAGGGGCGCAGGCGCTCGCTCACCTGAAAAAAGTCGCCCTGGCCGGCGGCAATGTCTTTGAAGCTCTCGTTGAAGCGGCTCGATACTGCACCTTGTACCAAATGACCGAGGCCCTTTTCGAAGTCGGCGGCCAGTATCGTCGGAATATTTAACAGGCAAACGCAACTTTCCGGCAACCAAGTGTCAAATCAGTAGTCTAGGTGATGTCAGAATTCTAACACCGTCGCGGTGAGCCCTGAGTCATGCCTCGTTGTGAGACAACGCCCAAGCTAAGTGCTGGCAGTCTCGTGAGATTTTATGCAAGACTGATGGAAGACACAGCCTCAGTGTTGGTGGTTTTTATTGGCTGCGTCTCGTCTGCCGGCAGTCGGCGTTAAAGGCAAGGGGATATACGGTGGCATTTAATAAAGACAAAAGAACGGTCGTCCAATGGGCTCAACGGGTAACCATACTGGGTATCGTTATCGGTTTGTTTTTATCGTTGAGTGTTTTTCAAAACTGTTCAAAGAAGGGTACGGCCAATACCGGTAACACGACCGCCGGTTATACTCCTCGTAAAGTGACTCTGGCGGAGTCGTTTGGCTTTGGGGCTCGTGGAGCACCATCGGTGAGCGTGGTGCGCACCGCTGGTCGCCTGGTACCAGCAGGCTTGTCTCAAGGAAATGATCAAATCTTCATCGGCGGGACAGTTGAAAACGCCGAAGGCAAAGATGCGGCAATCCTTCGTTTTAGTGCAAGCGGGGAGCTTAAGTCAGCGACAGTAATTAATAGTGACGGTCAAGAAGAACTCCGTGGTCAAGCGGTCGATGCCCAAGGGCGTTTGATTGCTGTTGGAAGCTCACGGCGAACCATCGATTCAGGGTATGATCGATCCGGCCTATTGCTGGTCGATGACAACGGGCGCATGAGTTCTAAGCTCATTTCTGCCGGAGTGGTAACGAGTCTCAGTGCGAGTGCTGCTGGCGCGGATACGGTCGTGGTGGGCTTTACCTCGGACTCGGTTCGCAGTGAAGTCAAGTCCCCACTTATTGTGAGTCTCGACAAAAATCATCAGGTTCTTTGGAGTAACAGACTGGGAGGAGTTGAGTCGGGCGAATTTCTCGCGGTAACCCAGCTGCCGACTGAGATCATTGCTGTAGGTTATCGCGGTCAGGCGTCGGCTCTCATCGCGAGATTCACCTTGGGTGGGCAACTTGTGGGAGTCAAAGGACTTCGACTGGGAGAAAGCACCCAAGCGTTGGCGGCTGCTTCTGCTGGCGACGGCGGGATCTTAGTTGCGGGCGCTGTTGGTAACCGTGGTGTTGAACACGGATTTGTTGCCAAGCTGTCCGCGAGCGGCGGTCTTGAGTGGGTTTCGATTTCGGAAGGTGAGGGACGGTTTCAAGCCGTGAGCCTAAATCAAGCAGGTCAAATTGTTGTTGCGGGAAGTATGTTAAATGATTCCGGGACTCGTAACGTCCTCACTTACCGGTTGTCAGCAGGTGGACTGAGCATTGGCCAGTCCTTGTTGGGTGGCCAACAGTCGAGCTTTTTAGGCGGGCAGAGTCTGATCGGGGGAGAGAGTGGCTCCCGAGTGGCGATTTCCAGCACTGGGCTTGACGGCAGCTTGACCTCGATGGCGCTGGTACGACTGGATCAAGATTTTTCTGATTGCGAATTTGTGCGCGCCTCCTCAGCAGGTTTGGTGAGTGGACGAGGGAGCCTCGTCGAGCTTTCGTCACGCTTGGTAGGAGTGTCGGTACAGTTGAGTGAGTTGTCGGCCCAGCCGCAGGACCTCAATGTATCGGGCGCGGGACTTTGCTACTAATTCTATATTGGTATCCGTAGAGGAAAGTTGAAGCTCTCGACTCATACTGGGGTTGAGAGCTTTGACATTTTTTGAGCCGTCAAACCTCTGGTCGACCTCAGATGATTTGACACCCGATCTATTTTAAGTCTTTTGGGTGTCCCAATAAGCCCCGAGAAGTGTTTGGCTTTTTTCGCCTCAATTCGAGCCATTCAGGATGGTTCAGGCCCAGCCTTTGCTTTCTGATAAGGGTGGGGATTTGAACGGGGGTTTGAATTGGTTAATGTGCGCTTAGGCCTATTGGTGGCCACTCTTCTACTGAGCTTGGGCTGCGATTCCGCAGGTCACTACCATTCCGGAGCAAGTCTTAACCCCCTCGATTCGATCGAGCGTTGGGGAACCTGTGATCACACCGGCCACATCGATCCCGAAAGTCGGTTGTGTCGCGAGTGGATTGGTGATTTTTGGGGAGCCGAAGATCTTGAACAAAGCTGCACGAAACTCAGCAATGGAATTTTTAGCAAAACTCCGTGTTCAACCAATCAATTAGTCGGAGTGTGTGTCACCGACAAAGGCACCGAGGCAGAAGTGCGGTACTTTTACTACGTTGACGACTGGACCGCGACGAGTGGCAAAGCCAATTGCGACGCCAAGAATCTCGCGGCTCAAGGCCTCGGCACGACTGTTTCAGAGTGGATTCTCCCTTAATCAGTCCATGCCTTAGTCAACGGTCCCGAACTTAAAAATCAATAAAGCCAAATAAACTGGTGGCCAATCGTGCGATCGCGAATCTCGATCGAGTATCTTTCGGTCTTGATGTTATCGGGAACACGAAATTCAACTTCGTTAAATAGCAGTCGGAAGTGCTCACTTTCATAGCGCCAATTCGGGTCAAAGACCTCGAGGGTGCCGGAGTCAAAACCGCGCAACACCCAAGTAAATTCCTGTTGAGGGGTGTGATTGCGCCGAGACCAAGGATCGACGTGATCGGCGCGCAGTCGAATCACCTGACCGGGCTCCAAAGTGAGGCTTCCCCATACTTCTTGCTCAAAAAAGCCTTCTACCTGGTAAACCTTCAGCTCATTTGCGAACACTTGAGGCGAAGAAGCCAGCGCTCCAATCGCAACCACCAGTGACAAAACTAATTTCACTGCCGCCATCTTGATACCCCCTCAATCAGTTGACAACTTACAAACTTCCCAACGCCCTCTGGGCCAATTAGTATCTTGACGCGGTTGAGATGGCAATAGGGTGGGGCGGTGGATAGAGATTGGGCAGGGGGTTGCCGTTCCTCGCCGGGTCGGTTTTGCCAGGGCCCATGGGCTAGAGGTTTCAAGGGTTTAGGCTGGTGTTGGATTTGCTCCTTGAAAGTGGCAGGAACTCAATAGGAGGAGGACCCTATGCCAGCCAACTTACCGACCCCCCGATTTCTTTACTTTCATGGCGGCCCCGGGCTCTCGAGCTTTCCCGATCAACGACTTTTGAGTTCCGTTCAAAGTGAGTTTGATTTGCATTTTTGGAATGAGCCCTCGAATCTACGTCCTGAGCACAGTGACCACTTTGATTCTGAGCAAGCCTTTCGCAACTGGATGGCTTCGGCTGAAAATTTCTTGATGTCCCACTGGCTCAAAGGGTCGACTCCTTTGGTCGTGGTGGCTCATTCGTTTGCCTGTGTTCCACTGCTGCAAATTGCCAATCGCCATCAACAAAAACTTGATGGCTTGATTTTGATTTCGCCCATCTTTGATTTGTCCCAAGCCTATCGCCGCACTCTAAAACGGGCGCGAAAAAATCTTGTGCGGACCCGTTCCAAACTCGTGCGGGATCTTGATGAGCAAATGGAGTCCTCTCGAGAACCCTTTGATGCCGCGATGATTCGCGCTTTAGAATTTGCGATGGCCGACAGCGAGCTGCCGTTGTACTTTTGGCGCAACCAAGAGGCCTGGACGCAGTGGCAATTGGCCCTTGCTTCAGATGCACGGGCGGTTGTTGACCTCAAGGCTTGGCGAGCCGTTCTTCAAGATCTCTATTGGGAATTTTCTTACCTGCAGGTCAGTTCATTGCCTCATCCGATTCAAATCATTACCGGCATTGATGATCCCTTGAGCGACCGCTCCGGGATCGAAAGTTTTTTGCGCATCAATCCCCAAACCCGAGTGGAATCCTGGTCGCGCTGCGGTCACTATGCCCACCTCGAGAACCAAGAAGAGCTGGGGCACTGCTTGTTGGGAATGTCCCAGCAGCTCCAACTCAGAACGCATATCGCTTGACATAAATTGGCACCACATTCCCAATTTCGTGAGCGTCCTCGGCGTGGGACCTTAGTTCTTCAATATAATACGCCATGAGACCGCCTTGGCTTGGCCTAATTTCTGCTTCCCCTCACTACTTCTTGGTTTCAAAAGTGAGGAGCTATCACATGATTAAACCTGTTCGTTGCTGGGTTTTTGCCCTTTCCCTTGGTATTGGCATTACGGCGCCGTCAGCCAGCGCTGATCTTTCGACCCGATTTCGTGATCTCAAGGGCGACACCATTGAGTTCGCCGGTGACATCAAAATCAAGGGGCTCGATGGCTTCAGTAAGGCGGGCTACACCGTGAGTGAGAGGATTTGGGATAAGTTTTCTGATCTCGATCTTTATTCCTCTGAGGTGGGTCGCTTGCACTTTGGGATGCGTTTGCAGCGGCAGGTGGACGACGACAACAATGGTGAGACTTTTACGGTCTACGATCGCATTGAAGTTCCCTTGAGCCTTCCCATCTTTAGTGCTTCCGTGGGAAAACTCGTCACCGCCGAACTCCCGGTGAGTTTTTCGATTGGTCTTTCTGGCGGTATTAAAATGACCAATATTCGCCAAGTCCGTCGTGGGGATATGATGAAACTTCGCAAGGACGACGGCGACCTCAAATTGGTTGTTGATAATATTCGCAAAGAAGAATGGTACAAATCCGCCAAAGACGAGTTTGGAGTGGACGAAGACTTTTTGGTCAACCCCCACGCCGAGAGTTCCCATCTGGGTTCGGTTGCGGTCGACCCGCTTCGCCACGCCCGTTACCATCGAGTGCTCAATCGTATTGCCTTCCCGATGCGGATTCCCTTAAAGGCTGCGTGGATCAACCGCATGGGTCTTTATGAAGTGATGAAGTACGAAGGGCACGGCGGCGTGAGTTTTGGTCCTTCCGTTGGTTGGAACTTTGAACCGCTCAATCTGCGCCTGGCGGCGAGTATTGGGGCCTTCGTCAACGGACGCTTTGAAATTTCGATCATGCGTGTTCTTAACGGTAAAAAGCAAGAGCGCGTCTGGCTCAAGGTGAGTCAAGCCAAGACCAAGGGTGTTCAAGCAAGCATCGGTGGGCGCAGCACGACCGATATCGATGGCTTTGTGCTCATGCAAAAAATGGGTGCCGATGCCGATGCGGCCAAAGCCAAAGTCAGTTCCCAAGTGGGTGGCGATAAGATTGCTCAGTTTGTTGCCGACCTCTACACCGTCAACTTTGTCCCAATCAACAAGAGTGTGACTCGGCAGATTTCCGAGATTTTCGAAGTGGGCTATGAGTTTGACTTAACCCGAGCCGAAGCTCGCGAAGCATATGAAATGGCGGCGATCGGTCTGACTCATTATGCTGATCAACTGGCTCTGGCTCACTTTAACGAGGGTGAGCAAGCCCCGGTACGAAAGATCTTTGGCAAAACCGCCACCCAACGGGCGCGGATCGCCAGCTCGGAGTTTGAAGCCACCTTCTTGGTCAAGCGCGGGCGTCGTTGTCAAGACGACATCACCGATGCGATTATTGAATTTCCCGCCGGCAAACAATTGGAGATTCGCGGCCAAGCCATGTGTCGCATGGAGGAGTCGGGCTTGATTGGCGCGCTCTTTGACGGCGGCTTTTTCGCGGACTCTAAGATTTACTCTTTCCATTTTGAAGGCGCTTATGTTCGTGATCTCAATGATCCCCGGCGCGAAAGCGACCAGTACGGGATGTATGCCGTTGGCTACCTCGAGGATCGCAAAACCAGCGGTTGGGAACTGGCCCGCTACAGTGGAATCGTTCGAAACGTCCTGCAAAATCCCGAGATCGTTCCGTCGATGCCGATGACTAAGATCGCTTACTCGAGCCACCCGCCTTATCCGGTGAGTCCCGAGGACCGAGCACCGAGTGAGAAGGGATGGCCGGTCGAAGAGGCGATCAATTACGGTCGAACTCGCGCGCAATTGGCGATCGGCTTTACTCGGGCCCAGTTGGCCAAATTCCTGGAAGTCGACGAAACCAAAATGCGGGAGATCATTCGCGAAGTATTCAGCGAATATGTCAACGCGGAAATGAAGACTCTGTCTCCGACGGAGCTGCGGGTAGGCAAATACATCACGGGGTTTTTAACCCTGCCGGTGAGCCTCATCACCTCTAATTGCAAAACGTGTAAAGCTTGGGCGGCGATGGACGAGTTTTACTCCAATTGGGTTGAGGCCAAAGCCAATCGAGGAGAGCCTAAGGCGGTCGTTGAAAACTTCCGCAAGATGTTTCGTCGCACTCAGTTTGGTTACGAGTTTGCGCGAGTGTTGGTGTTGGCCTTGGAGGGCGATCGTTTGAACTATGAGCTGAACTTTCAAAGTGGCGCATTTGGCAAACCCATCGAGGCCGGCGGCCAATTCGATATTTATGGGATCAATGCCCTTCGCGATAAATTCGCGCGCGCGCAAAATTTTGATATTCCCCGGATCTACCTTGATATGGATCCCAATGCGACACTGGCCGGGGTACAGGCCCAAGCCAACGGACGTGGAGTCGACTTGAATCTCAGTTTTGGCCCACGACCCCACTTGGTGCGCATTTATGTTAAAGAAGCTTCGGGCTGGAGCTGGAATCGCGAAATTGTCAGCGAAGTTTTGGTGCGCAACAGTCGCGAGGATGAATCACGCCATGACGCCTTCCCGACTGGCGGCCAGATCGAAATCCAACTGGGTTCGACAACCGAAGGCTTTGCAGGAGCGCTTTCGCGCGGTCTAAAAAAGGGCGAAACATACGAAGTCGGAGTGCAAATCAGTCTTGATGGTCAACACTTCGGACCGATCGTCACTTCCAAGAGCTTTCGCCTTCCGGAATGACGTAAAGGGCTGGCGCCGTGACTTTAGGCGCCGGTCGATTGTCAAAACTCAATGGACCAGCCTTTGGTTGAGATCTCACCAAAGGTTGGGCGGATTTTCATTCGAGCTGAGCCCCTTAACCTGATATCCTAACTCTCGATCACGCAGCTACGGCATTACAGGGGAGCAGTGCATGCAGAGGATGGCTCATTGGCAGCGATGGACGTTGTTCCTGGGGACCTGCATTTTTGTTTGGACTTCAGCCGCCGAAGAAATCCTCCAAGCGCCTCAAGAGGAACCCTCGACAGGTATCAGTGAGCTTGGCTCAACGACAACCTTGGCCCAAAACACCCGCCGCCGCACTAAAAAACGCAGTCG
Organism: Bdellovibrionales bacterium; assembly: GCA_020850475.1. GTDB lineage: Bacteria > Bdellovibrionota > Bdellovibrionia > Bdellovibrionales > UBA1609 > JADZEO01. Next base: position 39,069 of record JADZEO010000009.1, on the reverse strand, counting down.
ACGTCGAGGGGGTTCGTCCTCTTCGTCTGCGGGCGAGAGTTCTCGGGCCAGCGTAGTGAGCAGTGGGCTTAAAGCCGGCGCCGGTTTGGTTCTAGGTGCTGAGGGCGATACACCCTTTATTCTCGGCGCTGATTACACCTTGCCGATTGGCTATCCCAATTTGCTTCTGGATTTTGGTGGCAGTTATTGGAGCTATTCGGTCCAGAGCGCATCGGTTACGGTGATTAGTATCGAAGGCGGGGTTGATTACCACTTTCCGATTACCGCCTCGGGAAAGCTCGTGGGCGGTGCGCGCCTAACGTATGTCAATGCCTCGGGTGGGGGTGCCTCGGACTCCAAGTTCGGACTCACCGTTCTCGGTGGCTACGAACACAATCTTGGCGGTGCGGCCTTTGGCGCCGAGCTTCGCCATCCCATGGTATCGGATCTCGACGTCAATTACCTCATGGGCTACTACAAGTTTATTTTTTAAACGGGTAGCAGCTGCCTTTTAAATGAGGCGTCGCCTGTTGGGTGAATTCTTCATCCGACAGTGAGCGCGACACCCACTGTTCCCAATCGTAACGAAGCCCCATCAACACGTTGAAGGTGAGTCGCACCGAGGTGAGAGTCAGTTCATAGAGGTGTGTACAGCCTTCGCCGCCGCCGAGAATTTGAATGAGTTTGCGGTTAATCCCGCGTTCAATTTTTAAACCCACCACCTGTTTGATCAGGTTCTGAGGTACCGCACAGGCTTTTAGCGGCACCTTGGTGGTCTCCGACACGGCTTCCTCGATCACATTCGTTTGGGTGTTGATCTTTAACTCAACTCGCATGCTGTGATTAAGGTCCAGCATTGAGGTCTCGACCAGAATGTGGGTCTCGTCGATTTTGCGAACCGAAGAATTAAGATTGCGTTCGTAGATCTTCATGGGGCGCTCTCCTCGCTGGCCTCAATGGCATAAAGGGCAGCACCCAAGGCTCCAACAAACTGGGGTGCGGCCGGCACCTGAACGGGATTGGGGATTTTTTCTTTAAAAAGATCCACTAAGACGGGGTTGGTGGCAATCGCTCCGCCGGTTAGGATCACTTGTTCATCGAGTGTTGCCATCTCCATAATCCGCTTGGTGACCGATTCATAGACCCCTCGCATGAGGCCCTCGGTGTTTTCCCCACGACGGAGATGATGAATGATTTCGGTGGCCGCAAAGACAGTGCAGTAGCTGCCCACGGGGACTGCGGCCGTGGCTTGAGAGGCCATTTGGTTCATTTGCGAAGTTTTCAAGTTGAGCTTAAAGGCGATTTCTTCCAGAAAGCTGACCGTACCGGCGGCGCACTTGCGATTCATCCGAAAGAAGATTTGCTTACCCGCGGAATCGAGCTTGATGATTTTGTTGTCTTGCCCGCCGATATCCACCACCGTGCAGGGGCCGCCGAAGAGAAAAAAGCTGCCCTTACCAAAGCAATTGATCTCGGGCTTGGAAAATTCGATTGCCGCCACGTTATTGCGGCCGATGCCGGTGCTTACCACCGGCAGCGCTGTTTGGGGAAGGCCCGCTTGGGTCTTTAGCTGTTCGAGGATCTTCTTACCAGTTTCAGCAAAGCTAATACCGGTTCGTTCCACCACCTGCGCCAGAACCTGACGATCTTCATCAAGCAGGACCCCCTTGACGAAGGAAGAACCCAAATCCAAACCCGCAAAATATTTGCTCATGTCCCAAACCTCAGTGATTCTCTTTAATCTGGTCAACAAACGACTCGAGAGAGGTCGTCGTTTGCTCCTCTGAAAAGCAACGCAGATCATTCACATCGCCGTCAAAAATCAAATGGGGAATTCCAGTTTTAGCCGTCACGCGCTGAGGAAGGCCAAACCGAGAATTGGAATTGTAAGGGCAGGTCTTGGCGTCGTGGTAAATGATTCCGTCGATTTCATACTCTGCCGCTTTTTCTGCCAAGATGGTTTCCTTCACCCGTTCAGAACGATTGATAAAGATTTTGGTGTAGGCTTCGGCCATACTGACAAAGGGATCAGCGGGATCAAAATCGGTAAAGATCCACGAGTCACAATAAGTCGAGGCCACCGCGTTGGCACCGAATCTGGCCAATAGGTCAGAGAAGAAGCGCAGTTTACCCCACACCGGCATTCCTTCCCAGTAGAGGCGCACCACTTCCTTTTCAACCGCACCTTCACGGCGCGCGAGGTGCCCCTTCATTTCGCGATTGAGCAGTTCATAGTAATCCACCGCGGCTACCGTGCCCCGTAAAACGACCGCGGGGGCCATTTGAATACAGCCGTCAAAAAAGGTAATCGGCGAGGGCCGCTGCCTCGCGGTCTGCAAAAACTCAAGCCACAGATCACTGGTTCGTCGCGAGAGGGCGATGACCTCTTTAAGCCGATCGAGGTCAAAGGTGCGACCGCTGATGCGCTCGAGCTCGGGAATCATCGCTTCAATTTGGTGGCTGACATAGCCAATCTGTTCGCGATTGAGTTGGTCGATCTTCCAGGGAGAAAAGACTCCCAACGAAGGGACCTTAAAGCTTCGCGCATAGTAGGCAAACCAGTCCTGAACCTCACGGCATTGGTTGGTGTTGTAAATCAACACATCCGGCGGCGGCACCGAGGGGATTCCATAGGCTTCTTTGAGTGGCGTTTCGTGTTGTTGAAAGGCCCCGATATCAGAAGTTAAATACGAGCAAATTTCCGGGGAGTAGCCGCCCGCGTTGGCCACCGGGATGTACTTTTCTGCCGCCCGCGTGGCCCCTAGCAGGGCGCCATGATTTTCCGGATAGTACACTTGAAAGCCCAAAGAGATGAGAAGCTCAGCTGGTCCCACGCTCGTGCACCAAGCAACTTTGGGGCGAGGGCCTGCGGGCGGAAAGAAACCTTGGAAGTATTCCTTCAAGTATTGCTTGAGCTGTTTGTTTGCTTCGATTTTTGCCACGAGCCACCTCACTTCAAATCGCTTCACTACTCTTACGTATCAGTGTTTCAACTTTCCCGCAATTCACCCGATCCGGCAAATGCCTGCCATTGTTCCGGCGTGTTTAGATTGATAAGCACCTTTTTATCCGTTACCGGCAGGCGAGCGATCTTCTCGGGGGCAAGCTGGCGGATCTGAAGATCCAAGCGGGCCTCAGGTGCCAAGGGATCCACGCCAGAGAGGTGGCGCAAAAAATGTGCAGAAAGCAAAACAGGGTGACCACCCTTGTCGTGAAGAGTTGGAATTGTGACATCATAGTCTGATTTATTCATGTAGTCCTTTAACAACTGCCACGTCGATGCGTCACCACAAGGGGTATCAAGGGGGAGGACAAAACAAGCGGGCGGTGTGGTTGCCCAGGATTTGAGTCCACATTGAAGAGACGAAAATGGACCGCGTTCGACCTCGGGATTAATGACTAATCGGAGGGTCAAGTCACCGCGCCAATTGCACCATTGATTTTGAGCCGCCCCAAGTTCGGGGAGGACTTTGAGGTATTGAGAAAAATCCGGCCCCAATATTAACACCACGGAATCTAAACCACGGTGACTGAGTTGCTCCAATTGCCACTGTAGCCAACTTCGGCCTTGATAGGGGAGTAAACCCTTGGGTGTTCCCATTCGCGTTGATTTCCCACCCCCCAGGAGGATGCAAGAGAAGCGTTTTTCCACCTTACCTCCGCATTGTTTCAGGCCGCCCTCAGTCCTTACGGTTGAAGAACTCGAGCCCGCCTATTTCCTTAAAACAACTGACAAAAATTAAGATATCACAAATTGACTATGGCTCCCCACAGCAATTGTAAATAAAGGAATTGCGAACGAACGTTCGCTGCGTTTAAGCTTCCCCTTGAAGACCAAAGTCGAGTGCATTTAAGGAGTATGTCATGGAGCCGATCACCGCGACAGGCTATTTTCTGACGGAGTTTAACCGCCCCCTGGAAAGGCGTGAGTTCACCATCGATCAGGTGGGAGACGCTGAGGTGGTGGTGAAGGTCTCGGGTTGTGGACTTTGTCACACCGATATTACCTTTTACTCAGGTCAGGTCACCCCTAAACATCCCATGCCTTTGATCTTGGGACACGAAATCTCTGGAACGGTGGTGGCCACCGGTTCGATGGGTCGCAATTGGCTGAACAAAAAAGTGATCGTGCCGGCAGTTCTTCCTTGCGGTGAGTGCGAGCTCTGTAAAAACGAGCGCGAGAATATCTGCCAAAAGCAGCTGATGCCGGGCAATGATTTTCATGGCGGCTTTGCCACCCACTTGAAAGTTCCCTTTCGATTTCTCTGTGAAGTCCCCGACCAACTCAATGGTTTTGAACTTGCTCAACTCTCGGTTATTGCCGATGCGATCACGACTCCTTATCAGAGTTTGCAGCGCAGTGGCCTTAAAGCGGGAGACTTGGCGGTGGTGATCGGGGTGGGCGGAATCGGCATTTATATGGTTCAACATGCCAAAAATGCGGGCGCTAAAGTGATTGCAATCGACGTGGACGAGCAAAAGTTGCAAGTGGCGCAACAGCAAGGTGCGGATTTTATTTTCTCGGCAAAAGGCAAATCCGAGAAAGACCTCAAAGATGGCATTCGAGAACTGGTCAAAACCAACAAATTACCGCGCTCGTTCTGGAAGGTTTTTGAAACCAGCGGTACGGCGGCGGGACAGCAAACGGCATTTTCGCTGCTCAGCTTTGGCGGAACTGTCGGTATCGTCGGTTTTACCATGGAAAAAACACCGGTGCGGCTCAGTAATCTCATGGCCTTCGACGCCCAGATGTTTGGTAACTGGGGCTGCCGCCCTCAGTATTACCCACCCGTACTGGCCGAGGTTTTGGCGAAGCGAGTTCGGCTGCGCGAAAACATCCAAGAGTTTGCCTTAAGTGAGATCAATCGCGTGATTGAAATGGCAATGAAACACCAACTCACCAAGCGGGCTATTTTTGTTCCTTGATTTTTATTTTTTTAACGAATGAGGGTTAGAACATGAAAAATCATCATCTTATTTCTGACTATAAATATCGCGAAATTATCGTGGAAAAGCGACCCCTGTTAGATTCCCAGGGTCAAGAGGTCAAAGGTCTGTTTAATTACTGGATCATCTTAAACAACCCGGCCCAATTTAATAGTTATACGACCGAAGCGGTCAAGGAAGTCATCCTGGCGTTTCGCCAAGCTTCTTGCGATCGCAGCTGTGTGAGCGTGGTTTTTACTGCCGTCGGCGACAAAGCCTTTTGCACCGGTGGCAACACCAAAGAGTATGCCGAGTACTATGCGGGCAATCCTCAAGAATACAAGCAATACATGCGATTGTTTAACGACATGGTCACAACCATTCTGATGACCGACAAACCCGTCATCAATCGGGTGAACGGGATGAGAATCGGTGGCGGGCAGGAAATCGGCATGGCCTGTGATTTTAGCATTGCTTCGGACACTGCTCGCTTCGGCCAGGCGGGTCCTAAGCATGGCTCGGCGCCCGATGGCGGATCCACCGACTTTTTGCCGCTCTACACGGGTTTTACCTTGGCGATGGAGTCTTGCACTCTCTGTGACCACTGGTCAGCTCACCGAGCCATGGCGATCGGACTGCTGAACAAGATTGTTCCCGTGCTGAAACACAAAAGTGGAGAGTATATCTCTAATCCCTTGGTCAATTTGACTCCTTATGATGCTTGGGGAAATCCCAGCTATGGGAATTTTAAAACCGGGGCGGAATGGGAAAAGGGCAAACAAGTTCTAGCCGAGTGCACGACTGATCTGAGTTTGCTCGATCAAGAAGTGAACAAAATGGCCTATCGTTTGGCCATGACGATGCCTGATTGCTTGGCCAAGACGATCGAGTCTGTTCGCAAAAAGAAACTGGAGCACTGGCAGCGCAATTGTGAGACCAATCGTTCTTGGTTGGCCCTCAACATGATGACCGAAGCCAAAGCCGGCTTTCGCGCGTTTAACGAGGGGCCGAAGGACAATCGCGAAGTCGACTTTTTGGAACTGCGCCGCCAATTGGCTCAGGCCCATCCGTGGAATGACGATCTTTACCGGGCGATCATGCCTAAATGATTGGAAGTAACAGCATGGCTTTTGAACTGTTGAAAATCAAAATGAGTCAGGTGGGGCAGGTGGGTGAAATTACTCTGGCCTCACCTCCAGGAAATGTCATCACGGCGCGAATGATGTTGGAGTTGGAGTCGGCCCTCATGGAACTCCAGGCCAAACCTGAGTGTAAACTCATCACCATCGAAGGCGAAGGCAAGCACTTTAGTTTTGGGGCCAGTGTGGAAGAACACAAACCCGAATTGGTGGATGATATGCTGCCGGGCTTTCATCGTTTGTGCGGAAAAATCCTCGAGTCCCATGTGCCGACTCTGGCCAAGGTCAAAGGAGTCTGTTTGGGCGGAGGGTTTGAGGTGGCGATGGCCTGCACTTACCTTTTTGCCGACGAAAAGGCCAAGTTTGCCGTACCCGAAATCCAATTGGGAGTGTTCCCGCCGGTGGCTTGCGTGCTCTTGCCGCTCAAAATGTCTGAGGTGCTGGCCAATCGCGTGATTTTAGGTGGTGAGCAGTGGGACGCCAACACGCTTCATCAGTATGGGGTGGTCAATCAGGTGGCCGGGGCCGGGGCGCTGGATGAAATGGTGAACAAGTTTTTTGAAAATGAGTTTGCCAAAAAGAGCAGTCAGTCTTTGCGTTATGCTCACCGTGCTTGTCGTTATGTCCTTACGGAACTGTATAAAAAGCACATCGGCTCCCTTGAACGCTTGTATCTTAACGAGCTGATGGCGACCAGCGACGCCAAAGAGGGGATTCAGGCCTTTTTGGAAAAGCGCGAGCCCAAATGGAAGGATGCCCATTGAAGGAAGGCTTAGAGGAGATTCTCAATCGCTGCAGTCACTTGATGTCCAAAAAGGGCTATCACGGGACAAGTATGCGTGATCTGGCGAAGGCGACGGGCTACAGTCTTTCGGGTCTTTACAATTATTTTAAGAGTAAAGATGAGCTGCTGTTTTTGATTAACCTTCACGGCTTTTCGGCCATTTCCACGACTCTCAGGGGGATGCTGGAGTCAGTGGTGGAGCCTGAGGCACGGTTGTACGCGGTCATCTATAATCACATCCGATACTTTCTTGCGCACATGGGGGAGATGAGGGTGCTGATGTTGGGAACCCAAAATCTCGATGTGGAAAAATCCTCGACCATTAACGGGCTAAAGGAAGACTACCGGATTCAAGTTCAGTCCATTGTGGATGAAGTCTACAGCGCAAAGACCGGTAAACGCCTGTCGCGAAAAGATCTCGAGAAAAAAACCATGTTGTTGTTTGGAATGATGAACTGGGTATTTGGTTGGTACAGCCCGCGATCGCATGGGCCGGCAGATGACTTGATTGAAGATATTTACTCGCTCTTTTTGCGCGGGCTTCTCGTGGGTCGATCCAAGCTCAGCGAAGCCGATGATGTCCGGCGCATTTACGAGGCGAACAAAACTAAGATTTTTCTAGCGGAAGTCAATTAAGGAGAGGTGAGTCAGGTGAGTGTTAAGCAAATCATCGATGAGTGCGAAAGGCTCTTTAACGATCTTGATTTTAGTTATGTTAAAGAGTGGAAAAAGCGGACGGGGAAAAAGGCCGTCGGCTTTATGCCGGTGTATGTGCCTCGCGAAGTGATTCACGCCGCCGGAATGCTCCCAGTGGGGATCATGGGGGGCGGCGCTGATCTTGAAATTATCAAAGGCGACGCTTACTTTCAGTCTTATATTTGCCATATCCCGCGCTCGACGATTGAGTTAGGGGTGTCGGGCAAGCTCAATGTTCTGGATGGAATGTTGTTTCCGGCGATTTGCGATGTGATTCGCAATTTGAGTGGCATGTGGCAGATGCTGTTTAAAGACAAGTACGTTAAGTATCTGGACCTGCCGCAGAACTTCGATAAGACCATCGGTGGGGAATTTTACAAATTTGAAATGCGAACTCTCGCGGAGGACTTGGCTCATCTTGGCGGTGAGCCGGTGACGGCCGACCACCTCAATCGCTCCATTCAGCTGTACAATGACAACCGCCGGGCGATCGCCGATTTGTACAAGCTTCGCGCGGAACAACCCCATTTGGTGATGACCAGTGAAGCTTATTTGCTCTTGCGGGCCGGAATTGTCATGGACGTCGAGGAACACACGCAATTGGTTCGCCGGTATTTGCATGATGTGACCAAAGAAAAACGCCACAAGATGGACAATATTCGAGTGGTGGTCTCGGGCGCTTTTTGCGAGCAGCCCCCCTTGGCCTTGATCAAGGGACTGGAACAGTCCGGTTGTTACATTGTCGAGGACGATTGGGTCTTGGGCGCTCGCTACATCGAAGGTGACGTGCAGCTCGCCGCCGATCCCTATGAGAGCTTAGCCCAAGCCTACCTGTTTCATGCGGTGGCCAATGCCTCTAAGTACGAAGACCAGCATGAAAAGGGTGCCTTCTTAGTGGACCAGGTGCGCCGGCTCAAAGCCGAGGGCGTGATTTTTTGTGCCCCGAGCTTTTGTGACCCGGCCCTCCTGGAGCGTCCGATGCTGGCCGATGCGCTCACCCGGGAAAAGATTCCCTATACGAGCTTTAATTATTCTGAAAATACGGGGCAATTTAGTGTGTTTAAGGAACAAACCGGAACCTTTGCCGACTCAATCAAATTGTGGGGGCATTCATGAGTGAAGTTAACGACAAGTCAGTTGAAAAAGAAGAGAGTATGCTGCTGCAGAAGCAGATGATTGCCGACCACTTTAAGGCGCTCTCCAAAGCCAAAGAGAACAATAAAAAAGTGGTCTACACCTTTGTTCCGGGAAACCTCAATGAATTGATCTGGGCCCTGGACATGCTGCCGGTGCACCCAGAAATCAATGCTCTGCAATCGGCGATGCGCAAAAAAAGTGGCGGCTATATCTTGGAAGCTGAAAAGGCGGGTCACTCCGAAGATGTTTGCACTTACGTCAAGTGCGACATCGGCATGATGAGGCGGGGAAATGTCGGCCCCACGGGCGACCCGCTGCCGGAGCCGGATTTGCTGCTTCTCAGTTACACCGGGTGTTTTACCTTCATGAAGTGGTTTGAACTGCTCAAAGAAGAGTACAATTGTCCGGTGGTGATGTTGCACGTCCCTTATCAAGCGGAAGGCAAAGTCACTCCGCAAATGCGCGATTACGTGGTTAAACAACTCAAAGAAGTTGTGATTCCAAAAATGGAAGAAATCTCCGGTAACAAGTTGGATCTGGATCGCTTAGGGACTTTCCTCGAGTCTTCGGGCCGCGCCGAAAACGATTTGGTTGCGGTGTGGGAGTCGGCCAAGAATAAGCCGTCGCCGATCGACGCTTATTTTGGTGGCGTCTATTATATTGGACCTATCTTCTCGGCCTTTCGTGGATTGCCGGAAGCCGAGATCTACTACCAGACCTTGCGTCGAGAAGTCGAAGAGCGCGTGCGGTTGGGGCTGGGGCCGGTCACCCCCGACGGAGTTATGAAGCAAGAGAAGTATCGCCTGGTGGTCGAGGGGCCACCCAACTGGACCAGCTTTCGCGAATTTTGGAAGATGTTTTACGATGAAGGAGCGGTGGTGGTGGGCTCCACTTACACCAAAGTGGGCGGCTATTACTCAGAAGGTTTTCGCCACAGTGGAAAGTATCCTCTCGAGAGTCTGGCTGAGTATTGCTTGGGTTGCTACACCAACCACAATTTGTCCGATCGCGTGGGGATTCTGGAGAAGTACATCAAGGACTACGACGCTGATGGTTTTGTGATTAACTCCATTAAGAGTTGTAACTCCTTTTCCGCCGGACAACTCATGATGTTGCGTGAGCTCGAAAACCGTACCGGAAGGGCCGGCGGTTTTATTGAGTCCGACTTGGTGGATCCCCGCTACTTTAGTGCGGCCAACATTAAGAATCGCCTCGAGTCTTATTTTCAGATGGTTGAAGCCAAACGCGGTGGGCGCAGGGCCCCCGAGTCGACGCTGTAAAGAAGGGAGCTGTCGATGGACTGCTATATCGGAATTGACCTCGGATCGACCACCACGAAGGCTATTTATATTGATGCCGATGAAAAGATCCTCGGTCGCGGCATTACCAACTCGCGGAGCAATTACGACATTGCCTGCCAGGTGGCGAGTGAAGAAGCGGAGATCAATTCGCGCTTTGCGCTGCTGAAGCGTTGGGTGCAGGCCGATGTGACGCTCAAGGCGGTGTCGGAGGAGTTGTTGGCGTGGCTCGAGGCCAAGTACAAATTGGCCCAGCACCTGAAGCAGTTAACGGCGCTCACTGAGACTTGCTTGGCGGATGCTGAGGAAGTGAAGCAAGCCAAAGAGTGGTCCCATGTTCCCAAATTATTGGACCAGATTTTTGCGCAGATGCGCACGGAGGCGGTCGAGATCTTTTTGCCGAATGCTAAATCGCGCAGTGATTTTTTTCGTGACATGGCCTCAAGCGGTTTTATGGCCCACGTTGAAGCGCTCGCCAAAAATGATTCTAAGCTTTTTGACAAGCTCATCGCCATTTACGACCGCGCGATTTTAAAAGTCGAGAGCAGAAGTTATGCCAGCGGCTTCGATGAGTACATTCAGTGGGCTTGCGAAGAAGTGGTTCGCCTCCCGCAATTTAAAAAGTACGAAGCGCAAGTCCGGGAAGTGACTTCCCGGGTGTCGGCCCTGGAGTTCAATCCACTGAACACCATCGGCACGGGTTACGGTCGTCAACGATTGCCCTTTCCTAAGGAGCAGATTCGCTCCGAGATTTTGTGCCACGGTTTGGGCGCTCACTATATGTTTCCTAACACGCGGACGGTTTTGGATATTGGCGGTCAAGACACCAAGGCTATTCAAGTTGATGCCGAAGGGATCGTCACTAATTTTCAAATGAACGATCGCTGCGCCGCCGGCTGTGGGCGTTACTTGGGATACATTGCTGACGAAATGAACATGGGCGTTCACGAGCTGGGACCCATGGCGATGAAGTCCCATAAGCAAGTCAAGATCAACTCAACCTGCACGGTGTTTGCCGGAACCGAATTGCGGGAACGCCTCTCCCTCGGGGAAAAGCGCGAGGACATCTTGGCGGGTCTCCATCGGGCGATGATTCTTCGGGCGATGTCGCTCTTGGCGCGCTCTGGAGGAATTGACGATGAATTTACCTTTACCGGTGGAGTTGCCAAAAACCAGGCGGCGGTCACGGCGCTCAAAAAACTCGTGGAGGAGAATTACGGGACGCGGATTTTAAACATCAGCCCCGACAGTATTTACACGGGCGCCCTCGGTGCCGCCTTGTTCGCTAAGCGGGATCGCTCCGGCGAAATGGCAAAACTGGATTTAAGCAAACTCACCAAGAAAGTGGCAAGCCACTAGGCTTTAAGGGAGCAGGACCTATGTTTTACACAGTGGGAATTGACGTTGGTTCGAGTGCCATCAAATGTGCCTTGATGTCGTTTGACTCAAGTGGTGGTGGAGAAAAGCTGATTGGAACAACTTTAAATAAAATCCGCAAGCGCGACACCCAAGAGGTCATTCAGATGACCTATGATCACTTACTTGAGACCCATGGAATTAAGGCCAAAGAGGTATCTTATTTGGCGACCACGGGTGAAGGCGAGTTAGTGGATTTTCGAAGCGGCCATTTTTATACGATGACTTCACATGCCAGAGGAGCGATCTTTTTGAACCCTCAAGCACGTGCGGTGGTTGATGCGGGGGCTTTGCACTCGCGGGCCTTGATTATGGATGAGCGGTCCAAGGTGTTGGGTTATCGAATGACCTCTCAGTGCGCTTCAGGCTCGGGGCAATTCCTGGAGAACATTTCCCGCTACCTGGGTATCGGCATTGAAGATGTTGGACCCAAGTCCTTAACCGCGGATAATCCCGAAGTCGTGTCAGGCATTTGTGCGGTGCTTGCTGAAACCGATGTGATTAATATGGTCAGCCGGGGAATTTCCGCAGGGAATATTCTAAAGGGAATTCATCTGTCGATGGCCCGTCGCCTGGTGAACCTTTTGCGCATGATTAAGGCCGAAGGTGAGGTGCTCGTAACTGGCGGGTTGTCTCGCGACGTGGGCCTCACCACCGCGATGCAAGAGTTGATTCAAGACGACAAGAAGGGACCTGCGGTCAACGTGCGATCTCATGAGCTAGCCCCATTTGCTGGCGCCATTGGCTCCGCCATCTGGGGGGGCTTTCGCCATGTTCGTCTCAGTGAGGCCACTCATTAATGAAGGCCATGAAGAGTCGCCAGCAGTTGGGTGAGGTTCAGTTCACAGTCGGGCAAATGCTCCTGGCCAACGGTGAACGCTACGCTAAAAGCGCGGCCTTTGCCGAGCGAGACGGATCTCAGTATCGCTTCTGGACTTGGGCTGAACTCAAGCGCGACCTGATCTCCTTCTGCCAATATTTGAAGGACGCAGGCTACAAGCCGGGCGATCGAATCGGAGTTGTGGCCGGCAACAATTATGCTCGTTTGATTGCCGAAATGGCGACGATGGCCGTGGGCTGCGTGAGCGTGCCGATTTTTATCGGCTACGCCAAGGATTTTTTGAACCAATTAGTTGAGTTTTCAGATCTCCAGGGGTTGGTGGTTGAAAACGGCGAAAAGCTCAAGCAACTTCAGACGGCTCTTTGGCCTCGCGAAATCATTGTCCTAAAAGGGGCGGTGGAGCAAAAGTGGAGTCACGGAAAGTCTCAAGTGCACGGGTTTTCGCAAATTCGAGAGCGCACCCGCCCGCCCGCCGAGAAGGACCTCCTCGCGGCCATCGCGCAGGTGAAAGTCGATGATCTGGCCATGATCATGTTTACCTCGGGGACAACGAATTTTCCAAAAGGGGTGATGCTTTCTCATCGTAACATAATGTCTCAGCAGGTGGCCTTGCAGCAGTTGTGGAAACCTCAGTCGGGAATGCGCTTTTTGTGTTATCTTCCCTGGCACCACAGTTTTGGGGGGTTGTTTGAGCGCTTTTTTGCCTTGAGCACGGGTGGCTGCCTGGCCGTCGACGATTCGCTTGGCAAAGACGTCGACAAGTTGTTTACCAATTTTGCGGAAATCAAACCCCATGTTTATTTTAGTGTACCCAAAATCTACCAGGAAATTATTGGCCGCGTGCTGACTTCACCTCAAGCGGAAAAAACCTTTTTTCACCCGGATCTAAAGTTTGTCTTTACCGCGGCCGCACCCTTGCCTTTGAGTGTTTCCAACGTCTTCTCACAAAAGGGTGTTCCCGTAGCCGAAGGTTGGGGCCTCACGGAAACTTCTCCCTGCTGTACTCTCACCGAACTGTCGCTTGAGCGCCAAGTGGGAGTGGTGGGCTTTCCCATTCCTGGGGTGGAAGTCAAAACCGCTGAGGACGGAGAAATTCTAGTTCGTGGACCGAATGTGATGTCGGGTTACTTTCGCAATCCCGAGGCCAGTGAGCGAGTGCTCGAAGCGGATGGGTGGTTTCACACCGGTGATGTCGGTGAGATCACCGAGGCTGGAGTTAAAATTTTGTCACGTAAGGACCGAATTTTCAAATTGAGCAACGGCGAAAAGGTCTTTCCCGCCGGCATTGAGGAACGTCTGCGAACCAAGTGCCGGTTTATCAAGCATGCCTATGTGTTTGGTAGTGGTCAGCAGGCGCCACTCGCCCTGTTGTTTCCTAATATGGAGCTGGTTGAGGCCAAGGAAGTGGCCAGCGTTGAGGGCGAAAGCTGCAGCAACCCGTGCAGCAGTGGGGAATTGGCTCGTTGTTTGCGCCAGTGCATCTCCAACGTCAATGCCTCCAATCCCGTGCGCTTTGAGCGGATCGATCGGGCCTTGGTGGTGCAGCAAGAGTTGAGCTTAGATAAAAATGAACTCACTCCCTCTTTTAAGTTGGTGCCGCGGACGGTGGAGAAGAATTATGCTCCCTATATTTTGTCCTTACAAAATGTCGGTAAGCAAGTTCCTGAGAATTCCTATCTAGTAGAGGTAAAAGACCCCGACGGGGACCCTGAGGGTGAAACGGAGTAGGATATGCATTTTGGAGTTGTAGGATTAGGGCCGGTGGGCGCCTTGTTTGCAGCCCATTTAAAAAAAGGCGGGCATCGCGTTTCTTGCTTGGATGCGGTCGCTCACAAGTTGGAGGTTTTGCGCCGCCACCCCTTGCGAATCACCGGACAGCTCGAGGCAACGGCGCAACTGAGTGAATTGTACACGGACATGGGCGACTTTGTCGCGACCAAGCCCGAAGTGATTTTATTTTGTGTCAAGAGTTGCACCACTCGCGAAGTCGCTCGGCAAATGAAGGCCCATGGGGTTGATGCTAAGACGATCTTTGTTTCCTGCCAAAACGGGATTGATGTGGAAGAAATTCTAGCCGAAGTTTTTGGCTCAAATCGCACCTTGCGAATGATTCTTAATTTTGGCGTTCAGTTCGTTAATCGCTCGGATGTGTTTGTGGCCTTTTGTTACGAGCAAGTTTTGTCGGCAAAAAAGGAGTGCCAACCGTGGGATAAAAAAATCGCCGAAGCCCTCACGAGTGCCGGACTGCCGATCAAGGTGGTGGAGAATTACAAGGAAGAGGTTTTCAAGAAGGCGATCCTTAATTCGGCCCTGGGTTCGGTCTGCGCTTTGACCCGGATGACGATGAAGCAAGTCATGGAGGAGCCAGAATTGGTGCGCATGGTGCGAGAGCTGCTGCGTGAGTCGATATCGGTGGGTGAAACCCGTGGTTACCACTTGCGGGAGTTTTTCGAACCGGCGGTGACCTATTTGTCTAAGGGCGGTGATCACAAGCCATCGATGTTAATGGATATCGAACGGGGTCATGTCACGGAAAATGAATTTCACTGCGGACAAATGTTTCGTTACGCCGAAGAAAAAAAGCTCGACGTTCCGGTGATTCAAACAATTTATTATCTCATCAAGAATCTTGAGCGGGCGATCATTCTTGATACCTATGTATCTAAACATTATGAAGTGGGAGGCTAAGGTGCTCATGAGCAAAGATATTCGCAAAGTGGGTGTGATCGGAGCGGGCAACATGGGGGCGGCGATCGCTCAGCACTTCTTGATGAAGGGGCTGCAAGTTTGCCTGATCGACGTTAACGACGCCGGCTTGGCCAAGGGGCGGGAGCGGATTGCGACCAGCCTCGATGAAGCAATTCAACGCAAGATCATGAAGCCGGACGAAAAAGATCAGCTGTTCGCTCGGCTTCGCACCACCACCGACTTTAAGAGTCTGGCGGAATGCCAATTTGTCATTGAGGCCGTGTTTGAAAACTTCCAAGTTAAAGTGGATCTGTTCCGGAAAATTGAGCCCCTGGTTGCGGCCGATTGTGTTTTAGCGACCAACACTTCGTCTTACTCGGTCACGGACTTGGCTGAAGCCTTAAAAAAACGCGATCGCTTTGTTGGAGTTCATTATTTCTATCATGCGGCTAAAAATAAATTGGTCGAAGTGATTCCGGGAGAAGAAACTGATCTGCGTTTGGTCGAGGTGGTGCGCGACTTTTACAACTTTGTCGACAAGATTCCGATTGTCGTCAAAGACGCTGCGGGGTTCGCGGTGAATCGCTTTTTTGTCCCTTGGTTGAACGAGGCCGTGCGCCTGCACGAAGAAGGCCTGGGCTCGCCGAGCTTTATTGATGAAACGGCCGAGCGGGTTTTTAAAATCGGCATGGGGCCTTTTAAATTGATGAACGCCACCGGTGTGCCAGTGGCCCAACATGCCTGTGAGGGGTTGGCCGAAAAGTTCGGAGCTTTTTACGCCCCGGCCGAACGCCTGAAAGCTCAGGTCGCGACCCGCCAAGACTGGGATTTCGCGGCACCTTACTCGGGCAAGAATGATGAAAAGGCCGTCACCGAGCGGTTGTGGGCGGCCAGTCTCGGAGTCGCCGCCCAAATGGTGAGCGAAGAAGTGACGACCACCAGTGAAACGGATCTCGGAGCGCGAATTGGTCTGCGGTGGTTTCAGGGCCCCTTTGAAATGATGAACACCATTGGCGTCGAGAAAGTTCGCCTGGCCACCGAGTCTTTGTTTAAAAAGTGGAAGTTGGCGATGCCCGCCTTGCTCAACGAAATTCCCAAGGGCGGCAAGGTCGAGATCGATTTTGTTAAGAGTTGGGTGCAAGGCTCGACGGGCTTTTTGCAATTCTATCGCCCGGACAGCATGAACGCGCTCAATGAGGAAGTCGTCGAGCAATTAAGCAACCAATGGGATCGACTTGAGAGTGACCCAAGGGTCAGCCGCGTGATCTTGCTGGGGGCGGGTAAGGCCTTCGTGGCCGGCGCCGACATCAAGTTTTTTATCGACAACATGGATAAAAAAGATCTGGAAAGGATTTATCAGTTTACGGCCTTTGGCCACCAAGTCTTGGAAAAGATCGAATCCAGTCGCAAACCGAGCATTGCTTACCTTGATGGTTTGACTCTGGGCGGAGGTTTGGAGCTGGCCCTGGCTTGTCACTATCGCCTGGGGACGTCGCGAAGTTTATTGGCGTTCCCGGAGACCGGCATCGGTATTTATCCGGGGCTGGGCGGGACCCAAAGAACCACTCGTCTGATCGGTAAAGCCGGAGCCAAGTACGCAGTCGCCACCGGCAAAATGATGAAGGCCGAAGAGGCCTTGGCCCTGGGGCTCATCGATGAGATCGTCGAACGCGTCGGCAGTTTCGCTGACCTTGAGAAGCGCCCACTTCCTCAGCGGCAAAAAGGTAAAATCGAGGTCGCCGAGATTCGCGGCTTTGCCAATTACCATGGGTCACAAGACGCCACCGAGTTGAACCAAATGGGGCTGGGATCGTTTGAGAAGATACTCAAAACCAAAGCGCCGGTGGCTTTACAAAAAGCCATGGAGCTCATCGAGCAAGGAGACAAAGTCACTCTGTCCGAGGGTTTGGGTTTGGAACTAAAAGGGCTCAAAGCAATTTTTGCCACTCACGACGCGCGGGCCGGTCTGGAGAGTGTCATTCAACGTCAACGTCCCGTTTACAAGGGTATGTAAGGAGTAGGAGATGAAATCAGCTAAGGGTTTTTGTACAAAAGAGGGAGTTGGAACCTTGTTTGACGGAGTGCTGGTGGTGGAAGGCCAACGGACACCCTTTGGCAAGTACACCGGAGCCCTCTCGACGGTAACGCCGACGGATCTTGGGATTGTGGCCTCCCGAGCGGTTATCAAAAAGTCGGGGGTCGAGGCCAGTGAGATTGATCAAGTGATTGTCTCCAATATCGGGCAAGGCAGTGCCGATGCCTTTTTCTTGCCTCGCCACATCGGGCTTTACGCCGGAGCACCACTCGAGGCGCCGGCTTCACTCGTGCAGCGGATCTGCGGGTCAGGGATTGAAGTGATCGGGCAGGCCGCCGAACAAATTGCGCTCGGGAAGGCCCAGTTGGTACTGGGATGCGGAACCGACACCATGAGCCGGTTTCCCCTCGTGTCGTTTGGAGCCCGTCAGGGATTTCAATTGGGCAAGCCCGAGTTTGTTGATCTGCTATGGGAAGCTCTCAATGACACCGCAGCCGTACCGATGGGAATGACGGCCGACAATGTGGCTAAAAAATATGCGCTCAAACGCGAAGAAGTCGACGCCTTTGCCAACCGCAGCCAAGAGCGTTACCAGGCCGCTAAGGCGAAGAACTTTTTTGCCGATGAAATCACGCCGGTCGAGAATTTGGTAATTGAAGCCGGGAACTTTCATAAGCGGAAACTCAAATTGAACCGTGTCGAAAAACTCACCGACGATGAGCATCCCCGCCAAACTTCGCTGGACCAGCTCGCCAAACTCCCGTTCGTATTTTCCAAGGAGGGTCCGACCACGGCCGGCTCCGCCTCAGGTATTGTCGACGGAGCCTGTGCGGTCTTAATCGCGAGTGATGAGTATGTGCAAAAGCGCAAGCTCAAACCCATAGGCAGAGTCCTGGGAGTATGCGCCTCCGGCTTGGATCCGAACGTCATGGGACTGGGGCCGGTGCCGGCGATCAAGTGCTTGTTAGGTCAGCTCAAGCTCAACATGGGTCAAATTGATTTGTTTGAAATTAACGAAGCCTTCGGAGCCCAATGTTTGGGTGTGGCCAGAGCCTTGGAACTGGATGAAAACAAGTTGAACGTTCATGGTGGGGCCATCGCGATCGGTCATCCCCTGGGCGCAACTGGCCAGCGTTTGGTCACGACCTTGCTGAAAGGATTGCGTGCTCGCGGTGGAAAACTCGGGGTGGCTTCGGCCTGTATTGGTGGCGGCCAGGGCATTGCCATGGTGGTCGAGGCTCTATGATCAATTTGCAAGGCAAGATCGCCGTTGTCACGGGCGCGGCGCAGGGAATTGGCCGCGCCATCAGTCAAGAGCTTGCTCAGTGGGGAGCTCGAGTGGCGCTGGTGGACCGCGACGAGAAGCAACTGCGAACGGCGGCCAAAGAGTTTGCGGAACAAGGTTGGACGTCAAAAGTTTTCTCGGGCGACGTCACCGATGCCGCATTTCTCGAAAAGTTGGTTGCCGAGTTGCTCAAGGACTGGAACCGCATCGACATTTTAGTCAACAATGCGGGAATTATTCGTGATAACTTTTTAACCAAGCTGACGGAAGAAGATTGGGACCAAGTCCTCAAGGTCAATTTGAAGGGTCCCTTTCTCGTTTGTCGTGCGGTGGTGCCGACGCTGCGAGCTCAGCAAAGTGGCAAGATCATCAATATCATTTCGCGCTCCTGGCTGGGTAATATCGGCCAGAGCAACTATTCAGCCAGTAAAGGCGGGTTGGTGAGTTTGACCCGCACCCTGGCCCTTGAATTGGCCCGCGATCAAATTCAGGTCAATGGTGTTGCGCCTGGATTTATTGATACCCCGATGACGCGTTCGATGCCGGAAAAGGCCCGCGAACGCCTGATTAAGATGCAACCCACGGGCAAAATGGGACAACCCCAGGACATTGCCGCAGCGGTGGCTTTTTTGAGTTCTGATCGAGCCCAGTTTATTTCGGGTCAGATCCTGCATGTGGATGGCGGCAAAAGTTGCGGAATTTTATCGCTCTGAGGTGAGCTGATGGATGCTTTGATCGTTGAGGCCCAACGAACCCCGATCGGTCGGTCCCACAAGGACAAGGGAATTTTTCGCGACCTGAGGGCTGATGAATTGTTGGCTCAATTACTTAAAAACCTGGCGCAAAAAATCGACCCTCGTCTCATCGAGGACGTGATGGTGGGCTGCGTAGGCCAACATCTGGAGCAAGGCAAAAACATCGCTCGCTTGAGTGCGCTCTTGGCGGGCTACCCAGAACGCGTACCGGGGGTGACCATCAATCGTTTGTGTGCTTCGAGTTTACAAGCCTTTCACTTTGCATCGCTGGCGGTGGCGTCTGGGGTCCAACAGCTGGTTGCAGCCGGCGGAGTGGAACACATGCATCACGTGCCGATGACGGCAGCGCTGGATTACCATCAGGGACTCCTTTCGCGGTATGAGTTTCCCTTTACCAACATGGGGTTAACCGCCGAGCGAGTGGCCGAACAGTTCGGGATTTCGCGCGCGGAACAAGATCAGTTTTCGGTGGAAAGCCATCGGCGCGCGGTGACAGCTCAAGCGCAGGGTTTTTTCCAAAACGAAATCATGGCAGTTAAAGTCAACGGCGAAACGCTGAGCTTAGACCAAGGGCCGCGGGCCGAAACCTCGCTCGGCGCTCTCGCGGAACTCAAAGCGGTTTTTAAAGAAAACGGCACCGTGACCGCTGGCAATAGTTCGCCGATGAGTGATGGCGCCAGCCTCACACTCTTAGCAAACCAAAAATCTTGCCAGGAATTGAATTTGCGGGCGCGGGCGCGAGTGGTTGATTTTGTTGTCGTCGGGGTGGATCCGCTGACGATGGGCTTGGGGCCTATTCCGGCAATTCGCGAGCTGTTGCGCCGTCAAAAAATGAACGTGGCGGATATTGATTTATTTGAACTCAACGAAGCCTTTGCAAGTCAGGCGGTGGCTTGCCAGCGAGAGCTCAACCTTCCTGCGGATCGAGTCAACGTGGCAGGAGGGGCCATTGCTCTCGGCCATCCCCTCGGCTGCACGGGAACCCGGCTGGTGGTGACTCTTCTTAATCAAATGGAGCGTTTGGATAGTGAATGGGGCGTGGTCAGTATGTGTATCGGACACGGACAAGGAATTGCGACCTTAGTTCAGCGCGTGTCCTAGCGAACGTGAGAGAATATGGATAAAGAATCAACTGATAAAGAAATGATTGTGACTTTGCAGGTGAATGGTCTCACCGTGCGCAGATTCGTTCCCGCGACCATGACACTCGTCGAGTATCTGCGTGAGGAGCTGGGACTCACTGGTACCAAGAAGGGTTGTGATGTCGGCGACTGCGGCTGTTGTACCGTTTTGGCAGACGGCGATCCCGTGCTTTCCTGCTTAGCCTTGGCGGTTGATTTTCAGGGACGCGAAATCACCACCATTGAAGGCTTGGCCAAAGGCCAAGAGTTACATCCCGTTCAGCGGGCGTTCGTGGATGAAGGTGGGTTGCAATGCGGTTACTGCACGCCCGCGATGGTTCTCAACGCCGTCGCCTTGTTGAACCACCAGGCCAACCCTTCGGCCCAAGAAATCAAAGAATGTATTTCGGGAACGATTTGTCGCTGCACCGGTTACACCAAGATTGAAGAGTCCATCGCCTTGGCCGCCGACCGACAACGAGGTCAAAAGTGAGCTACCGAATCGTTGGCAAAAAGACTCCCTATGTCGATGCGGTAGACAAGGTCACCGGCCGGGCAAAGTACACCGATGATTTGCGTCTTCACCACCCCTTGCGAGTCAAAATTGTTCGTTCGCCATACGCCAACGCGCGAATTGTCGGAATTGATTTGAGCGCCGCCCGAGCGGTGGAGGGAGTGGTTGATTTTGTGGTGGGCGCTGATTTTCGTCACACCTTTGGCGTGTTGCCCATTAGCAAGGACGAGCCGGCGATGGCCAAAGAGCGGGTTCGTTATGTTGGCGAGCCGGTGGTGGCAATCATTGCCGAAAGTGAGCGCGCCGCCGTCCAAGCGAGTCGCTTGGTCCGAGTCAACTATGAAGTGCTCAAACCCCACTTGGATCCGCAAAAGTCGCTCAATGAGTCCACCGATCTGATTCACCCCGAGTTGGGCAAAAAGAATAATCTCCATAAGTCGGTCAATCAGTCGTTTGGGGATGTCGTGGCAGGACTGCGCTCAGCCGACGTGGTGGTGGAACATCAGTTTGAGTTTGAGTCCGTTACCCACGCCTTTACCGAGCCGCATGCGACCCAGGTGGAGTGGGAAGGCGAAAACCTCACGGTTTATTCGGCCACGCAAGTGCCCCATTACCTCCATCGCGCGCTAGCGGAAGTGTTGGAGCTTCCGATGCACCGTTTGCGAGTGGTGAAACCCCATCTCGGGGGTGGCTTTGGGGGCAAGAGCGATCCCTTTCCGCACGAAATGATTGCGGTCAAAGCTGCGCTCAAAACCGGGCGCAACATTCGGTTGGCGTTTGAGCGTGAAGAAGTTTTTTATTCTCACCATGGGCGGCATCCAACCAAAATCAGCATGAAGTTGGGTGTGAGTCGCGACGCCGGCATCCAGGCTCTTGACGGTTACATGCTGATTGACGGGGGCGCTTACGGCAGTTTTGGTGTGGTCACCACCTACTACAATGGGGTTTTGCTACAAGGGCCATACAATGTTCCGAATATTAATTTTCATTGCGATCGAGTTTATACCAATAAGCCCATGTGTGGCGCCATGCGCGGTCACGGCGGAGTGAATCCTCGTTTTGCCTCAGAAGTGCTGTTTGACGAAGCCTGCGTGCGGCTAAAAATTGATCCTTGCGAAATGAGGCTCAAACATTTTCATCAACCGAACTCAAAGACCATTAATGAGTTTCGCATTACCTCGGTGGGAATTCATCATGGTCTTAGAAATGCCATGGCCGCCTCGGGGTGGAGCCAAAAATACCAAAAGCTTCCCTTCGGCAAAGGTATTGGTGTGGCCTGCGGCTTTTTTATTTCGGGGAGTGCCTTACCGATTCACTGGAACGAAATGCCTCAGTCGACGGTGCGCCTGGGAATTGATTATGACGGAGGGGTGAGTCTTTATTCAGGCGCTTCGGATATTGGTCAGGGTTCCAACACCATGCTTGCGCAAATGGCGGCGGAAGTCTTAGGACTGCCGATGACGATGATCAAGGTGTTGGCCGCGGACACTCGTCACTGCCCAATTGACTATGGGAGCTACAGCTCACGAGTCACTTTTATGGCCGGCAACGCCGCTCGCAATGCGGCCATTCGGATGCGTCGTCAGTTGCTCGAAGCGGCTTGCCAGTTGCTTGAGTGCGAAGCTCCGATCCCGACTCCACCCGGTGAGCCGGAGAACTTTTTCCGACAAGGCGGCAGACCACCGGATTATGGCGCTCTTTATTTGGGAGCAAACCCCAACTATGAGGACGGCTATTTGTTCGTTGATGAAAAAATCGTGGCCCCTGACGGACGGGAAGTAAAATATTTGGATGCCGTCCGCAAGGCCTTGGACTTTCAAGGAGCTCTGCAAAGCAAGGGCGGTTATGTTTCGCCGAAGATGGGTGGCTCTTTTAAGGGGGCTGGCGCTGGGCTCAGCCCCAGCTACAGTTACACGGCTTTTATTTCCGAAGTCACCGTGGATCCCGCTACGGGTTTCGTCAAAGTCGATCGCGTCACCTGTGCTCACGACTATGGACAAGCCCTCAATCCTCTCGCGGTCGAGGGACAGCTGCAGGGTTCTATCCACATGGGGCTCGGTCAAGCTTTGATGGAAGGTATGCGCTACGACGACGGCGCGGTCCAAAACGCCTCGCTCTTGGAATATAAAATTCCGTCGCCGTTTGAAATGCCTGAGGTGGTCATCGTGCCTGGCAGCGGTGACGAATGTGAAGGGCCATTCGGGGCTAAAGAAGTGGGTGAGGGTGCCCTTGCTCCCTTTATTCCGTCAGTGGCGAACGCAATTTATGATGCCGTGGGCGTACGTCTTTACAGTGTGCCACTGACTCCCGACAAAGTGCTTGAGGCACTCCGGCAACATGCGGGAGGTGCCCATGCTCCTTGAAAACACCTGCGTTTGGCGCCCTCAAAGTCTCGCCGAGTTACGTGCGCGTCTCAAGCAAAGCTCGACGGGCACGATTCAATTTCTAGCTGGGGGAACGGATCTGGTGCCGGCCCTTAAGCGGCAAGGGCGAGTGCCCGAGCTGCTGGTGGCCTTGTCGCAGATTCGGGAGTTGGCGGGGGTGAAGATGTCACCCACGAAAGACCGTTTGCTCATCGGGCCTCTCACAAAGTTGGCGCAGCTCTCGCGCGAGCCGCTCATCCAGCAGCATTTTGCCGTCCTCGGTCAAGTGGCGGGCTTGGTGGCCAGCCCACAAATTCGCAATCAAGCGACGGTGGGGGGCAACATCATGGTGGATAACCGTTGCAAGTATTATAACCAAAGCGAAGTGGATCGGCATTCGCACGGTGGTTGCTTTAAGGCCGGAGGTGCCGTTTGTCACCTAATCCCCAACGCCACTCGCACCTCGGCACCGGTTTGCCGCGCCCGATTTGTGTCGGATTTGGCGCCGGTCCTCATTCTGGCCCATTGTGAATTGGTGATCGAGGGCCCACAAGGCGAAAGACGAATCGCCCTAAAAGATCTGTATCACAATGAGGGGCTCTATGGAGCCCGTTTGAACGCCGGAGAGATTCTCACTCGACTGGAAATCCCCCTGCCGCTGGTCGGTAAAATTCGCTATGAAAAGCTGCGCATTCGTCAGGCCATTGATTTTCCCTCGCTCGGAGTGGCCCTTTCGGTCCGCGATGAGGGTGGCAGTGAAGTCCTCGATGTTTGTCTGACTGGCGTCGACACGCGGCCGGTGAGTTTAACCTTTCGGCCCAGCCAGTTTGCAACTCGGGACGACTTCTGGCAAAACGTGGCCCAAGTGAGCAAGAAGAGTGTGGTGCCTTTGAAGCAAGATTTTTTCCCACCTCAGTACAAGCGAGAAATGATCGCGGTTTTGCTCAAGCGCTTGTGGGAAGGAAATTAAGTCGATGTGGAAGTGGTGGGACCAGTATCGGGAGTTGACGGAGTCGGGGCGGCCCTTTGTGGTGGCGACGGTCGTTAAGAGTCTCGGTTCCACACCTCGTAAACCAGGCACCAAAATGTTGATCAACGAGAACGGCAAGTTTTGGGGTACGATTGGGGGCGGGCAACTCGAAGTATTGGTACTGGCGGAAGCCGCCAAAGTATTGGGCGAGGGTAGCCCGCGGCTGGCTCGCTTTGACTTGTGTCCGCGCACGGGCCAGTGCTGTGGCGGTTCAACGGAGGTTTTTTTGGAAATCGAAAATCAAGGACCCCGCGTTTATATTTTTGGCGCGGGTCATGTGGGTCAGGCCCTGTGCCGGACTCTGGTAGAAACGGCGTTTGATGTGCATGTGATCGATGAGCGTCCTGAGTGGATTGATCACGCACGTTTGCCAGTTGAAGTGACTCGCCACCTTTCACCTTGGCGCAAGTTTGTCGGCGAGGCGCACTTTGATGCCAAAAAGACCTTTGCCGTCATCGTGACTCCCAGTCATGACGAAGACCGAGAATTGGTGCGCGACTTGGTTCAGCGACCCCTGGCCTTTGTCGGTCTGATTGGCAGTCGTACCAAGTGGGCCCGCTTTCAGTCTCAGTTGCTGGAAAGTGGCGTCGGGTCAGACGCCTTAAGGCGCGTGACCTGCCCGGTGGGAATTGATATTGGAGGAGAAACGCCGCAGGAAATCGCCATCAGCATTGCGGCCCAATTGTTAAGGAGCTGGAACCGTGACTCAAATCAGTGAATTTATGATCGATGACCATCGCAGTTGTGATGATTTGTTTGCTAAAGCCGAAGAGGCGGCAGCCAAAAGCCTGTGGGAAGAAGCTCGACTCGAAACCGAGAAGTTTGCCAATGCCTTTCGCCGCCATCTTGATCGGGAAGAAGAGGTCTTGTTTCCGGCCCTTGAAGAGCGGATGGGGGGACCGGTCGGCCCCACCATGGTCATGCGCAGCGAGCACCAGCAGATGCGAGCCTTAGTCGAAGAGATGACGCTCGCGATTCAAGACCAGGACCAGAATGCTTTCCTCAGTGCGGCAGAAACCTTGATGATTATGATCCAACAGCACAATATGAAGGAAGTACAAGTTCTTTACCCGCTGTGCGATGAAGCCTTAGGCGAAGAGGGCAGCGAACTGTTAGGGAAGATTCAAGAAGTGCGCGGGTAGCAGGCGGTTTCGTGGAGACGGCGAAACTCCAAGGAGGGTCCCAGTGGTACAAGAAGTGCTATTAGATGTGCGCGAGATGGTGCCTCCCGAACCACTCGAGAAGGCCTTAGCGGCGATCGACGACCTCGGACTCGGCAGGTACCTTTGTTTGATTCACCGACGTGAACCTTGTGCGCTTCTACCAAGGCTTCCCAATCTCAATTGTGCTTACTGGATCGCCTGCGATAAAGACGGACGCTGTGAAGTTTATATTTGGCGCGAGGGCGACGAGACCAGTCGACGGGCGATCGAAGCTAAAGTGGGCCGCCCGATGACTCGCAAATCAGCAGGGTAATCCTTCATGTTCCAAGGGCTTTCGCTCGAACAAGCGCCCCCGTTTTCAGTCCCTTTACGATTTTTTTTAACCGCGCCCTTGATGGCGCTCTTGGCCGGTGGTCTTTGGCTCTTCGCTCCCACCGAACAACTTGTCACGCGGTGGTCACCCGTGTGGCTGGCGACGACTCACCTGATCGTGCTCGGGTTTATGGCCATGGTGATGATAGGGGCTTTGTTTCAAATGCTTCCCGTGGTGATCGGAGCGCCGGTGGCGCGCCCTCGGCTTTTTGGCGGTACCGTCCAGGTGTTGTGGGTGGCGGGGGTATTGAGTCTTGCCAATGGCTTTCGCTGGAGTGTCGCCGAACTCTTGACCGTGGGAGGAGTTTTATTGTCGCTGGCGACCGTCATTCTGGTGACGGTTTTTTTGGAGTGTTTTTTCCGTTCTCGTTCGGCTTATGCCACAGCGGTGGCGATGCGGTGGGCGGTGATTGCCCTGGCGATCGCTGTGACGGTGGGCTTGCTTTTGTTGGGCGGTCATGTCGGTTGGTGGAGCTTGTGGCGTCCCTTGGGAACTCGGCTTCATATCGTTTGGGGATTGTGGGGCTGGGTGTTTTTGTTGATCGTTGGCGTCAGTTACCAAGTGATCCCTATGTTTTATGTGACGTCACCCTATCCCAATTGGCTCAAGGATTTGCTGGCGCCGCTGGTAGTGGGAATGCTGGCTCTGCTGTCGCTCGTCACCTGGATGGAAGTTCAAGTCGGGCGGCCTGCGTATGTGGCTTGGAGTCTGGCACTCTTAATTGGTGGACTGGCCCTGAGCTGTTTATCGTACGCGGCGATCACTGCGGCACGAATCCGCAGGCGCAAGCGCAAGATCAAGGACCCGACTCTGCGCTTTTGGTTTTTGGCCCTCGGGAGTGCGAGTCTTGCGGCATTAGGTGCAGTGTTGTTTGGCCTCGAAGGCCTGGTCGAGACTTTTCAGTCTAAGACGGAGCTGACCATCGGTGCACTGGCGATTTGGGGTGGCGCTGTTTCGGTGATTCAAGGCATGCTGTTTAAAATTGTGCCCTTTTTGGTGTGGTTTCATTTGCACGCTCACACCACCCGCCACCCGACCTTGCTCGGCAAGAAGGTCCCCCACATGAAACAAATCCTGGGAGATGAGGTGGTGCGCCGCCAATGGTGGCTTCATTTGGGATCTTTGGGCATTTTTGTGCTGAGCCCCTGGGTTCATGAGAGTCTTTATCATTTAGGTGCGGGGGTGGTCGTGGCGCAAGCCCTTCATCAATTTTGGCAGCTTGTTCGCGCGGCTCGGCTTGAGTTTAAAACCCGCTCACAGTGGGAAATTGAGGCCTCGGCGGCATCGAAGTAATTTTTGAAGCAATGCTTCAGAAGGACCGGCAATGAACCAACCGTGTCCGCGGATCGTGAAATCTCTTTGGTTATCCCGGTTTCTTTCAGAATAGCTTTTGATTTGCCACGCAAAGTATTGGTACAAATAGAGAAAACCAAAAACTTATCTTTTTAGGAGTGACCTGTGGCTCTGAAGATTACTGACGAATGCACCAGCTGTAGTGCTTGCGAACCCGAGTGCCCGAACGGCGCCATTTCTGAAGGTGACGGCATTTTTGTGATCAATCCCGATCTCTGCACGGAGTGCGTGGGCTTTCACGATACTATGCAATGCGCGGATGTTTGTCCCGTCGATTGCTGCGTTCCTGATGAAGCACGCCCAGAAAGCAAAGACCAGTTGGTTGCTAAAGTGAAGAAGATCCATCCTGATGAGGACTTTGGCGACAATCCGCCTTCGCATTTACATTAATCCGAGCTGCCACCTAAGCGGCAGCTTAAGAGGGACGGCAACTTGGAATTTCTCTTCATCTTCCTCTTTATTCTCTTAGCGGCGCTGTTTGTGACAGGAGGCCTGGTGGCCTCTCGTCTCGTCGCCCCTCATCGTCCCGGGCGAGTCAAGAATCGCCCTTACGAGTGCGGCAACAAGAGTGTGGGCCCGGCCTGGGTTCAATTTAATGTCGCTTACTATTTGCTCGCCTTATTATTTCTCGTTTTTGACGTGGAAGCCGCTTTCTTGTTTCCCTGGGCACTCGCTTTCCGCGGTGCTGGCTGGGTGGGATTCCTGGAAGTCCTCATTTTCGTCGGCGTTCTCGGCGTGGGTTTGCTCTACGCCTGGAAAAAGGGAGCGCTCGAGTGGGTATGACCGGTCAGAGCTCTTACGTGCTCACCAGCATGGATCGGATCATGAATTGGGCTCGCGCCAACAGCCTGTGGCCGCTGGCGTTTGGAACGAGCTGTTGCGCCATCGAAATGATGATGTCCTCGATGGCCTCTCGCCATGATCTTTCGCGCTTTGGGGCTGAGGTCGTTCGGCCCACCCCTCGCCAAGCCGATCTGCTGATTTTAGCCGGTACGATTGTTAAGCGCATGGCTAAACCCCTGCGGGTTTTATACGAGCAAATGCCCGAGCCTCGTTATGTCATTGCCACCGGTGCTTGCACGATTTCGGGTGGTCCTTTTACCTACAACTCCTACACGACTGTTCGCGGAGCCGACGAGATCATTCCGGTGGACGTTTTTGTGCCGGGATGTCCGCCGCGCCCTGAGGCTCTCATTTATGGAATCATGACGTTGCAAAAAATGATCAAAACCGGTGAGGCCTATGGGCAGCCCTATCAGCGGCGCCGGCCGATCACGGCAGCCCTGCCGCCCGGAATGACTCAAGCTCAGCTCCAAAAAGAGATTGCCGAGTTTCTCGAAGCTCACGCCACGATTGATGTGGACAAGGCCGCTCACAATAATCGTTGGGAAAAGGAGAGGTACTGACCGTGACCGACGCTGAACTCTTCGCCAAGCTTCAGGAAGTCGACGCGCGGGTGGTGCAGCTACCGAATTGCCGACCCTTGGCCGTTGAAGTTCCGGTCGGCTTCTTGCTCGCCTTTATGGGGAAGTTGAAGAGTCGGCCCGACCTCCGCTTTATTCAATTGTTGGATCATCTGGCGATGGACTGGCCGGAAAAAAATGAATTTGAGCTCGTCTATCAACTTTACTCCATCGAACACGATTTGCTGTTGGCCGTTCACACCCGGATTTCTCGAGAGAGCCCTTATGCTTTGACCATGAGCCGTTTGTGGCCCATTGCTCAGTACCAGGAGCGCGAGGTTTTTGATTTGTTCGGAATTCTTTATGAAGGGCACCCAGACTTGCGCCGTTTATTTCTCGAAGATGATTGGGTGGGGTTCCCCTTACGCAAAGACTATAAAGACTATTTCATGTTGGAGATGCCGGAATGAGTCTCGAGATCCGCACTCTGAGTGAAATCATGAACCCTCCGCAAACGGCGGACAGTCCTCTGTCCACTCAAGAGTATTTTGTCAACATGGGCCCGCAACACCCCGCCACTCACGGCGTGCTGCGCTTGGTTCTCAAAATGGACGGTGAGACGATCCGAGAAGTGATTCCCGTTCTCGGCTACATTCATCGCAGCATCGAGAAAATGGCGGAGTATCTTCACGGCCGTCAAATTGTTCACCTCACTGACCGCATGGATTATCTGAGTGCACTAGCCAATAATTGGGCGGTGTCGCGGGCGGTGGAAACTGCGATGGGCGTTCAAACCAACCCGCGCATTGAAACCATCCGCACCCTGATCTGCGAACTGCAGCGGGTGCAAAGCCATCAATTGTGGTGGGGAGTGCTCGGTTTGGATCTGGGAGCGCTCACCTCTTTTTTCTATGGTTTTCGGGATCGCGAAGAAATCACTGACATCTTAGAAGAAACCACCGGCGCACGGCTCACGATGAATTACATTCAGCCGGGCGGCTTGATGTTTGACCTGCACCCGAACTTTGTTCCGCGAGTAAAAGCCTTTATCAAGTACTTTCGTCCCAAGCTCGATGAGTACGAGACCTTGTTGAGCGAAAATGTGATCTTACAAGAGCGCTTGCGCAACGTGGGTGTGCTGTCGGCCGAAGACGCCATTGGCTACGGCGCGACCGGTCCGGTGTTGCGTGCCAGTGGTATCCCGCTGGACTTACGAAAACAACAGCCCTACGGAGTCTACGACCAGGTGGAGTTTTCCGTGCCGGTCGGCACCGTTGGCGACTGTTGGGATCGTTATTGGATTCGGATCGAAGAGATGCGCCAATCACTCGGTATCATCGAACAGTTGATTGATAATATTCCAGACGGCAAGTTTATGGAGATGAAGCCCGCCGCGAAGTTAAAGCTCCCGGCAGGTTCATTTTATTTACAAATTGAGACCGCTCGGGGTTCACTCGGGGTGTTCCTGCAGGGCACGGGCGAGGATATCCCGCACCGCTGCCATTTTCGCAGCCCCAACTTTAATAATTTGTGGAGTGTAACCAAGACAGCAGTGGGCGGAAAGATTGCAGATTTGGTCGCCATTGTATCGACCCTCGATTTGGTCATTCCGGACGTCGATCGGTAATAGGGAAGTGGGCATGGACATGTGGCAGGTGACAACCTTGGCAGCGCGAATTCAAGAGTCTCTCTTGAATCAGGATTTTGTTCGCGCCGGCATTTTTTTGGGCGGGGGGCTGGCCGCAACTGTGGCGGCGGTGTCGCTGCTCGGGCTCGTGTTGGTCTATGCTGAGCGCAAAGTGGCGGCCCACTTTCAGTGCCGGTTGGGCCCGATGCGAGTGGGTTGGCACGGCGTCCTCCAGCCGATAGCTGATGGAATCAAATTGTTCCTCAAAGAAGATATCATTCCCACGGAAGCGGATCGTTTGTTGTTTGTCTTGGCGCCGTTTTTTTGCATTTTGGGAATGTTCCTGGCGATTCTGGTGTTACCCGTGAGCCCCGAGATTCAAATTATTGATCTCGATATGGGGGTGATTTTTCTTGCGGCCGTCAGCGGGTTCGGGGTTTTTGGCGTCCTCCTCGGTGGATGGAGTTCGAATAACAAGTGGTCCATGCTGGGCGCCATGCGAGCCGCAGCTCAAATTGTGTCCTATGAAGTGTCCCTCACCTTGGCCCTCCTGGTGGTGGTGATGTTTTCCGGCTCTCTTAAAATGAGCGAGATCATTCAGAGTCAGGCGGCGGGTTGGTGGATCTGGCGGGCTCATGGTGTGGGCTTGGTTGCATTTTTGGTTTACGTCATCGCCTCTGTCGCCGAACTCAATCGCGCCCCCTTTGATCTATCGGAAGGGGAGAGTGAATTGACTGGAGGCTTTCACACCGAATATTCCGGCCTGCGTTTTGGCCTGTTCTTTTTGGCTGAGTTTATCAATATGGTGTTGGCGTCGGCCTTTGCGGCCACTTTCTTTTTAGGCGGCTGGATGCCTTTTCACCTGGGTGATTGGCAGGCTTTCAATGCGGTCATGGACCGGATCCCGCCGCTCCTATGGTTTGTCGGCAAAACCTCTTTTATGGTTTTTTTGTTCATGTGGTTTCGTTGGACCTTTCCGCGACTTCGGGTGGATCAACTCATGGCGCTGGAGTGGAAGTTTTTGTTGCCGGTCAGCTTAGTTAATTTGCTGGTTGGAGCCGCAGTGGTGTTGTCGGGCTTTTATTTTTTTAGCTAAGGTGGGGTGGCTTTGTTTAATCGCCAAGGCATAAAGCAGCAGCAAGTAAAGGTCGGTGGTAAGCAGCTGACTATTATTCAGGCGCCGCGACCTCAGCGCACCAGCCAAGTGGCGACGGTTTGGGGAGCCTTGTGTTCTCTCTGGAATGGCATGCGAGTGACGTGGCGGTACTTTTCCCGGCCATCGTCGATTGTAACTCAACAGTACCCAGAAAATCGTGAGCACCTCAAAATTCCGGAGCGCTTCCGAGCGCAACTGCGTCTGAAGTACGACGAAAACGGAGAACATAACTGCACCGGTTGCAAAATTTGCGATGTACAGTGTCCCAATGCCTCAATTGAAGTGATTGATATGCGGGGTGAGTCCGGGAAAAAGGAAATCGATCGGTTTGTGTGGCGCATGGATATTTGCACCTTTTGTAACATCTGTGTGATGGTGTGTCCCTTTGATGCGCTCGAGATGTCCAACGAGTTTGAATCCTCGGTTTACGATAAGCGGCTCTTGACCTACCAGCTCAATCGCTATGCGGGGCCCACCAAGAAAGCCTTTGAAAAGATCGAGAGTAGTGCGGACCGCGAGAGGCTAAAAGTGGGGCGTCAGCCCTTTGAGGCTCCGACTCCTTTGGGCATTGCCGCTGGAGTGGCCTCTGGACCCGGAGTGAGTGTGGCCCCTCCCAGCACGATGAAGAAGGATGATATCTGATGGCAGTTGCAATGAGCACGGTGTTTTTTTATTTGCTGGGCGCCTTGGCTTTGTTCTTTGCCACGATTGTGGTGGGGAGTAAACGCATCTTCCGTGGGGCGGTGGCCTTGATGGCGGTCTTAGCGGCGACTGCGGGGTTTTATTTTTTACTCGGGGCGGAGTTTCTCGCTGGAATTCAACTTCTCGTTTACGTTGGTGGAGTCGTAGTCCTCATCGTGTTTGTGGTAATGCTCACTGGATCTCTGGGCTTAATGGAGGACACGCCGTCCTTTGGGCGCCAGGTGGTGGCAGGTCTTGGAGCCCTCAATTTCTTTTTGCCGGTGTTTGGTGTTCTGCAGTTTTCTGCTCTGCCCGAGATTTCTCACGAAGCAGTGGCTCTTCCTGGGGCTGATGTGATTGGGGAGCTTTTGCTTAACTTCGGCAAATCCGGTTATGTGATGGCCTTTGAGTTGATTTCTGTGCTCTTGCTAGTGGCCCTCATTGGCGGGTTGGTGATTGCTCGCAAAGGCGGACAGCGCCGAGAGGAGCCCACATGATCGATTGGCTGGCGGCTCACGCCCCGACTTTGAAGCATTGGTTGATTTTATCCTCGGCTCTTTTTGCGATCGGCTTGTATGGCGTTTTGGCCCGAAAAAATGCCATCAGTGTTTTGATGTCGATCGAGATCATGCTGAACTCGGCGGTGTTTAACCTCATTGTATTTAATCGTTACATTGCTCCGAAAGGAGCCGATGGACAGGTCTTCGCACTTTTTGTCATCGCCGTGGCGGCGGCTGAAGTGGTCGTGGGCTTGGCCATTTTTGTGACCTTGTTTAATCGGCGCAAAACTTTGGATGTCACCCAGGTGGCAGCCATGAAGGATTGAGACGGTGGAAGAGAACTGGAAGTGTTTATCGGAGTTGAGTTGGCTGATCCCGGGACTCCCGCTGCTGGGGTTCGTGTTGGTTGGGTTGGGAAGACGCTGGCTCGGGGAAAAACTCTCGGGATGGCTCGCCACCTTGTTGGTGGGCGGGGCTGCGGGACTGGCAGTCGCCACCGCTTGGACGTATTTTGGATACTTCGGAATCGGCGGCAAGGGCCCGACTGTGGTGGCTTGGAGTTTGCCGTGGGTATCCTATCAGGAATTGCTCAAGGTTTCCGTCGGCGTACTCATTGACCCTTTGTCCTTGATGTTGATGGTGGTGGTGACAGGAGTTTCCACACTCGTGCACCTGTACTCTCTGGGATACATGGCAGGCGACTCAGGCTTTAGCCGATATTTTGCTTTTCTGAATCTGTTTACCTTCTCGATGTTGGGCTTAGTGATTGCTCCCAATCTTTTGCAAATGTTTGTGTTTTGGGAGTTGGTCGGAGCCAGCTCTTTCTTTTTGATTGGTTTTTATTATACCAAGCCTTCGGCTGTGGCCGCGTCCAAAAAAGCCTTCATTGTGACTCGCTTTGCTGATCTGGGATTTTTGCTCGGCATTTTGTTGCTTGCCTACTACGGGTTCTTGATGTTTCAAGATCTCGATAGCCTGCAAAGCGGGGCTTATACGTCGGCAGGCCTCCAGGTCCTGGACTTTGAGTATTTGACTTCGTTGGCCGTGGTTAATCGTTTCATGGAGCTTCAAGGTGGAACGGTTTTGACGGTGGCGCTGGTGCTGCTATTTATGGGTGCAGCAGGTAAGAGCGCGATGTTTCCGCTCCACATTTGGCTGCCGGATGCGATGGAAGGTCCCACACCGGTTTCCGCCTTGATTCACGCCGCGACCATGGTAGTGGCGGGGGTGTATCTGGTGGCGCGGCTGTTTCCGCTTTTTGCTGGATCGCCTTCGGCCCTGGAGTTGGTCATGGTTGTGGGTGCCTTTACCAGTTTGTTTGCGGCCTCGATTGCCTGCACTCAAGATGACATCAAACGCATTTTGGCCTTTTCAACTTTGAGTCAGTTGGGCTACATGATGCTTGCGTTGGGCGTGGCATCTCCGGCCTTTCCCCTCGGGTTTACGGCTTCGACCTTTCATCTCTTTACCCATGCCTTCTTTAAGGCCTTGTTGTTCTTAGGGGCCGGCTCAGTGATTCATGCCGTGCACTCAAACAATATTTGGGACATGGGGGGGCTGGCTAAGAAGATGCCCTTTACTCACGCATTTTTTCTCATCGCGACTTTGGCCATCGCCGGTATTCCGCCCTTTGCCGGGTTTTATTCCAAGGACGAAATCCTCTTGGCGGCGCTCACCAGTGGGCACACTTGGGTTTTTGGCATTGGGTTGTTGGTTGCCGGACTGACGGCGTTTTATATGTTTCGTCTCTATTGGGTGACCTTTATCCGTCCGCCATCATCAAAGGCCGCGGAACACGCCCATGAGAGTCCTTGGCTGATGATTGTACCCATGAACGTGCTGGCGATTTTATCGGTGGTGGCTGGGTGGGTGCACTTTGATGATTATGTCAATTCTGGGTTTCAATATATGGTTGACCACGATTCGCGCGTGCCCTTGTTAGCCAGCGGTGCGGCCGTGATAGGCATTGGGTGGTCGGCCGTTCTCTATCTCGGGCAGAAGGTGAAGGCGACGGCGGTAGCCCGCGCCGCCGGTGCGCTTTATCGTCTCATCAAGCGTAAGTTTTATGTCGACGAAATCTACCAATTTGTGACTCACCAGGTGATCTTTCGATTTATTGCCTCGCCCGTCGCCTGGTTTGATCGTCAGGTGGTGGACGGACTCATGAACCTGAGCGCAGCCGCCACTCGCGCCATGGGTGTGGGCTTGCGAACTCTCCAGACCGGTCAAATTCAGACTTACAGTTTGTGGTTTATTATGGGCGGAATGCTGGTGATTTTTTCGATTTGGATAACCTTTTATCCGTATTAGGGTGGCAATGGGAATTCTAAGCGTTTTAGTTTTTTTACCCTTACTGACGGCCTTCATCGTGGTGCTGGTGCCCGAACAAAAGTGGCAACGCATCCGCTGGATTTGTTTGGCGTCGACGGCTTTGCACCTGCTTCTGACAGCGCTCATGACTTGGCGATTTTGGGCGGCCGCTGGTCAAAATGTGACGGTAGACCGCAAGAGCCTGCTGACTGAGGTGTATTTGACCGAAAAGTTCACTTGGTTTGAGCGCTTTGGAGTGGACTATTATCTTGGCGTCGACGGGATGTCGGTGGCCATGATGATCCTCACCTCGATCATTATTTTTACGGGCGTTTTGGCCAGCTGGGAAGTCGAGAACCGCACCAAAGAGTTTTTCGCTCTGCTTTTTGTTCTCGTGACCGGGGTGTTTGGGGTTTTTGTTAGCTTTGATTTGTTTTTATTTTTTGTCTTTTATGAAGTCGCCGTACTTCCGATGTACCTCCTCATTGGTGTTTGGGGAACTGGGCCCAAAGAGTACTCGGCCATGAAGTTGACTCTGATGCTCATGGTGGGTTCGGCTCTCATTCTGGCGGGGATTTTGGCGGTTTATCACTACGCCGGGATCACCACTTTTGATCTCATTCAACTGTCGCAAGTGCAGTATCCCGTGGACATGCAGACCTGGGTGTTCCCACTCTTCTTTTTTGGTTTTGGTGTGCTCGGCGCTTTATTTCCCTTTCACACTTGGTCGCCCGACGGCCATGCTTCTGCACCCACGGCGGTGTCAATGCTCCACGCCGGAGTGTTGATGAAACTCGGAGGATATGGAATTTTGCGCGTGGGAGTCTATCTGCTTCCCGAGGGCGCGATTCAGTGGGCCCTGGGATTAATGGTGCTCACGACCATCAATATTATTTACGGTGCCTTTGGGGCCATTCGGCAAAAGGATCTCAAATATTTCACCGCCTATTCGTCCGTCAGTCATTGCGGCTTTGTCCTTTTTGGGATTTGCACGCTGAACTTGATGGGCATGAAGGGCGCGGTCCTGCAGATGTTCAGTCATGGAATCATGACGGGACTCTTTTTTGCGTTGATTGGGATGGTCTATGGGCGCACTCACACGCGGATGATTCCCGAGATGGGCGGGCTTGCCAAAGTGATGCCGTGGCTAGCGGTGTGTTTTTATATTGGCGGATTGGCCTCGTTGGGGTTGCCGGGACTGAGCGGCTTTGTAGCCGAGAGTCATGTCTTCCTGGGAGGTTTTTTTGGTAATCAGTGGTTCGATGCGGGAGTGACGCGCGCCTTGACGGTGATTGCGACGATGTCGGTGGTGGTGACGGCCGTTTATGTTTTGCGAGGTCTAGCGCAGGCCTTTCAAGGCCCCATTGTCGACCACGAATTTGAACATCTCACCGATGCCAAGTGGTTTGAGAAATTTTCTACCGGCACCCTGATTGTCGCCTTGTTCGTGGTTGGTTTGGTGCCGTGGTTTTTAACCGACATGATTGAGACTTCGGTGTATCCCATTTTGAATCGCATACTCCAAGCGGGAACCCTAGTGGGTTCCAATTAACTTGAGGTGATTGTTTCATGGCCATGTTGCCTGAATTTATTTTATTGAGTCTGGCGTTCGTGATTTTGCTCGGTGATCTCTTTTTACCTAAGACGACGATGCGCCAGTGGGGTGCGCTTTTGGCGCTGCTGGGCCTGGTGGGCGCATTGGGGTCCTTGCTCCTGCTTCCCCAAGACGCAACCTTGCTCGGAGGCCGCTTTGTGATGGATCAAATCACTTGGTGGTTTAAGTTGGTATTTTTAGTGGCAGGGCTTTTGGTGGTCGGGTTCTCGGCCGATCTTTTAAGTGGTCGCATTCAAGATCAAAAGATGGTTCTTGATTCAGCGGCCGAGTTTTTGGCCGTCATTCTTTTTACCCTGTCAGGAATGCTGTACTTGGTGTCGAGCCGAGACATGGTGACCTTGTATGTCAGTCTGGAGCTCGCAACCATTCCACTTTTTGTGCTCACTGCTTGGTCAAAGCGCGACGAGCTGTCGGAAGAAGCCGGGATGAAATATTTGATCTCCGGAGCTTTGGCCAGTTGCTTTATGATTTATGGTTTGAGTTTGATTTACGGGGTGACTGGAGTCATGGAGTTGACTCAACTCGATGCCGAGTATGCCACTCATCCGCTGGTGTGGGTGGGGCTCGCCATGGTCACCGCCGGCGTCGGTTTTAAGGTAACACTGGTGCCGTTTCATATGTGGGCCGCCGACGTGTACCAAGGGGCACCAACTTTAGTGACGGCTTTTTTGAGTGTGGCCTCCAAAACCGCCGGCGTGGGCGTTTTGTTTCATCTTTATATTCGCGTCTTCATCGAACTCATCCCCGACTGGTCGCCGGTCTTGGCCATCGCCGCCTTTGTGACCATGACTCTGGGAAATCTCGTGGCGATCGTCCAAGAGAACGTCAAACGCTTTATGGCCTTTAGCAGTATCTCCCAGGCCGGCTACATTTTGATGGGCTTTTTGGGACCGACGCAAGAAGGTGTCGTGGCAATTTTGTTTTACCTTCTCGTCTATGCGGTCTCAAACTTGACGGTGTTCGGAGTGATCATTCTTTATTCGTCATCCACTCGTCGCGAGAATATCTCGGAGTACCGCGGTCTTTCGCGGACCCATCCGGGCTTGGCTTTGATTATGATGCTGGGACTGTTTAGTTTGGCCGGGATTCCTCCCTTGTCAGGTTTTACCGGTAAGTTCTTTTTGTTCAGTGCGGCCGCTAAGGCGGGATATTACTGGTTGGTTGTGGCGGCGGCGGTTAACTCGACCGTATCACTCTATTATTATTTGCGGATCGTTCGCCAAATGTATATCGAAGCTCCCGATGGGTCAGAGGTCCGCGTCCAGATGAGCTGGATGCCCCGCATGGCCTTGGGCCTTGCCTTAATCGGTACGATCCTGCTAGGTGTAGTCCCGGTCTTTTAATTTGGAGGGGCCATGGAGCTGAAGCACCATTACGGCAAGCACGTCCACTTGGCAGATCACCGCCGGTTACTGACTTGGCTGAGTCGACTGTGCAGCCCCGAAACTCATCAACCTCTCGTGAATCAGTTGGTCGAGAAACTCTATGCTGGACTTCTTGAGTGGGTCGTCGATCGTGAGTTTCCCACTCAGCAAGTGGCGGTCCCCACACGAATGACCTCGGTTCATCCCGGTAAGCTTTATCGTGGTGCTCTCATCCAAGGGGATCAACCGGCGGTCGTGGTCAATTTGGCCCGAGCCGGCACTCTGCCGAGTTATGTGTGCTATCAAAATCTTAATTTTGTTCTCAATCCTTCGTTGGTTCGCCAAGATCACATCATGGCGGCGCGAGTAACCAATGCCCAAGGAGCTGTGACCGGTACTGATTTTGGTGCGAGCAAAATTGGTGGCAGCATTGACGGCAGGGTGGTGTTGTTTCCGGATCCGATGGGTGCGACCGGTGGCACCATCGTGAGTGCTCTCGATTATTACAAAACAGAGGTCGGTGGAACTGCCAGCAAGTTTATTGCCATGCACTTGATTGTGACACCCGAGTACTTGGCGCGGGTGTCGCGGGCTCATCCTGACCTCGCGGTGTATGCCCTTCGCTTGGATCGCGGCTTAAGTTCGCCCGAGGTGCTCGAGAGCGAGTTGGGTTTGCGCTGGAGTGAAGAGCGCGGCCTCGACGATCATCATTACATTGTCCCCGGTGGCGGCGGGCTCGGCGAGCTGATGAACAACTCCTGGGTATAAAGTTTTCAGAGCTACCGGAAGAAGACTGTCGGTTGCAAAAGTGACTTGAGCGTCATTTGGATGCGCCATCAAGCATCGCTACCGAACTGAAAGAGATCAACGCTCATAAACACCAATTCCTCACTCTTGGCGTCGGCGATTTCACTGCGAAAGCGCGCCAAAATTTCAACCAGCTCGGATTTAATTTTGCGGTAGGTCTTGGCCTCCATGGCGTGCACTCCTGAATAGTGAGTGCCGTCGTGAGGACGCTCTAAGATTTTGCCAATCGTACGATAGCGCCAATTGGCGTGAATAAATGGCGCCGACGGGGAGCCCTTGGGGATATGAAGGCTTGCCTCGCCAGGCGCCCATTCGTTTCTCACCTTTTTGGCCAGGCCCAGATCCTTAAGATCGGCCAGAACCTGCACCACTTGGGCAACAGGCAAGGTGAGAAGCTCGGCGATGGCCTCGGGCCGCCGATAGCGAGGGATGTTGAGGACTATATGTATCGCCGGATAGCTCCAATGGCGACAGTAGAGTTGTGTTCCACGCTCGTCGAGTTTGGTTTTTTGCTGAGACAAACGCGTCGACAGTTGGTTGAATTTTTCTTGTAAGTCGGTCAGTTGCTTAAGCAAATAATCTCGCAGGTCCGGAGTCCCGGCGCGCGCATACTGAATCAGGGTGAGGAGGTACTGGTGTTCGCTTTCGTTGAGGCCCAAAAACTTTCCCAACTTGTGCGAATGTTCCAAGGTGAGTTGGACCTCGCCGTT
>JADZEO010000008.1 GCA_020850475.1 Bdellovibrionales bacterium | reverse complement strand
ATTTACAAGGCCAAATGGGCGGCTTCGGGCGGAAACGCTCAACCCTGGGCGGTCGAAATCGTTTCGGCTTCTACCCATACGGTCGAAGTCAGAGTTTCCATCGATAGCAAGTACCGGCAACATCCTTCCCCAATGGACGTGGATGGGCTGGCCTCAGTGATGGCTCTTGGCTGTTTTTCATTTTACATGGAAGTGATCGCTCAGGGCGATCATTATTGTTTTGAGGACGCCGAATTGGTGAGTGGGTCCACACCTTGGGATTTTGCGGTGGTGCTGATGTTCACTCGCAGCGAAGAATCCTCGCGTCCTTACCGTGAAACGGATTTAAGGATGAGATGGACGGATCGGAGCCCCTTCCTACGCGACCCGCTGCCCACGCGTCTCATTCAACGTATTGAGCAAGCGACGAGCCGAGTGGCGGGAGTCCACTTCACTTGGGTGGATTCACAGCTTCCCGAGTGGATTCCGTGGTTACGAAAGCTTGAGTACCTGCGATGGTGCCACTCTCCGCTCCGCGATGGACTCTTTGATGAGATTAGTTTTTCGGGTTCCAGAAATGATGACAGCGAGAATCACAAGATTCCCCTCAGTCAATTGGGCGCGGGAAAGGTCGATCAAACCTTTCTCGCGTTGTTAAAGCGCTTCCCGGGGTTGCGGGCAATCTTAGAGTGGGGCCCGGCTCACATGATCAGTCGCAAGGCGGTGGACCTTCCCTTAAAAAACTGCGCGGCTGTCGGGGTCCTTCAGGTTGAAAGTGGAAGTGAAGGTCAGTGCTTTGAGATGGGGCGTTTGTTTCAAGAACTTTGGGTCGAGTTCAACCGCTCTCAGGTTTCGTTTCAGCCCATTGGTTTGCCGCTGATTGCCTTGGCCTATTGGCGCGGGGACCAGCTTAAATATGGCGCCACCCCCTGGAAAGAAGATTTGGTTAAGTCGGTCACTCAGGAATTTGCTCAACGCTTTCACCTTGACCTAAAACGGCCAACCTTGGGGTTTCGGGTGGGATTTCCGACTCAAGCCAGACTCCAATCGCCGCGCGGAAGAATTGCGATCAGCCTCAATCAGGAGCTTGAGCGGGAGGCGCCAGGGCAAAGGATTTCAAGCTAGGCCGCAGTTACGAGTAAAAGGTTGCAGGCCCCTAGGGGGCGTGCTATCCAGCCAGGTCATGGGGAATCACCGCTACCAACAAATCAAAGATGAATTATTCAAAGTCCTTTTGGGAACTCGCTCGACCTCCGAGGTCAGTCAAACCTTGGGTTACAGTTTTGATCAGGTTCGACGTTGGCAAACAGGAGCCAAGGAGCTGCGTTGGGATGAGTTTTGTCAACTCTGCGAAGTTCTCAAAGTTCCCTTGCTGACCACCATTACTGAGATTTTTTTGATCATGCCCGACGAACTTGGCGATGGTGAAAGGTTTGTGGGTCAACTGAAAGCTCGCATCCCTCGGGAGTCCCTG
The DNA here is from genome assembly GCA_020850475.1 of Bdellovibrionales bacterium. Taxonomy (GTDB): domain Bacteria; phylum Bdellovibrionota; class Bdellovibrionia; order Bdellovibrionales; family UBA1609; genus JADZEO01. Next base: position 25,849 of record JADZEO010000008.1, on the reverse strand, counting down.
CGCACTCTCCAAGAAAATCTCGGGGTCAACACCTCGGTTCTCAAACGCTACTTCCGTGGCGAAGTATTTCCCCCTTTAGAATTTGTCCTGCAGATGATTGATCTCAACGCTAATCTGTTGGGCTCGTTTGTCCTGCGTCTAATCAACACCCGTCACATCACTCCGCTGCACGAAATTTTTCGCCGCAGTCAGAGCGAAGTTCAGGTGGCGATGTTTTGTCCGATTGCGGTGGGCATTGAGGGCTTGCTCAACATCGAAGAGTACAAAGCGCTTCCGGCCCACGATCCTCTCTGGGTTTGCCGCAAATTGGGCATTTCGACTGACGAATATGAATCAGCCTGGCGACAGATGGTAGAGAGTGGGCGAGTCGTACCGGCTGGCCCCAAGTTCGCAATTACTTATAATACAATCAACACCTCGGGCAGCACTCCTGAGCAAATTTGTCGAATGGCAGATTACTGGACGGAACGGGCCCGAGTGCGGTTTGACACCCCGAGTGGCAAGCCGATTCGCAAGAGTGCGATTCCTGGCTTCGTCGCCTACCGAATCGTGCCGATGTCTAAATCGGGGGCGATGAAGGCGACTGAGATCATGGCTGAGGCCTTTACGCAGATCCTCGCGCTCGCCGAAAAGAACGAAGAGCCCTACGAAGACGTGCGCGTCTTCGTTATGCATAGTTTTTCAGTTGAAGACGCCCCCAGTGTAGAGGTCAGTCAAAGTGCCGATCGCGGCTCAGTGGCCGAGGTGGTCGACCAAAATCGTACGACCTAGGTCGATTTTGTCTTTTTGAACCCAAACTCTCGTGCATAGGGTCAATCGTTGGTCTAATGGGCCCATGATTTATTTTGACGGACGGGAAGCTTTCTCACGAAATCTGGGTTGGGTCACCGAGTCCGAGGCTCAGCGTCTCTCTGAGGCGCGAGTGGCAATCGCCGGTGTCGGTGGAGTCGGTGGCCATTACGCCGAGATGTTGGCCCGCTTGGGTGTTTGCCGATTTACCCTGGCCGACTTTGATCGGTTTGAACTGGGCAATTTTAATCGCCAGAATGGGTCCGGCATTTCATCTCTGGGCACTCCCAAACTCGACATCATCAAGCGGCGAATCCTCGACATCAACCCAACGGCCGAGATCCGAGAATTCCGCGAAGGTATCGACCGCGACAATGTCGCTTTGTTTTTGGAGGGGGCTGATCTTTATCTGGATGGCTTGGACTTTTTTGCCCTCAAAGAACGCGGCTGGCTCTTTCGATGCTTGCGAGAACAAAATAAGACCGGAATTACTGTCGCCCCCATTGGCATGGGAGCCTCGGCGATTGTCTTTACGCCCCAGTCGATGTCCTTTGCTGACTATTTTGGCTTTGACGACGCAACCTCAGATACCGAGCAGGCAGTGAGATTTCTCGCCGGCTTGGCGCCAAGTCTCATGCAACGCCATTATCTGGCGGATCCCTTACGCGCTGACTTGGTCAATCGAAAGGTACCGTCGACCCCCATGGGTTGTTATCTCTGCGCCGGAGTCGCGGGCACCCTGGCTTTGAAGGTGCTCCTCCATCGCGGACCGGTGCGGGCCGCCCCCTGGTCCCTGCACTTTGATAGTTATCTCGAAAAATACAAGACGACCTATCTTTGGGCGGGAGCGCGAAACCCTCTTCAATTCATCAACCGCTGGTTTATCAAGCGAACCCTCAAGTTGGCGAGTAGCCCCACTCCGCTTTTACCCACGCGACGATAGGAACCGCGTATGCCCGTTCGCCTCACGGGGCGGGTCAACTCTCAAGACATCGAAGTCGTCAATGTTTCGCTCCACGGGCTTGGTATCTTGACTCCAACGATGACCACGATGGTGGACTTTCCGAAGTTCCTCGAAGTGGATCTCGACGCCCAGACCACCGTGACCTTGCCGGTCCGTCGAGAGTGGTGCCAACCGCATCGTGCGGGATTGTCGATTGAAGAGGTCCCTGAGAGTTGGTGTCAATTTGTTGGTTCCCTTGCGCCCGAGGGCTGGGCGGAACAGCCATAACCGCCGCCTTACGGGGCAAGGAGTTCGGCTACGCTGCGCCTCTTGCTGCGGACCACTGGTTGCTTGTGAGGTTTACCCAGGCGAAAGAAAATTCCCGCCGTGGAGAGTTGTGCGCTCGGGTGAAGGCGCAGTAACTCCTCCTGAACTTGGCCAATCAGCTCGAGGTGATCGCGACTGAACTGCTCAGGATTTTTGTGAGCTTCGTAGGTGATAAAAGTGTGGCCAAAGGGTTGCAGCCCCAGATTGCGGCGCGTGGCCTCGAGCCAAATTTTTTGCAAACAGCGTCCCACCTCGAGCCATGACGAGAGCGACGAGTCTTGAGCGCGAAGCAAGTAAAAGTGCCCCGATTGTTGGATCAACCAGCGGCAGCCCACGAAAGCAAAAATCTTCTCGAGACCTAAAAAGAAAATAACTCTGAGTGTCCGCCAGCGGTTGAGGAGCCAAAATAAAGCAATGGCCGCCAGCGGAATATCCAAGGACTTGACGTCGAGTCCGTCAACCGCTTTGGCCTCAAATCGCAGCACCTTTAACAAGTGATCGAGGTGTTGACGGCTTTGGTAACGGATGAGGTCGAGACGAGCCACGAGCCGCGCCGCCTTTTTCTTCTGACTGGAAAAATCAATCAGACTCAATCCCTGATGTTCTGCACAGACTTGGCCAACAAACTCAAGTTGTTCCGGCGACAGGGGAAGACGATTGAGCGGGCGTCGATTGGTGTGTCGACGCCGCAGCAGTTCGCTCCACCCTTCGGTCTTGACAGTACTCATTTTGAGTTGAAGGGTGAGGCCGTCGTCGGACGCCGCTCGCTGGTGAACAACATAGCCATCTTCGCTCGCTACCAGCGTGATTGAAGTCAACAAACTTCCTAGTGCGAGTTGTTGCAGCTCGTTTTCAATTGGGGTTGAGCCGGCACCCAATGGGGTTTTGCGCAAAACCAGTGTGATAGTTTGGGGGTCCGGTGCGGCCCAGGTCACGCGCCAAGGTTGGGTGTTATCGGCGGACGGAGACCAGCGCGCCACTTCGATCCACTTCTGTACCGTTTCCTCGGCGCTCATCCCCGACTCCGATCACTGATGTCACATCATGATCTTGATAATTTATCCGGCGAGCCGCTGAAGGGCAAGAGGTAACCCGGTTTGCGCGTTGAGGTGGAGTTGCTTCTCCAGGTAGTCAATCAGCTGGTGGTAATCGGCGGGAACTCCATCCAGGAGACGAAGGCCTAAGGTCCGGCGCTCAGGGGAATTCCACGACACTCGGGCTCGGGTGATCACGCTCTGTCGAGGACCCAACCGAATTTTGAGCTTCAGAGGAGCGTCGACCGCCAGGTCGAGGTGTTGGTAACTATGAATGCGGACTCCGCTTCGCGAAACATCGACAATCGAGACGTTGGGCGGCGAGTGCTGTCCGGCAGAGATGATTTGCGCATTTTCAAGGACCTGAAACCTCGCAAATTCTCGAGGCGTTGGCGGTGCTTCTTCGAGGTTCAAAATTTTTTGGTACTCAGGGCACTGATAATAGTTGCTCAACGCCAGTCGCTCCGCCAAAGTGAGTTGGTCGATGATATCCGCGCAGTAGCGAAACAGGTATTCCAGGAGGCCAGGACTCAAAATCACCTGGCCCGTTTCACCAAATTTTCTCTCCCGAAACTGAAAGTGAGGCGTATGGCTATCCAAAAAGTAAGAATAGTAATCTCGCGACCCCCAGCCCAGATACTCATTGCCCCACAGTGTGTCTTCGCTGCCGTCGAGTGGAAGATAAAGCCCCACGGCCCGAGCCCCTTGGGCAAAGTCATAGGTTAAAACGCGGTGATCAATGGGAGTAAAAAGTAAAATGCTTCGGTAAAATTCTTGTACCGAGGGACTGACCGCCGCGAGCAGGAGATCCACCCCGAGGTGATGTTTGGCGTACATGTACATAAACTTGCACAAGGGAAAGAGAATTTCCCCGCGGCGCGCCCGAAAGGGTTTTTTGATGGCCAAGGAAGAAACCTCAGCCGGGCGTCGGTAACGTTGACGGAAGCGATCCAGATTCCACAAACTCTCGAGTGGCATTCCCAGAGGCGAATCCAAAATGAGAGTTAACGTGCCGACGATTTCTCGGCCTTGCTGGGCAATCAGAATCGGTGACGTCGGCAGGGCGTGATATTTGGTCAACCTCAGTTGCGCGGAGTTTTGTGCCACCAGTCCGCGCTCGAGGTAACCGGCATAGACCAATCCGAGTGCTTCTTCGATTTCCTCATACGTCTCGGCGATTTTGAAGCTCAGCTGTGGAACTCGCTCAAGAGGGACAGGGAGCATCTGCCGGATGAACCACTTTTTCCAAGGGCGAGGCAGGTACTGCATCGTCTGCCATATTGTTCGTCCTACCGATGGGCTGCGCTTTTTCTCCATAAAGATGGATCGTCGGAAGACACTCCCGACTTAAGCCAGGCAACGCGGACACTCATTTTGAGACAAGCTGAGAGTTGCACAATGTTGCTGCTGTTAAATAGTTCTACAAAAAACATTATACTCGCCGAAGATCATTTGTTATATTCGGACAAGCTTTATGGCATTAGACTACTGGGTTGAGTTCTTCGATGATTTGCAACATGTCCGTGGTCGTTCGGTCAATACCGTCCTGGCGTATCGCCGTGATCTGGAACTGTACGAAGAATTTAAGCAAAAGCACACTGAGATCTCGGCAATCTACGAATTTATGGCGAAGAAGGGGCTCAGTGTTCGTTCCCAAGCCCGCGTGGTGAGTAGTCTCCGAACCTATTTGCGGTTTTGCGAGCGGCACGGAATGAAGGCGCCCGAACTGCGCGAACTGCGTCCGCCCAAAGTCAAAGCCGGTTTGCCACGAGGATTAAGCCCCGAAGATTTTATCAAACTGTTTCAGGCCTGCGGCGTCGAAAAACCCGCGCGGACGGCGCGCAATCAGATGACTCTGCTGTTGTTGTTCGGACTCGGCTGCCGAGTGAGCGAGCTCATTGGCCTTGACCTAACCGATTTTAATGAAACCGACGGTTGGGTGAGGGTCTTAGGCAAAGGGGGCAAAGAGCGCCTGATTCCTTTAACCGAAAAACTGCAGCGCGATCTAAAAGATTATCTGACTCAAGTCCGACCACTGTTGGTTAAAAAGACCGGTGCCTCGATTTTAATCAATGATCGTGGGCATCGTCCGAGTCGGGTCGATGTGTGGAGGTGGTTGTCGAGTTGGTCCGAGAAGGCGGGCTTTCCTGAACCGATCAGTCCACACCAATTTCGCCATGGCTGTGCCACAGCCCTGCTCGAATCAGGTGCCGACTTGCGGTCGATTCAAATGTTGCTGGGCCACTCCAGCATTCAAACGACCCAAATCTATACCAACGTGTCTGCCGCCAAAGTCCGCGAAGAAATTGACCTGCACCATCCCCTCTCCGAAGATTCAAAAATCTGAGAGAATTGATTCGGGTCCGAAGTTCGACTTCTGCCGGGTTAATGGCAGCGCTCAATTTCTTCTCGTGCGGGCACTGAGTGTGCAGCCGCAGGTTTCATGCGAATTTTCTCTTTTGTCCGAAAAGGTTTGGAGTTGGTGCCCATTGAAGTCGAAGTCCGCTTGATGGCGGGGTGCAACCAGCTGCAGATCATGGGGCTTCCAGATGCGGCGATCAAAGAAAGTGCTTTGCGAATTAAGTCAGCACTCAAGAGTCAAGGCTACATCTGGCCGGCGGGAAAGCAAATTCTGGTTAACTTGAGGCCATCGCATTGGCGCAAGAGCAGTCGTGGGCTTGAGCTCGCCATTGCCTGCGGGTATTTGTGGGCGAGTGGGCAACTCGAAGCGCCTCAAGGTGAGGCCGTTTATGTTTATGGCGAACTCGCGCTCGATGGGCGGGTTTACGCGCCTGATGATCTGGATTCCTTATTTGATCATCCAGAGCAGATTCCGATTCTGACTGGCAGTTCTTCGCGTGGCTTCTCTCATCAGTTGCTCACGGTTTCAAACCTCAGCGAACTCAACCAACCCACTTTGCAGGCGCCGACGACCGAACGTTCTGGTCTTGACGAGCGCCCCCCCACCTTTGAGCGCAAAGATCTTTGCGATCTGCGCTTTTCGCCTTTGGTGGCGCGGCTTATGACTTTAGTAGCCAGTGGAGAGCATGCCACTTTGCTGGCGGGGCCCGCCGGTTCGGGCAAGTCCACCTTTGCGCAAGCTCTCCACGCCATTCTTCCGCCGGCGGCTCCGGCCTTAGCGCGCGAAATTCGCCGCGTACGCCGTTGGTTTGGTGATCGCGATACTGAGGATCGGCCCTTAGTGATGCCTCATCACACCGTTCCGCCCATGGCGATGATCGGTGGCGGGAGCCCGGTGTTTCCCGGCGAGATCACGCATGCGCACGGGGGGTTGCTCCTCCTCGATGAATTTTTGGAGTTTCACGCCCAAGTCAAAGAGGCACTTCGGGAACCTTTAGAGTCCGGTGAAATCATCGTCGCCCGGCGCGGTCAAAGCCAGTTGTTGCCGGCAAAATTTTTGCTCTTGGCCACGACGAACCTTTGCCATTGTGGGCGGTTGGTTCCCAATAAAAAACTCAATTGCACCTATAGTCTCACCCGTTGTCGATCTTATTTGGAGCGGCTCAGTGGGCCTCTGTTAGATCGCTTCGACATCTTAGCCTTTAGTGATCAGTGGTCGGCCACTCCCAAGCCAAGCCTTGAGCTTTTGCCGGAGGACAGTGGGGTGCCACTGCAAAAAATTGCGGAGCAGGTCCACGCGATGCGGATTTTTCAAATGGAACGCACGGGTGGCGAAGCTGCTGAGGTCAATGGTCGTCTCGATGGGACAAATCTTCGCTCCACACTTGATCCCTTCGTGCGCGATCACTTGTTGCCCTCCACCCCCCAGTCGCAGCGACGTCAAAGAGCTTTGATGCGGGTGGCCAGAACCATCGCGGACCTCGATGCATCTGCCTCCATCTCTGCTCGCCACCTGGATGAAGCTGCTCAATGGACTTGGCGGAGTTTTGAGGATCTGCAAACCATATTTTCTTAAGACGCAAGTGTCGTTCACCCCTTGGCTCGGCACCTCTAGAGACCTTTCCTCAAAGCGAATAAGGCTTGAGTTTTACGGAGCAATTTGGTTTTATCGAAGTCTCTTTTGCCCAGGGCAAAAGAAGCTCATCTCATGTTGGTGGCGTAGCCAAGAGGCTAGGCATCGGACTGCAAATCCGCGAACGCCGGTTCGAATCCGGCCGCCACCTCCAATTTCCCGACGGTCCGACCCGGACACACAGACCACGATTGTCACCTTGTCAGGTTTTTTGACGATCTTGGTGGACTCCTAGGCCATGAGGTCGATTGTAATGGAAGTATTCGGCTCGTCGGCCGGAACACTTCCTGCTAACTCAGTTCTTATGGGCAAATTGCCGGTTTTCCTTAAGACCCAGGTCCTCCTTTGGGTGATGCTGGCCCAAGGCCAATTGGGGTGGGCCCAGCTTGAGAGTTCTTACGAAGAGTTTCGTCGGGGCGAACTCACGCTCACCCAAGAGTTCCGGGCGAACCTGGGCGAATTTCAATTTGTTTTCGTCGGTGGCTTTGGCAACGAATTGGCTTACGGCTACTTCAAAGACAATGTTGAAACCTTGCGAGCAATGGGGGTTGCCGATGTCCATGTGGTCTTTCCGTCCTCGACAAACTCGGCAACCGACAACATCCCCCTGCTGAAGGAAAAAATCGTCCAGCTGTATGCCGAGGGTAATGGCAAACCAATCATCCTGATCGGGCACTCCAAGGGTGGCTTGGAATCAGTTGGGCTGGCATTGGCAAATCCAGAATTGATCCGCCGACGAATCATCGCCCGAGTCATTGCCGTCCAAGCTCCGCTCGCGGGGTGCCACCTGGGCGATTTGTCGGACCGCTTGATCCTGATTGGCAAAGCGATGGGGGAGAAGCTGAGATTTCTCGATGGACTGCGCTCCCTTCGAACTTCGGAGATTCGTGACCTCATAGAAGACCGTGTGGCGCAGATGAGGCCGGCCGATCGAAATCTGGTTTCCTCTGCCTTGCTCTACGTTGTTTCCCGCCAAGAGATTAGAAAAACCTCGAGATTATGGTCAGCGGGTTCCTTGTTTATGAGGTTCGTCCATCGCGCCGAAAACGATGGACTCGTGGCAACTCATGATATGTGGATCCGAGGCGTGGGGCGAGTCATGGGCGAGTTGGTTGCAGACCATACCGAGCTTCTGATTAAGGCTTCAAGATTCACCCGGACCATCGGGTTGACCAGTAGCGGAGAGTTGCAACCAAGATCCTTTACGTCCGCACTCGCCATCGAAACTCTTGCCGACATTGAGTCTCAAGAATCAGGTTCTCGATTATCTCAGGGAATCAGTGAACAAAGACAAATTGACAAAGAGGCCGCTGATCTGCGCCGCCAACGGCCTCGGTGGTCGCTGCCCTGGACCCAACCTGCAGCTCGCTCCCAAACCAGCATTTCTTGTCGGAAATCATTAAGATCACGGCAATAGCCCCTCGGCAAACTTTTGCGTGCTTTATCTATGAGCAACGCACAAGTCTTAAGACTTGTTGCCAGTTGTTGCGATGGGAGGGCGGAATCTGGTAGGCTCTTCATGAGTCGAATAGCACTGGATGGGAATTGAGTATGAGTCTTCAGTTCGTTACTTTGATCGTTAGTATTTTGGTTGCCTCCGCCTCTGAGTATCCAAAAACCACCGAGTCGAAATTTTCTTCTGGCAAATTGAAAGCAAAGATCCACTACGTGGCTTACAATGATATCGAGTGGGCGGAAATTTTTTACGCGAACGGAAAGCAGAAGATAAACTACAAGCGCGTGGAAAAATCTTCGGACCCATACAAACCCGATGTGTATAGTTTTAAGTCTTGGACCGACAAAGGTGAAATTTCCAAAGACGGCACCTGTGAGGTGAGCCCGAGCGAGAATTTTTACGCTGAAGACGACTGCTTTCGGTTTTCTGGTGTTTCCAAGATCTATCGAGAAGACGGCAAGTTGTGGGTTGAAGCGACCTACAAGCAAGCCCGTTTGGACGGAACCTCAATCACCCATGAAAAAGAAAAGGTGATCGTGGAGGAATACTCCAAGGGTAAAATCGTCAAGCGTGTCGAGAAAGACCCCGCAACCTCCAAGATTATCAAGACCGAAGAATATGAAGAAGACGGATCAATCAAGGGGCCTTAGTTGGCCGTCGCGGGAAGTGGCTTTGCGCTTGACTGGTAGAGCTCGAACCTAAGTGCACCAATTTTAAGCAACGAACAAGTCTTAAGACCAATGCTGTTTGGTTAAGCTATTTCCACTCCTTTCTTCTCTTGTGGCGATCGCTGGCTGGGTTTTTCAATAGTAACCGCTCAATCGACCCCACATTTTGAGGAGCTGACAGTCGGGTCCACTCAATCCAACGTTTGCAGCCTCGCACCGATCGAGCATTGGGCGGCTCCAGCTCAGTGCAACTTGAGCACTAGGCGCATCCAACTCTTCGCCGCTTGAGGATTGTCTGCCCCCAACTCTGTGCGACTTGAGCATTGGTCGGCTCCAACCCTGCGCCGATCGAACATTACCCGACGCCAGTCCTGCACCGCCCCAAAGTATGTAAAATCACACTGTTATTAGTAAAATAATTTGACGTCTTTTACGTCTATTACTATAGTGCCCATATGAAAGCAAAACAAGCCCACCTTTTTGATTACTTTGATACTCGTCAGACCCGTAAGCGTTATGGCCGCACCCAACACGGTGGGGTCGAAACCAAAGGCCACCGCAAATTAGAAAGGCCGCTTTCGACCACTCGCCCGCTTCATTTGGTTTTGAAGTCACATAAGGCAACAGGCAGGTTGAGTTTTCTCACGCACAAAAATAAACCTGTGGTGGAAGGTATCATTAGAGAAAAGGCGAGAAAATTTGGTGTGGGCATTTGCTTGGCACTCACCACGTGACCGTGAGACGAAACAAAATTCACGGCCCATTCCGCGGCTACTCCTGTGGCCACCCGGTGGCTGATTACTGCAGTCACAATTTGGAGTTTGCTGATTCTTCCGACTGCATCATGGATGGCAACGAGATACGCGGTACAACCGGAACGGACGCCGTGAGCTATTGGCAAAACTCAAATATGCAGCTCATTAACAATGATATTGACGTGACGCTCACTCATCCTCATGCGGGTTCCTTCACCATTGGCGATTCCCTGAGCGGAACACCTGGGCGCAACATCTATGTGGCGGGTAACCTTGTCAGACAAGAGGGCGGAGCCCGCGCCGGGATATTTGGCTCAGAGGGAAACACAATATTTGAGCGCAATTGTTTTCCTAACGGTATGACAATCTACAATTATTCGGGAGTCTTTGAGGGACTCACCGTTCGCAACAACGTCATTAACTTCGGTGAATCACTTCTTCCCGATGTGGGCTTGGTTCAGGGCTGGGGCACCAACATCGATTCGACCGACTGTGGGAGGCTCCCGCCCCCGTAGCGGGTGGGGTTGTGATCGCCACCAGATAGGAATTCGGGAGCCAGGGATTTTGAAACAATTCTCGGTTTCTGTCTAAATTGTCGACAGCGAGTCGTCGAACGGAACGAATCCAAGCGCTTCCCAAACCAATCTTAACTGGTCTCGGTATTGTAGACTTGGCGGGGCAGAATTATTAGCAATTGGAATTGCCGCCGTCATTTTCCGCGGCATAGGTGGAAGGCATGAACTCAAAGACATTAGCTCTCGCTTTATTGATTGGATTCTCATTTTCAGCTACAGCGGCTGGTCCCTATCGACCGATTACCAAGAAGGTTCTCGATGGGACGGTGCTCTTTTGTCCGACAGCCGATGAAGATCAGCGCAATAGTCTCCTGCAAGTCCAGATGAGAGTGGTTGATGCCATCGCTCTTACCGACGTTGTACAGATTGATTTGATGGTTCGCTCAGTGCAATGTCAACAGCAGCGGTGGATTGTAAATCCGAATGTGCGCCAAAATGGAACGTCAATGATGAGTGACTATGAACTCATTGTGGTCGATGCGGGTTCCAAGATTTTGTACCAGTCAAAGCTAGATCAGTTTGAGAAGTCAGGTGAGCAGATTGTCACCGTTGGCTTGGAGCGGAACCTAGCTGAACGATTAGGCCAGGTGGAAGTGTTTGTACGAGCCAAACAGACTCGAACAACGCGCTTCTCAGGTCAAGATTCCTTTTTCACCTCTTTTGGTTCCTACAACCTACTCTTAAAATAGGACTTCCGGACCCGGAGAACATGGAGCACGAGATTTGCTTGGGTGTAAAGGGTGCGGAGGTCCATCATGAGCATCATTCATTCAATGCGAGCGGGCGCGCTAGCGGCGGCTCTAATAGTGTCGGTTTTTGCTCAGGCAGACAATTGTGGTCGTGTTTCTGGGCAAAATTATTGGACCTGTCGGGCGATTGCGCAGCGGTCCTGCGGACTGGCCGTCTCAAATAGCGAGGGGTATCAGCTCTGCCAAGGTGTTACACGTAACAATTGTGTGTTGGCTGGCGCAAAGGCCCTCACTTGCCAAGCGATTACCACTAAATCTTGTTCGATGGCGATTGGCGAAGACTATTGGCTGTGCGTAGCTCTCACCAGATAGATCAGCCGATTCAGAGGGAGAATTCCTTGTAGTAGTGGAGCTTCAGGCGATTGCGTCCGGGTGAAATGACGAGGCCACCGATTTTGGCGCCAATATAAGCACCCACGGTATTGTAAGCCAAATCCGCAAGCGAAAACCGCCCTTGGCACTTTTTTGTTGCGGCGTCGCAAAGCTCGTCAAGCAGCGAGGCCGCACTTGCCACCACAAAGCCCGCGGTTTCATGCCCTTGATGAGTGGCGCTGACCACAGCGGCTAAGGCACCAAAGGTCCCGGCTTGAAGAGTCTTGTCTTTGGAGAGCCGCCAATCTTCGCCGGCGCGATGACGTCCAATCACGTAAAAGGCCGCCACCATAGTGGCAGGAATTTTCCAATTAAGGTGAGCTGGTGTGGCCTCGCCCAACCGATCAATCCCGCGTTGAACGGCGGGAACCTGAGAAAGAGTTAAGATGATGGCGAGCCCAATAACATTAGGATCGCGAGTTTGAATCATGCTGCCTACGAGCGAGGCGCCAAAATTGCGTTGGGCGATCTTGGTTTCATCGGTTTCGCCACTGAGCCGTTGAATGGCATCGGTAATCATTCCGATGGCCGCACCTTTGCCGACGCTGATATCACCCGGCTTACCTTTATTCGATAAGTAATCCAACGCGGGTCGCGCTTGCTGGACCAGCATGGCGCCAGCAGCACCTATCGTAGCGGCGCGAATGGTGAGTAAGACATGGCGACCAATTGCCTCAGCCTCGAGTCGCGGGCCAATGGGCCTTTGCGGGGAAAGGAGGCGAGCCGAAAGCGAGTCTGTACTCGACAGTTCGGTGGGACTTGAGTTAACGGGTTTAATCAGCTCAATGTTGACGTCATCAAGCGATCCGAGCCGGGCAATTAGTTGGTCGACTTCGGGTCGACTCTTGGTGGCCAATTGTGGGTCCACACAGACCTCATTGGTGAGGTCGGTGATCGCTTCTGGATGAGCGCGAGCGATTCGCTCAATTGCTACGTGGAGGCCGCCATCGACGTTGGCCTTGAAGTCCGCGTTCGAAAAGCAAAGCTTCAGTTGGGCCTGGCCGGATTCGACCAACTCGGACGAGGCCAAGAGGTCGGAGACGTTCACTTTGGGCAGAGCCTCCAAGGCGAGTGGATTCTCCTGGCTCAGCGCCGGAATTGCCGCCAAGATTACAAAAAATGTCACGCATCGCTGGAGCATATAATTCTCCTCGAGATGAAAGCTAAACTAACAGAAGCTCAAGTCAGCAGCCTGGACTATACAAGGAGAGTGCCAAGCGCGACTTAGGCTTTGCGGGCAAGTATATTAAGGCTATTGCCGCGGACGCGATGTTCGAGAAGCTCAAAGCCCGAGGCCTCTACAAGGGTCAAAGCCCGCTGTTCTTCGTAGGGAGTGTGGAGAATTCCTTTGTGCATTCCCCAGCGATTGATCCGACTCGCGAGCCAACGCCAAGGCTTCAGCCCGCGAGGGAAGAGGAGAACATTGGTGGCAAAAGTACCCTGAGGAATCAACACTCGATGGAATTCAGTCAGCGCGCCTTCGATGTTGGCAATGCAGTGAAAGGCATTGGCGAGATTAACACTTTCCACGGAACTCGAAGGCAGATCCAATCGGGCGGCATCGGCGGCAAAGACCGTGACATTAGGCCAAGCCTTAAATCGAGCGCGAGCGCCCACCAACATCGGTTCGGCGTAATCAAAGGCCCAGATTTTGGCGGGAAGGGGTCGCGAAAGTTTCACCCATCGCAGGAGAATGGCAAATAGGGAACCCGATCCCACGGCCGCCTCCAGGTGGCGAAACCTAATATTCTTAGAAAAAAACTGCAGTTGGTCCCAAAGGGTCGTGCGGTAAGAAAAGGTCAGGATAAATAAGCCCCGCAGGTCATACCACCAGGGCTCGGAGTCATAGGCTTCAGAAATTGGAATTGCAACTTTCATTGGCGGACCTCCTAAACTCAGTTTAGGGCCGCCGCTGATTAGGTCACGGTCTCCGCCGATTTGAGATCCTCGCGGATCATCTTTGTCAGGTCAAAATTCGGGACATCGCGGGAGGAAAAATCGTGCAGGAGAATGACCCGGACCTCATTCTTAGGACTTTCGTCGTTTGCTTCAATGGCAATGATCTCTTGATGGCAGCGGCGTAAGGCTTCGGCCACGCGCCGTTCCCCCTCGTTGGAGAGGGCAGCGATACGAAATCCGAAATAATTAGGCAGAGGTCCTTTAGTGACGGGTTCTCCGTCATTTCCAATCAAGCGCACATACGAGCGCCGGGTCCAAAACTGAGCAAAACGAATTGCAGCCTGCCGACTGGCGCCTTCAAATTGGAGAAACTCCGCAGATTTGTGGTAGACCCGTCCGTTCCACTGAACAATTCCAGCGATGCGCAGTGGATCCAGGAGTGCGTCGACTTCGGTTGCCGTAATCCCGACTTCGCGTCCCAGGAACTCAGGCGAGTGAGAATTCTCGAGGTAGCCCGTCAATTCGAGAGCGGCAAGCAGGGCGGCTAAAACAGGTTCAAGCCCCATCCACTCACGCTCGCTCACTCGGCTGAGAGCCGAATCGGGATTTGTGAAGTGTGATGGTTGCACCCCTAGTCGCGCCAAAAAAGTCTCAAGGGCTTGTGGCGTGAGGTGAATTATTCTCAGGACGGTTTCAAGATCCGCCGAAGTGTCGCCTCGAAAGTAGCGTTTGAGTGTTGCCGGATGAACATTCACTTGTGGCGCGAGCGTCTCAATACTCTGCGCAAGATGAAGGCTTCGCAAGTGCCGCATAAAATCCGCGGGCTCGTCAGAATAGGGAAATGCCAACAGCTCGTGCAGAATTTTGGGGAGCGGGGTGCCCGTGATTTCACAGAGGTCCCAAAACTCACCCCAGCGACACTGCTTAATCCCGCGTCGCCAGCGTTCGACTTGGTTAAAGCTGTAGCCCAAGCGGCGACTCAGCTCCACTGGGTCTCGCGTGCCGATCACGCTCTCAAGAATTTGCTCGCGCAGCTCAACGTATTTCACCACCGCCCCCCTCCAACCCGATATCAGATATCCGATATCTGATATCGGATATCGGGTTGGAGGTGGGAGTGCAAGGATTATCGCTGAGGAGTTTTACGGAGGATTTTTGCCGAGGAGTTTTAGAGCCCAGCGGCGTTTGAGACGTTGCCAAGGGTGGCGGTTGCCAAGAGGGAGGTAACGTTTAACCAAGCGATGGTTGAGAGCGTCGAATTGAAGATAGCGTGGCGCTAAAAAGGCCGGTCCCCGCAGGGTGAGAATTCTCAAGGCCTGCGCACAGGCCAGGGCGGCACAGAGTTCAATGGCCGGAGCGAGGCTGGGTCCCCGTTTGTCCTTCAAACTGATTGAGCGAGGGTCGATGTGTTTGCGGTGAAGGAGGGCTGGGCTAGTGCCGAGGATAAAGGCAATCATCTCTTCCTCAAAGTTTCGGCAGGATTCAAAATCGAAGTAATCTTCAAATGACATTGATCCGGGACCAAAAACATGAAGGCTGGCCGTGAGACCCAGTGGTCCTGCGGCAATGGCGTGTAGGCGGTGGGCTTGACACGCCTGATGGAGCTGGCGGCGAATCGAAACGGCAAAGGCATCCAATCCATCCATTACTAAATTAGTTGAGGTCAAAAAATCGCTGAGGTTTTTGGGGGAGAGCCCTTGGTCGAACACCGTCACCTGGGCCGTGGGATTGATATCGAGAATCTGTTCTCTTATGACGGCAGTTTTGGGACGACCGAGATTTTTGATCGTCGCCCCCTGCTGGCGGTTAAAATTGACCAGCTCAAAGCAATCAAAATCAGCGAGGTGAAAGCGGCCCACCCCCATGCGAGCGAGTGTGACAGCATAGGCACCGCCCACCCCGCCCGTACCGGCGAGGCCGACACAGGCTTGAGCGAGCAGACTTTGTTCAAGCCGTGAGACGATTCCCAAGTTGCGAGAAAAGGCTTCTCCATAGGAAAATGACGGGGAACGAAGCTCGACACTCATTTGATTCCTATAATGACTCCGTGGTCGCGTGGCAGGCGGAGAGTTTCAGTCCGGGCAAAGCCGGCCTCGCGCATCCATTGTTGATATTCCTTCCAGGTGTAGAGCATTCCAGCTCCGGTGGCGATGCTCAAAAAGTAGGGCGATCCGATGGCCGCACTCAGAGGGCCTCGTTCGTCATTTCGTTGCATCATATTAAAGATGATAACTCTTCCTCCTTTGGGCAGGCTCGCGTAGCACTTGGCAAGCAATTGGCGATCTCTTTGCTCTCCCCAAATCGTAAAGAAGTGACAAAACAACAGAGCGTCAGCAGAAGAGGGAAAGGGATCCCCAAAGCAATCGCCTGGGGTGATTTTAACCTGTGCTTCAAATCCTTGCTGGCGAACATTTTGTTCGGCAATGAGCGAAACCGACGGTGAATCAAAGACGCTGACCTGGAGATGCGGCCAACGTTTTGCCAGGGCGATCGCATTGGTGGCGTCACCGCCCCCGACGTCCACCAGATGGTGAACAGACTTTAAATCCAGATGTTCGGCGAGTTCTCGATTGGCGTGATTGGACAATTCCTGCATAGCTTGCTGAAACACTCCTTCCAAATCCGGATGATGAGCCAGGCGTTGATAGAGAGTTGGCTCATTGCCACTGAGCTCTTTGAGTCCACAATTGCTGCTGTTGCGTACCGAGTCCAACAGCCAGTAAACGCCGCGGTAGATGAGTCGATGTTGGAGTTCAATGTACGAGCGCACCGAGAGGGGACTCTGTGCGGTCAAAAGCATTCGCGCCACGCGGGTGTTGCGGTAGCCGGTCCCTCGCTTGCGGATCAGCCCCGAGGCCGTGAGTCCCAGAAGAAGAATTCGCACCGGCTGTTCGGCGAGCCCCAAGCGCTGCGCCAGTTGTTGGCGCGTGATTTTTGGCTCAGACTCGAGGCAGTCAAACAGGCCAAGGCGAACGGCGGTCCTCAGTGTTTCGAAAAAGATATGGCCACCAAAAACCAGGTAGAAGCGCTCAATCTGGCGGCGGGCCCAAATCCGTTCTAAAAAATAATTCCACAGGCGTTTCATCAGTTTGATCTTATGGGCGTCAGACCGTGGCCGGAATGACTCTTTTTTATTATTGACGCGAATAATGACGCGAAATAAAACGGGTGCAGAGAGAGGGGATGTCGAGTGGATCAGAGAGTGAAGCGGCTCATCGACCAAGGCACTCAGGCTCGGCTGCGCCGAAATTGGCGGACCGTCGCCCGGGTGTGCCGTCAGTTAAGAGAAGTGCAGTTACGCTCGGGGCTTGGGCCGGCGGCCCGCGCTCAGTTGGAAATTTTAGAACACAGCGGCCGCCAGTTTGAGCATGATCGAGGCGATCGATGGGCGCGACTTCAAAGCATCGCTTCGCAAATGGCGCCAGCAGAGCGCAATCAAAGTTTTTTGCTGCTTTATGAGCTGAGTGGTTGCTTGATTCACTCGCGTGACTACAGCTCGGCCCTGCAGCTCTCCCAACAAGCGGAGGCGGCAAGTTTTGATTTCAACAGCTGGCTTTCGGCCCATCTCAATTCTTTGGTATGCCGAGAAGCGATTGGTTTGGACATCGGCGCTGATCTGCTCAGAGTCGAAAAGCGCTTGGCGGAGTTGGGAAGAAAATCCCGGCGATTAAACCCAAAAGCGTGGAATGAAGTCGCTCTCATGCGCTTGCGGCATCACTTTCGCCATGGGCGGGTCGAGCTCATCGAAGGCCAGCCGCCTGGAAAGCTTCTTTATTATTGGTGGCTGCGCAGCCTTCCCCAGTTGCCTTGGCGGTCTAAGGCTCCCAAGATGAAGGCCCCGTCGATGCCAACGGCGGAATCCTATCACCACTTTGTTTTGAACACTCTGCTCTTTCGATGTGAGCAAGCCGATTTGCTTGAGCCGCCGATGAATCATTGGTGTGATCGCCTCTACTTGTGGGCTTGGACTTGGTATTTGGCGCCCGAGCGAGTTCCGCTCACTCACCTCTGGTGGCTGCTAGAAGGGTTTGAATTTGAGCGTGGAATCGAGCAAATGACGATGGAAGATCGGATGATGGTCTACCACTCTTTATCTCTGGTCACGGCCCAAGCGCCGAAAGCGCAATCAAGCTTAAAGCTTTTAGCGAGCCGCCTGGGCCCACTGGAGTATGGGACCTTTCCATACTTAGCACAGGAGCTCAAGCGCATCGAAGCCATCCGCAAGAAAGAACGTTCCCAGCCTCGGTCCAGTCAGTTCAAGATCACTGTTTCATTGAGCCATGCCCGGGTCGATGGTCCTCGCGGCGCCTGGTCCGTCCTCAGTGAACCCCTTTCGCGAGCCTTGGTCTTGTTGTTGAGCGAACAAAACATCGGGTCGGTCAGTCTGGACCGTTTCGTCCAGGAAGTTTTTGGTTTGCCGGTGTTCGATTCGCTGATTCACTATCGCAAGGTCTTCAATCTTTTGAGCCGCATGAAATCCTTGGTCGGCGGCGAAGTGAGCTTTCAAATTCGGAACCCCCATCTTCACTTTGAGATCAACCCGAGAAAGTACCGGATATTGGATGAAGGCGCTCGTGAGGGGTGGGACGTCCATCGGTGGCAGAGATTGGCCGATCGGATTGGCAGAAACCTCTCGGCCCTCGGTGACCGGTCGCCGACCACGAACCAGACTGTGCCGATCAAAACGTTGTTTTTGCTAAAACCCTGGTGTTCGCGGGCGGAAATTGAGCAGGCAAGGGGTTGGAACAAGTCAAAGGCAACGCGCCGACTTCGCGACTTGGTGGCATCCGGGACTCTGACCAAAAAGGGACAGGGGCGTTCAGTTCGATACGCCTGGGTGTCTCAAAATTAGATTCGACCCCGCCAGGCGGGCTCGCCCTTTTCTAAGTGAGACGATGGCCAGGACTTCGTCACCGGCCGCGGGTGATTCGTCGACACCCTGGTAGACAGTGACAACAAACTCAACACTCGAAAACAAGCTGGGCGTTGCTTGGGGAGCTCCCGTTTTTGCAATGCAGTAACTTTAGGGATTTCGTAGAGGGGATAATTTATGGTGTTCGTTAGGCGAGTGTGCGGACTCGTAGGGGCGTTTCTTTCTCTCAATCTGGCGGCAGTAACTCAAAGTTGTGCGCCGTTTTAACCACTCAAAATGGATCAAAACATGTTGGCAAGTCAGACACCTGGTGGTTCAAACGTCGCACTGCCGTCTTCGGAGGAGGCTTTTGCCAAAGCCTTACATCCACTTCTCAGACAGAAGTGTGCCGAATGCCATGGAGTGGCTCAGCGGCCGCTGTTTGCGGTTTTGGATCCGGTCAAAGCCCATACCACTCTCACCGAGCATCAATTGGTCAACCTCAATGATGTTTCAAACTCCGCTATCGTCCAAAAAGTTCGCATCGGTCATAACGGGTTAGATCCCGGACTGGGCTACTTGATAGAAGACGGTATTTTACTCTGGGCCGGTCAGCTCAATCCGGGCCGTGATGTCACTCGTCCCACCACCTTCATTATGGAACCTAAAGCCAATGCGGTCATCACGGGGACGGTACTCATTCAAGCCGTCGCGTCTGATAATGTTGGTGTGACTGGTGTCCAGTTGATTCTCGATGGAACAGCCCTGGAAAAGATCGAAGCCAAGACTCCACCTTTCGCTTGGCCGTGGGACACGAGTAAAGCCACGCCGGGAATCCACACTCTCGCCACTCGCGCTCGCGATGCGGCTGGCAACTGGGGATTTTCACCGGTGGTAACGGTGACGATCGAAGCCCAAGCGGCGGGCCCAGACACCGTTGCACCCACCGTGAGTGTGACGAGCCCTCAAGTCAATGCGGTCCTAACCGGAGTCACCAATTTGGTGGCCTCAGCTTCAGATAATGTGGGCGTAGTGGGGGTTCAATTTATTCTCGACGGAGTGAACTTCGGTGCTGAAGATACAACTGCGCCCTTCTCGGTGTCACTCGACACCAAGACCTTAACCAATGGCAATCACACCGTGAGCGCCAAAGCCCGAGACGCCGCTGGTAACTCCACTACGTCCGTGGTGGTGAACTTCTCCGTGAACAATCCGGTACCCACTGCAACTTTCGCTTGGATTTCGCAGAATATTTTCGGCCCCAAGTGTGTCTCCTGCCACAACGCAACCACGCACTACAACAATGTCGACCTCTCAAGTTATTCTAAGGTGATGAGTACCGGGAGTGTCGTTGCAGGCAGCCCGAGTACCAGCAAAATGGTGATTGAGATTAATAGTGGCGCCATGCCCAAGGCGGGTACCAAGCTGACTCCGGCCGAGGTGGGTGCGGTTTCAACTTGGATTCAGAATGGCGCACCTAACTAAGCTGAGCCAAATCCCAATTGATGTAATAGGGCTTTGGCCCCTGAGCCGATGACCTAGGGTCCTTGAAAGTAAGGTCCTATATACGAAGTACCGATGACGACGTTGTCGTACCACTTTTTGGTGGCGTTTACCGTATTGCTCCCGTTAACGTGAAGATCTATCGAGGCGCGATCAATCTTTAGGTCGTTGGTGTCGCGAAGTCGCAAATTCGGAAAGTCCGCGATGATTTTGCCGTCCAACCAAAAGGCAATACGTCCGTCTTTTTGCCCCGGCGTGTTCGCCTTGACCATGAATTCATAGCAATACCAACGACCCAACTGAGGAATCACGTTGGGACGAGATTCAAAAGTCGGTCCAAAGTCAAAGGGAGTCGAGGTGAACGGGGAGACGATGCCGGTGGGAAAAAAATGATCGCCCCAGACATCTCGCTGCAGAGGATGGTAAATGTAGGCGTTGAGCTCGCCCGGATTGGCAGTGGCCGCTTCTTCTCGTCCGGCTTCATAACTCACCAGAAACTTATTGTACCCGTCGGCCTTGATTCCGGGGCCGGAACCCGGCCCGTCCCAATAACTTGCCGAGAGCATGGCGCCGTTGTGGCTCGAGCCGAGCACGTTAAAAGTGGTATCGTACTTGGCATAAAATCGAAAAAAGACCACGTCTCGACCGGGACTGAGATACTTAATTGCGGTATTGGTGACTTCGCCCGTCATTCGAGGGGCAGTAAATTCGAGGGACTTTGCTCCCTTAAAAAAATTGCCAGCTTCAGTCGCAATTCGGATGTTTTCTTGATGGTAAGCTTCATCCCAACGGCTGGTGAGACCATTGCCGCTCGTGTAAGACTCAAAGTCATCAGCAAAAATCACCCCGTTGTCATTGCCGATGCCGTTATCGCCGGGATGTTTGCGGGCGATGCCATTGTCTCCTTCGGGCAAACTGCCAGGGGGTAAAACTTTGATGGTGGTAATCGAGCTTTGATAGACCTGGCTTTGGGCCAAGGCGGCGAGAGTGCAGATCGCGATCAGGACGACAGTCAGAGGTCTCACGATTTCATTTTACCCCCGCCACCGTGAATCTGCCAAATCGAGGTTTTTTCAAGTGGCCCCCGAAAAAAGCATTGGGATTGGCATCTCAAAGTGAGACAATCTCGCCCATGGCAGTTCCTGCACTCCTGATTTTGTCGGCCCTTCTTCATGCGGCGTGGAACGCTGTCACCAAACTGTCGCGTGACAAAGACAATTTTATTTTTCTCTCGATCATCGGCGCTTGCCTTTTAGTATTTTCGGCCGTGGCGCTCAACGGGCAGGGCTTGAATTTTGGTCCCGGCCCTGGCTTGCGGATTGCGCTGATTTCGGGACTCTTTGAAGGCGGATACTTCATTGCGCTTTCCAGATCGCTGGCGAAAACCTCACTCGCGAAGGCCTACGCGATCATGCGAGGTGGGGCGATGGTGGCCGTTTGGGGAGTCAGCATTGGCCTGGGTTTGGAATCGATTCACGGGTTGACCATTTTGGGAAGCGTGATCATCCTCGGGGGAATTGCGATTACGGGACTGAGTCGAAGTCACTCGGCTCGGCGAACACAAGAGTTGTTGTGGCCGTTAGTGGGGGCAATTTTTATTGCGGGCTACCACCTTTTGTACGGCGAGGGCCTGAAAGCGGGCGCCGAGCCCGAGTCATTGTTTGCCCTATCGATGGCGGTATCAGTTCCCTTTATTTTTTGGGTGTCAAAGAAGAGTTTGTTGAGCCGCTCGCGGTCGACCTGGGCGGAGGAAAAACTCAAGTTGGGATTTTCGGTCGTGGCGGCGACCCTGGGCTTTGTGATTTTTCTTTACGGGCTTAAGTCCTCTGGACCTGGCTATGCAATTAGCCTACGCAACACTTCGATCTTTTTTTCGGTCGGATTTTCCATTCTGATCCGCGACCAAGTGACACGCCTGCAAATTGTTGGTGCCCTCGTGGTGGGATTGGGAGCCGCCCTCTTAGGCCTGGGCGGCTCCCTTTGATCAGTCGCAGAGCAGATTGTAGTTGGGCACAATTGACAAGTGGGTTTGGGTAAGTCGAAGTGATGCCACGTGGAGTTCGGGATTTAGGATTAAGACTCCGAGTTCTTGAGGGACGCCACTGCGGCGACTGAAGGTGCTCAAGCGGTACTCATGATCAGAAAAGAATGGGTAGTGCCGAGCGACCGGCTCGCTGATGCCCTCCAAGTTGTGGTCCGCCCCCCAGCAGGCCACATCGCCAAGCAAAAGTTTAAATGTTTGGGCCTCGGCATCCAGCTCAATTTCAACCCTTCCTGAGCCGCAGGCCGTGTTCACAAGCTGCGCCTTACAAGTGGTAGGCTGGGCGATGGCTGTCGTCGCGAGACTGCCCGCAAGGGCCGCAAGCGCCAAGAGACCATGAGTGATTTTCATAACTGTCCTCCTCGATCGAGAATCAAGTGATTTTGATTCCGTGGCGGACACCAATAGCGCAATATTTAATTGAAAAAAAATGAACTTTATGCATATTTACTTAACCAATGGATATAGATCGCGTGAGGTACTTTCAAGTCATCGCTGAGACAGGGTCGCTGGTCAAAGCTTCCCAGATCCTCAATATCTCGCAGCCAGCTCTGTCCAAGGCCCTGCGGGTGTTGGAGTCAGAGGTGGGCCTGCAGTTGGTTGAGGCCGAGGGACGGGGACTGCGTCTGACCGAGGATGGGCGGCGATTTCAAAGTGAGAGCAAGGGGCTGTTGGATTCCTGGCTGCAGTTGCCCGCCCGATTAAAGGCGGGAGGTACACCGCGGGCATTGCGAGTTGGCACCTTTGAAGTCTTTTCGACTCACTTCTTGAGCTGCTTAGCTGAGTTTGTGGAGGTGGACAATTTGGAGCTTTACGAGTTCGCCCCTGGCCGCCTGGAGCAGGCCCTAGCCGAGGGGCGGATTGACATCGGAATCACTTATTTGCCAATTCCCAAGCCAGGAGTTGAGTATTTTGAGGTCACTCAAATTCGCATGGGCTTATTCGGGCTGAATCGGTTCCTGAATCGGAACTGGGAAGAGCTGCCTTTTGTGGTCCCCTTGTCGCCGCTCGAAGGGACGCCTTCGAAGGTGATGGGACTCGACGGCTGGCCCGACCAAAAATACCCGCGCCTGACCAAAGCTCGCGTCACCCTCATGGAGTCGGCCTTAGAACTTTGTCGACAAGGAATTTGTGTTGGATACTTTCCGGAATTTGTAGTTAGGCTTCAGAACCTGGCGGCCAACAGTCGCAGTCAACTGGTTGAGCTGAGTTCGCCAATCAAGGTGAGGGAACGTTTGCAGGAAGTGTTCTTAATTAAACGAGTTGGGGTCAGTGAGACCCCAACTTATCGACGGATCGCTCGAGCCCTGCGCAGTTTGAAGTGACTATTGTCTCGAGCTGTCCTCTACAAAAATTCTTAATCGCGAATCTTTTTAAGCGTGCAGGCAAGAGTGATTGAACCACCCCGTTGATCGCAATTGATAACCATCGGTGCCTTAAATTGGGTGAGGCTGGCGCCCGCTTCATCGGGAATAAGCAGACTCATCACGCAGTAGTCAACGGGAGTAAAGCTGCCGAAGGACTTGGTATTGGTGAGCTGGCTCAGGTCAAAGCGTTGGTGACCTTTGTATTTGCGGGGCTTGTACTTTTGGTCATTGCTAATGAAGTCGCGACGGCCGGTTGCGGTCTCGTCCGTATCCTGAGTCACGGCTTTAACATCATAGAGGTTCATTTCGATTTTGCCATCTTCGCCAGGGCCATAGTTGATGAATCGATCAGCAGAAACTTCGACTGACTCAATGAGGTCGGTCTTACCTCCTCGACACTCAAATGAAAATATCGGGGTATCGCTGGCAGAGCTATTCAAACTGACGACCAAGGCCAAAACAATAAATGATCGCATGGGGTTCCTCCATTACTCGTGGGTTCGGCGCCACCATAGACAGCTCTTAAGACCCCGTCTAATTTTAGGTTTGTTTGGGAAGATTGTTCGTGCCGTCAGTTGCCGCTGGTCAAAAGAGTGAGAAGTTCTTTCAACCGCTGGGGATGACTCCTAGGAGTTTAAGCGCGATTAAATCTGCCGCGGATTTGGGCCCAGATCCCTTTGGCGCCTACCACCACCAAGCCCGCCAGAATGCCGAGGGCCAGATCCGCCATGATGGCAGTCGACCAGTGGAGAGATTCTTGCCAGTGATGAATTCCCGATATGCCGTGAGCTAAGATCCCACCTCCGACCAGAAACATCGCAATAGTTCCAGCCACTCCGAGAAATTTCATGATCATGGGGGCGGCCTTAACACACCCCTGGCCAACCCACGCGAGAGCACCCGGCTTTTGCATCAGCCAAAGTCCCAAGTCATCAAACTTGACGATGGCTGCAACCAAGCCATAAACCCCGACCGTCATTCCGACGCCGACCCCACACAACACCAAAGCCTGGTGGAGGAGCGGCGAATGAGCGGCGGTTCCTAACGTAATGACAATGATTTCGGCGGATAAGATAAAGTCTGTACGAACAGCCCCCTTGATTCGTTCTTTTTCAAGGTCCGCCAAGTTGACAGTTGCCGCCTCGCTCGCCGTTGGTTCATCGAGATTTTTTTTGCCGAAAAGTTTTTCGAGAATCTTTTCTGCTCCTTCGTAACACAGAAAGAGACCACCGATCATCAGCAGTGGGGTTACTAACCAGGGCAAAAGTTGGCTCACCCCAAGAGCCACGGGAATGAGGATGCACTTGTTGACGAAGGACCCCTTGGCGACCCCCCAAACCACCGGCAACTCCCGATCGGCGTTGATCCCGGTGACTTGTTGAGCATTGAGTGCCAAGTCATCTCCCAAAACACCGGCCGTTTTTTTGGCAGCAACTTTGGTCATGACCGCAATGTCATCAAGAGTGGTAGCGATGTCGTCAAGGAGAGCGAGTAAACTCGAACCAGCCATTAGGGTCTCCGAGGAAGAGGATTGCGCTGGACCCACCAAAAAACCAGAAGTCCGCTGAGGAGAAAGAGAATTCCCAAACCAGACTCTTTGGGCATGGTCCATAAGGTATTTGCCAGCAAGGCCAAAGAAATCAAAATGAACAAAACGGGGATGAATGGATAGCCGGGAACTCGATAACTGGGGATCAATTGGGGTTGCCGACGGCGAAAAACAAAGACCGTGCCGGCACAGGCGGCATAAAAAATCCAGGACGAGAAGACGACCGTGTCGGTGAGTTGATCAAAAGTACCGAGTAAGGACAGCAGAGCGGCGATGATTCCCTGAACGATCACTGAAAAAACCGGTACGTGAGTTCCCGAACTCACCTTGGCAAAATGCCGAAAGAACAACCCTTCTTTGGCCATTGCGTAGGGAACTCGAGCGCCAGTAAGAATTGAGCCATTCATAGCCCCCAGAGCTGAAACAACAAAAGCAAACGACAGAATTCCCATGGCGGACTCGCCGAACACTTGAGCGACCGACAAGGCTCCGACTGACGGCGCCTCGGGAAACAATTTGCTCGAAGCCGTGGCAATACTTTCAACGGGCAGGACAAAAAAGTAGGCGACGTTGAGTAGTAGATAGATAACAAACACCAACGCCATACCGATCATCAAGGCCCGAGGCACATTTTTTTGCGCGTCTTTTACTTCGCCTGCGGCCATGGGTAAATTGTTCCAGCCATCGTAGGCCCACAGGGCGGCAATCATCGCCATCCCAAAGGACGACCACGGTGAATTTTCAGGCGCGCCCGAAGTCCCGTCGCCGGGCATCCAAGTCGCGGTGAAATGATCAAGGCCACCCTGTCGAGCAAAGATGAGGAGGGTCACTCCGAGCCCTAAGGTCATTATGATTTTAAGACCGGTGAGAAAAGTTTGAATTCGTCCGCCCACCTGGACCCGCGCCACATTAAACAAAGTGAAAATTAGAATTACACCGAGAGCAAAGAGCTGCCGAAACCCTGGCTGACTCAACT
>JADZEO010000007.1 GCA_020850475.1 Bdellovibrionales bacterium | reverse complement strand
GTAATGATGAGTGCGCGGTTTGACATCCGAGTCTCAACGAGTGTCGAATCCCAATCGAACAAGTCTTAAGACTTGTTGCCGAAATGGCTGCGTCAAATCCGGCGGTCCCCTGAGACACGGCGGTCTGCTGAGACACGACGGTCCCCTGAGACATGGCGGTCCCCTGAGACATGGCGGTCCGCTGAGGCCCTCGGTCCCGCGCGACTGGTCCCGGCCCCGGCGGAGCGAATGAGTCCCTGATTGAGGCCCTCGGTCCCGCGCGACTGGCCCCGGTGCAGCGAATGAGTCCCTGATTGAGGCCCTCGGTCCCGCGCGACTGACCCCAGCCGACCGACCTTAACGATAGATTGGGTGAAGGCGTAGCCACCAGGTACCGATAATGGTCGAAGGAGTTGGAAATGACCGGCCGCAAGCCCAGATACCTCACCAAATCGCGTTTCAAAACAGGACACGAGTGCCCTCGTAAGTTGGTGTATCTAAACAACGAGACCTACCCCAACACCAAAGCCGACGATCCCTTCCTAAAAGCCTTAGCCGATGGTGGCTTTCAGGTGGGGGCGCTGGCCAAACTCTCTTACCCGCGTGAAGCCAGCGTCGAGGTCAAAACGCAGGACAAAGACCAGGCCTTGCGCGAAACCACGGAACTGCTCAAACAAAAGCACATCGTCATCTTTGAAGCCGCCATCAAATTCGACGACTGTTTTATCCGCGTCGACATTCTCGAGAAAATGGGCAACTCCGTCAAACTCATCGAGGTCAAGGCCAAGAGCATCGCCCACGACGAGTCCTTCCTGGGAGCCAAGGGCGGCATTCTCGCCGAGTGGGAACCCTACCTGATGGATGTCGCCTTTCAAAAGTTTGTCTTCGCTCACGCATTCCCCGAGTTCACGACGACGGCCCACCTCATGCTTGCCAACAAGGACGCTGTAGCAACTGTCGACGGACTCAATCAGCGTTTTTTCCTCGAAAAAATCGATGGTCAGACCACTCACGTGCGAGTCGCCCCCGGAACCGATCTCAATACGATCGGCCACTCGGTTTTGGCAAAAATCGAAGTTGAGCGCGAAGTCGAGATGATTTGGCAGGACACCTCCCCGGGCGGCAAATCTTTTGCCGAGTACATTCAGTTTTTGGCGGCGGTGTGGGAGGGTCAGATAAATCCCCGGCCAGTACTCAGTAAGACCTGTAAGAGCTGCGAATTTCGTTGTGACCCGGCCGACTTGGCGGCCCAGCAAAAAAGCGGTTTCGCCGAGTGTTGGCAAGACACGCTCGGGCGCGAGCACCAGGACGAACTCTTTCGGCGGCAGATGGTGTTTGACCTGTGGCAAATGCGCAGGGCCGACACCCTGATCGAGCGAGAAAAGTATTTGATTGCTGACCTCACGCTCAAAGACCTGCCACTCAGTTCCCGCGAGGGCGGCGACGGGCTCTCGACCTCCGAGCGGCAGTGGGAGCAAATCAAGTCGATCCAAGAGCCTCACTACGAGCGCTACTTCGACCAGAGTGCGGTGAGAAGTTTACTTAAGAGTTTTACGCCGCCGTTTCACTTTATTGATTTTGAAACCACCCGCGTGGCCATTCCGTTTAATCGCGGACGGCGGCCCTACGAGCAGGTGGCCTTTCAGTTCTCCCATCATGTTCTCCATCCGAACGGGCGCATCGAGCACCGCACTCAGTACCTCAACGCCCAGCGGGGCGCGTTTCCAAACTTCGAGTTCGTGCGAAACCTCAAGGTTGCTCTCGAGGGCGACAGCGGTACGATCTTTAGATATTCGCACCACGAAAACACCGTGCTTTGTGAAATCATCGAGCAGCTCGATAACTCGAATGAACCCGACCGCGACGAGCTCGTTGAGTTCCTCCAGAGCATCACCAAAAGTAAGGGCCTGCCGAATCGCCTCGGCTGGGAAGGGCCGCGCAACATGGTGGACCTCTGCGAAATCATCAAGCTCTATGTTTACCTTCCTGAAACTCAAGGTTCAAACTCGATCAAGCAGGTGTTGCCGGCGATCTTGCAGCGAAGTGATTATCTTAAAACGAAGTACTCACAAAAGTGTTACGGCGGCTCAAGCGACATCCCGAGTTTAAATCACCGCGACCCTGTGGCCTGGATCTCGGTTGACGAAACTGGGCAGGTGAGTGATCCCTATACGACCCTCCCTCCCGTTTTTAGTGATTACACCCTTGCGCGCCTCGAGGACCGCTTGGCCGACGAAACCTTGAGCGACGGAGGTGCCGCCATGACCGCCTACGCCCGCATGCAATTCACCGAGATGTCGGCCACCGAAGTCGAGTTGGTCCGCTCGGCCCTGCTCCGCTACTGCGAGCTCGACACCATGGCAATGGTCATGCTCTTTGAGTTCTTGCGCGAAGAAGTCCGCCTCAACCTCTCCCGCGCCCAAGCCGGGTGAGGTAACTTTATTGTTTATAATGACAGCTCGATTCTGTTTTGCGAGTTCCTAGAGGAACCTTTGAGACGTCCAAGGATCATGGATTACTTCAATACTTTTCGTGCCCGCTTTACAAATTTGCCAAGCTCCGGAGTAGGCTGTGACTTTAGGAACAAGATAATGTTGTCTTTTAGTTCTTTGCGAAGCTTTTGAATTTTAGAATATATAGTCTTTTGTGAGATAGTCTCATCAAGAGAAAAATCGCAAGCATCTTCCCTCAAACTCGTTCCAGAAACTGAGGCTAAGATGTTCTCTGCATTCACTCCGACGTCTATTTCAAAGCCCAGGGCAATCAAATCAGACAAATGAAGGTCGGGAAATGTTTCAAAGAGCCAAACAAGATCAAAAAGGTCCTTTTCACTGCAACGGCTAACAAGAGTTGCTGCCTTCATTTTAAAGATAGTGTTGAGACTTGCGACCTTAATATTGTCTGCCAAATAAAAGGTGCCGGCATTGAATACACCCCGATCGAGTACAACCTGTATTGTGAAATTATGACCCTCGTGCGACCAAGTTGAGTCATAAAAATATGCGGATTCTTGTTCACTAAGTTTGCGGGCTCCCATTGATTCTAAAGACTTCACCACAAGAACGGTGGAGGCCTGGGCCTTTTCACTTCCTGAAAAGAGATCAATATCATCTGACCTTCTGTGTCCAGCATAAAAGCCCGCAAGCGCAGTTCCTCCAACCAAAGCAGTGTCGAAGACATCCTTGTCGAAAATATACTGAATCGCAGCGAATAAAGAGGAAGGAAGGACCTTTTTGGCCAAATTTATGTCGGGTTTTGAATCTCGGTCCATACAATCTCAAGGGTGCGGCGTCGCCCAGGGTGGATCATGTTTTTGTACTGAGAGAACTTCTTCCAAACCTGTTTGCCCGCAATCTTCTCCGCCGTAAACAGTCCGAAAACCTGTACAAGACGAGCTAGAGCTGCTGCATGTCCGACAACGAGACCACGTGCAAAGTGTTCGAGGTCTGGATAAAGTTTGTCCCACAGAAGTTGGGTTTCGATTTTACTTCGCTGAGAGTCACTAGAAACAACTGGCAGTTCTTTAGAAAGGACATCCATGGACACTCCAAACGACTCTGCCAAGCGTTCTTGTGTTTTTGAAAGGACGGTGAGGTTGGGGTCGGATGAATTCCACCACTGGTTGACGGCCTGGCGACTTACCCCAGCCATGGAGGCAATGTCAGCTTGGCGAACTCCCTTGATTCTAGATAATGACTTTAGCGTAGATAAGTTCATACACTCAGTATCGTCAATTTTCACAAAAAAGTCAATTTCAATTAACTTTAAATCTATTTTTATAATTAATATCAATATCTTAAGAATTATAAAAATCAGTAAAAAACTGAGACCGTGTTCCAAAGAACCACCCCTCGACTGGCATCGCCGCGAAGTGTTTCGAGGGTAACGGGCTGGTTGTACCTACATTCGGTGCCGTCGCCGACGACGAATGGAAGGAAAATGACGCGAAAAAGCGAAAGATCCTTTCAGAGTACCTTTTAGAGCCTAGTCGCAGGAGAGAAGTAGAGATCGCTTTAGAGGAATTCGACGACGACTGCTACGATGATGAGGACTTTGACTTTGGCTTGGGCGATGACGATGACGAGGACGATGATGTTGAAGAAAGAGCCCTTACCCGCAACAGCTCTCCTCAACAGCTGAAACCTAAGATTGAGAGCGAGTCCAAAGGCTCAATCGTCGGGGCCATCGGGAACTTTGATGGGGGAGCCCTCCGGAAGAGAATCGACCCACGAGGAAAGCTGAAGGCGGAAGTTATCCGAGACATCCTAAAGCTCCCTAAAACACTCCTGATGGATTTCGTCCTGTCAGAATTTTCTCATTGGTTTGATGACATTCCCGAGATAAAAAGTATGACTCAATTTGAAGGTTGCGAGGACGTGGACGCCCTAATCGATTTTGCCGAAGAAGCATTTGATAATGAAACTCAGGCAAAAATCGCCAGATCTTTACGGAGGAAGGGTGTCGAAGTGTTTGTAACGAGAGATGGGGACACAGACTCGTATGACGTTGACTTTCACTGTGCACGTTCGGCTCTCAAGAAAAATATGAAGCTTTTCCGTTCGATCATGGAGCCACATGCCACTGAGTATTTTGAGGATTGAACCTAAAATGAGACCAAACTTCAGCGCGTTGGCAAGTAGTTCACATATGCCGACGCTAGAGTTTCTCAAAATGATTGGACTAGCGGCAATAATTCCGCCACCATCGAATTCAGGCGCTCATTTGTCCGTTCGACTAGGAGAACACGATGCCCATTAAGTTTCTAAGTGATCGTTCTCAGTTAACTGCCAAGATCGAACAAGTCCTTAAGGGACCAAACGCCTATGCTGTCGTTGCGTACGTGGGCGACGGCGCGAGCCAGTGGTTGGGTGCCGCGCGCCCCCGAATGGTGGTTAATGCTGACTCTAACGGTACAAACCCTCTTGAATTGGAACGCCTCATTCGCAAACTAGGCAGACAACGAGTTAAGACTCTGACGGATCTTCACGCCAAAGTTTATTGCTCTGACCAGGGCGCGGTGGTGTCTTCAGCGAACTTGTCCACCAATGGACTTGAGGTACTTGGAGAGCACATTCAGGGTCTGGTTGAGTCTGGGCTCTATGTTTCCTCAAGTAATCGGACTTTGCATCGCCAAATTTCAAACTGGTGTAGCGATGTCTTTCGAGATGCGGGCGATGTTTCCAGGGAACTTATCCGGGAGCGCAAGATTGCCTTTGCGAAGCAGAAACACTTTGGATACCGTCGCCGAGGCAAGCCTCGCCGCCCAAACGCAAGCTCAAGTCTCTCCAAACGCCTCACACTCGCAGGAATTCTCAAAAACCCACAGAAGTTTGTATTTAGCTTTTACAACAACCAGTGGGACATTCGTGACCAAGACCGACTTGCGGATTCGAAAGTGACAATCGAAGATGCTAGCAAGCAATGGGAAATCTACGAGGACACGGGATTGCTCGAAGTGCCTCAAAATCGGGTGAATCAAGTCTTTGGCCGCTGGGCCGACGATGAAGTTATCTTTGTGACGATTCCAGTATTCAGGTACGCTGGACCCACTGGGGACATCCCAGTCACCAAACGGAATGCCACCCTTACGTTTAGTCGTTTTCACTCGTTAGATCACATCTTAGGGCGGGGTCAACGCGGTCCATCTTCTGGGCGACAGCGAACGAAAAAAAAGATTATGACGTTATTTAAAGAAGAAAGACGAATCTCAATTTCTCCTCGAGACGAAAACATGATCGCCAAGTGCTTCGCCCACATCAGCCAATCGCAGGACCCTTGGTGGGTCAAGTGGAGTACCGGAAAGCAAAATGGCGAACCCTTGGGTTTGGCCAACTATCTTTCAGGCGTTGGATTCAAACACGTGTACAACAACTGGCGGAGAAGCCAACGTTAGTTGGATGGAGCATCAACATGGACACACTTGAAGTCCTTGAGCGTTTTGACATCCGCGTGTGGTCGCGAAATGGTGAACGTGCGCCCCACAAGCCGCTTCTTTTGTTGATGGCGCTGGTAAAGTTAAAAAACCAAGGGTCGAGTCAAATCGCATTCTCGGATTTTGAAAGTAACTTTGAAAAGTTGGTCGAAGTTTATGGCCGCCGGCAAACGGATGCTGCCTATCCATTCTCGCGATTGCCAAATGATAACCTTTGGCAGATTACCCCAACTCTCAAAGATGCGCTTGATTCCGGGAAGAAACTTCGTGAGGCAAATGCGCAAGGGAAATTTCCGGCCGATTTAGAGAGCCGGCTTGCCACCGATCACATTTTGATTGACCAAGTGATCAACACCTTGTTGGCAAAACATTTTCCCGAGACCTATTGGGGCGATTTGATATCCGACATCGAGGCCTTGTACCCCAATCCCAAAAGCGGTTTGCCCGATGTGGGGGTGCCCCTACCGCCAGACTTAGAACCGCCCGAGAGCCGAGTGGCGGTCCCTCGGGCAGTGCGCGATCCACGTTTTAGGGCGGAAGTTCTTAATGCCTACCGGTCGACTTGTGCCATTTGTGGATTTGACGGTCACATCGGCTTTCACCCGATTTCGATTGAAGCCGCACACATTCAATGGCACGCCCGCCTAGGTCCCGATCAAGTGCCTAACGGCCTCGCCCTGTGTGCAGTCCATCACCGCGCCTTCGACTACGGCGCCATCACGGTGACCACCTCATTCAAAATAGAAATTTCTCCCCTCTACAAATCCGACTCGGCGACCGACTCCTGGTTACGTCCCTTTCAAGATCATCCGCTCAGACTCCCTCATTCACCCGAGCATCGCCCAGACCCCACCTACCTCGACTGGCATCGCCGCGAAGTGTTTCGGGGGTAGAATGAGTTTTCGCAGTCGGCAATTTCTAATTGGATGGAGAATGATCTCGATATTCAGCGCAGTTGATTGATTCATTGACCCAGGTCAATCTCTCGGCACTGCATTCTGGGCCGAGTGCCCAGCCCTTAGCCAAGCGGGACGCTTACCCCACTTTGATTCATTGATTATTGATTTAGATCAATGAAGCACAAGGTCACTCTTCAAATACGTTAATTTTTGCTAACAAACATCATTGTAGTAAACAAAAGGTGCTGAATTCCCGAAACGTTTCTGAATTCGAGGAGCACCACTTGATGCGAGACATCACGATAGCCAAAGACAACCTCTCAATTGCGAATGCCAGCGGGTTCAACCTCCTTAGAACGGCTTGGATCGACCTAGGATGGTACAATGATGAGTCATCTAGGTTCAGCGGAGCCGCGATTGAGGAGATCTTTGAGGAGCTTACGGCTCCAGGCGCCTTGGGTGATCCTGAAAAAACTGACTTTATGCTTTCGACACTGCAGACGATCGAAAATACTCAGGTCGATCAGCAATGCACCTTGAAGATTTCATTTAAGTCGTACTTTACCGACAAAAACGGGCATTTTGTTGTCGACATTTCCAATGGCGGTAGCTTAGCCCTAGCTTTGAGGGATTACATTGAGAAGAGAGGACTCACTCCAAGAGAACAAATCGAGAGGCTTTATCTTATTAAAGGTCTCAGACGAGTGCTGGGAGACATTGACATCCGAGTTGAGCTTTCTGCGGCCTTGCTCCAACGAGCTGTGTTCAGGGTTTTAAAGATTTTTCCATTGATCGACAAAACGGGCGACGGAGAGGAGACAAGATACGCGATTCGATTTAAACTGCAGCTGGAATCCGGCGACTTCTACGAGGTCCAGGACAAAGACTTTGCGGCAGATAGAGGATATCTGTTAATTAACAATACCTACATTCTTCTGGACGCCGATACCATTGAGGCCGTCCTTCGACAACGCAAGCTCAAAAACCTTACCAAACCAGAAACCATTTTAGCTGCGCGAAAACCGGGATTTGTACTTTTCCCCCCTGGTACAAATACAGAAAAATTTGATCTTAGTGAGTATGATGCTCGCGTTGCAGGATTTGAGGAGCTCGAAAGGGTTGAGCTTAATGAAATAACGTCGACGGGCATCGAATGGTACCAAGAATGCGATGTTGAGAACGTACGCATCCCGGTTAGGAATACCCAGGGGGAGGTTTCCTACATCGTCATGCAATTGTTAGAGCTTGAGCGGCTCGTTAAACTTATGGAGGCGAGAATCGCGAGCGGCCCATTCGGACCTGACGGATATCCTCTGCCAATTGAAGACAAAAATGGAAATCTCCTTCAGGTCAACGAGCAGATTCTGAACTACCTTAAGACCTTCTTACAGATGCTGCTAAGAGAGCCCGCAGGTCGTACGATGGAAAGTCGGGGTGGTCGAGGCAAGGCTGTCGCCGTGATAAAACCTGATATCGATCGCCCCAAGAATCCGGAGTTAACTTCTGACATTTGGTTAACCAAAGCTGAGGTCTCAAGATTTCTCAAGCCGGGTATACAAATCGAGGAGCATCAGCTAGAAGGCGTAAATTGGCTGCTTTCCTCATTCTTTAGTCAAAATGGTGGAGTTCTCCTCTGCGACGACATGGGCCTAGGGAAAACTCTTCAGCTCATTCTGTTCTTCACCATACTTAGAAACCTCGATCATATACAGAAGCTCGCTATCTTCCGCCAGTTAGTTGATGCTAAGAAACCTTCGCTTGTCGTTGCTCCATTAGTCCTCCTGGAGAACTGGCAGAATGAAATTGGAAAATTTATCGCTGAGGATTGTCAGTTTCCAACCTATAAGCTTCACGGATCTGGACTCAATGCGGTTAAGGATGCCAACGGGAGGCTAAAGGATAATTGGTGGTATCGATATCACCTCATTCTAACCAATTACTCGACATTTGGCAGATACCAGATTGACCTACTCAGATATCCATTTTTAGTTACGTTTTTTGATGAGTCGCAAAACGTCAAAAATCCAGACATCGCTCAGTCACGTGCGGCACGTGGAGTAAATTCGGACTTTGTTGTCTGTGCAACGGGAACTCCAGTTGAAATTCGACTGAGGGACCTATGGAGCCAAATCGATACTCTCAAAAGAAGACCCCAGCATCCCCTGGGACCATCAGACAAGTTTAAGCAAGATTACGAAGAGGATCCAACTGGCCCTGACAAAATTCGAAGCGTAATTAGGATGAATGAACGGAGTGGTTTAGTTCTTCGCCGAGAAAAGTCACTGTTGAGAAAGAAAGGAGTCTTGCCCAATAAGATAATTCACCCGTCACTGCTTGCCCCGATGACGCCAGACCAAGAGGTCCAGGAGAGCGCAATAGTGAAGACGTATAAGGGCAATACACTTAAGATTCTCCAGAATCTGCAAAAACTCTACCAGCACCCATATCTACTAGCTAAAAACATAACTGATTATTCGGTTCAGTCGGCAATTGCTGACTCCCCAAAGCTCGAAGTCACTTTGAAGGTATTAGAGGAAATTAAATCTAAAAATGAAAAGGTGTTAATTTTTACACTATGGATCGGAATGCAATCCATTTTAAAAAAGGTGTTGGGCGAAATGTACGGGCGCGAGGTAGATGTAATCAATGGCGACGTCAACTCCAAAGGGCAGTCTTCCCATGGTGGAGCTCTTGGAATCATTAAGTCATTCAGCGAAGTAAATGGATTCAATGTCTTGATACTGAGCCCACTTGCAGCTGGGACAGGCCTTAACATTACCGCCGCCAATCACGTTATCCATTATGGTCGATGGTGGAACCCGGCCAAAGAAGACCAAAGTACGGATCGCGCGTATCGGATTGGACAAACCAAAGACGTCAACGTCTACTACCCAGTTCTGACCACTAGTAATGGACCGGGTTTTGACAAGAAACTCGACGAGAGAGTTCAGAGTCTTCGTCAAATGGCAAACAACATTTTAACACCAATTAACAACCTTGATGCCGAATTGGACTTCGCCGAAATGGCTGTGAGGCAACATGAGAATTGAGCAGATTCTTAACGACTTTTTCAATTCCTACTCCTTGTTGGTACTCTTGGCGTGTGTCCTGGTCGCTCTGGGGTTTCTAATCCGCGCGACAGTCAAACTCAGGGGCGAAATTGAGAGAATTGATTTTGATGATAGTGACCCGTCATCAATTGGCGCCAAGCTCAGAGAGATCACACTCAATTATGAGGAGTATCGGTCAAAAGCCACTCGCCGACTAATATTCAAGGTGGACCCTAACACCTTTATTATTGACTACCTAAAGACATCCTTTGAAAGGACCTATTGGTATCGGGCAGGAAGCATCTTTACAGGAATTTCTTTGATGTTGACATTTTTTCTAATCGGTGTGGCTGTTCACAAGATTGGAATGAGTCTGCCGGCCATTGCTGAAAAAAAAGATCTAATGAGCCTCGGGCAACCGATCGCGCATCTTCAGCAGAAGTTCTATGTATTAACCCGGCCGAAAGTAATTTAATATGATTTGCTTTTTGGTTGTTGTTTTGGTCAGATACTTTCATGCGACAGGATGCGAGAAAACTTGATCACAAGACTCTAGAGGAAATGCGAATTAGAGC
>JADZEO010000006.1 GCA_020850475.1 Bdellovibrionales bacterium | reverse complement strand
GAACAGGTCATTTATGGTCTTCTTGGATTATTAAAAAACAATCCCTTACAGATGAACTTCGTGCCCGAGAGAGTTCGAGACAAAGGCACACCGGTGAATGCGGTGCACCTGACGCCGATGTTCTGGGAAGTTATCAATCGCGATTTTCAGATCTATTGGTTTGAAAAATTCTACCAGGATTGGCTGGAGCATCCCATGCGTAAGGGACCGGAGTTTGCGGCCGATCACCAAGTCATGGCCTTGGGATTTTTGGATAAACTGCCGGACTTTGTCCAAACACTCAATCGTGAATTGACCATCAACGAAGTTTTTAGTGAGAAAAAGTATGATCGCCTCGCCTTTTTTAGGGCCTTGCACATCATTGCCCTGCGCCGTTTGATTGTGTTCGATGATGTGAAGCGCTCCAAAAATATTGAAGAGCAGCTGGCGAGGTTAAAAGTCATTTACAAGGAAGTGGAAAAGAAAAATCCCTTTCAAGTCTTTGAGTATTTTGGGGCGGGCTCCAACCCCAATCCCAAAGAAGTCGAAAAAATCTACAAAGAGTTTGCGCGAGCCAACCACCCGGACCTCTTGCCGCCGACGGTTTCCGAAGATGTACGCAAGACGGTGCACAGGGTGTATGCGATCGTCTCTGACGCCTATGACGTACTGACCAACGAAGCGAAGCGCGAAAAATTTGTCAGTGG
The DNA here is from genome assembly GCA_020850475.1 of Bdellovibrionales bacterium. Lineage (GTDB taxonomy): Bacteria > Bdellovibrionota > Bdellovibrionia > Bdellovibrionales > UBA1609 > JADZEO01. The sequence continues at coordinate 31,847 of JADZEO010000006.1, read as the reverse complement.
GCAACGCCAAGAAGAAGTCGAAAAGCAGCTCAAGGCCGAAGGCATTGCAGAGGAAGCCATGGTGCAGTTGCGACGTGGCCGAGCCACCTATGCCCTTGAGCGCCTCAAGGAGGCCTACAAAATTAACCCGATAACGAGTATTGGCGTTTTGCTCTGCTGGGCGAAGCTAAAATCCTATACCGGAGACGTTCCTTACGAAGTGCAAAAGGAAGTCCAAGGGATGTTGGACGACGTTCCCAATGAAGAAAGGCGCTCACCGAACTATTTATTTGTGAGTGCTCTGTTAAAAAAGGCGGCGGGTGACATCGAGGGAGCTCAGGCCCAACTGGACAAAGCCCTCACTATCGATGGCAACTTTCTCGATGCCCGGAGAGAAGTGGCATCCCTGCGAAACGTTAAAAAGCCGGGGGCCAATACTGACACATTCACGGGCGAACTCACCTCGGTGTTGGGGAAATTCTTCGCCAAAAAAACCGCTAAGAAATAAATCTTAAGACCGCTCGCGCAGCTTGCGAATGTTTTGTTGAAGAATTGCTTCGAGAACATAAAGCTCTGACTCCGTGGGAAAGTTTTGTAGAAGCAATTTTTTGAGTGTCGTGTAGGCGCTGGCCTTGCGTTTGTCGATATCAAAACCCATGGCTTCCAGCCATTCCCGAATTGTGCCGTCGGGGAAGAAGAGACGATTGCCACTTGGAGCAGCAGGAGATTCCGTGGTGGGCGTGGGCTCAAGCGCAACCTGGCGGGCCCACCAATCTTGAGTGATGAACGAGGCGAGCATTGCTGCATGCGAGAGGTTGATGCTGGCGTACTCACCATAGGTCGGCAAACTGGCGCAATAATTAACCAGTGCCAGGTCTTCGGCTGAAAGGCCATCGTCCTCGGGGCCCAAGATCAAGTAGATGGGCAGTGGTGTTTGCTCAGGGGGATCCAGCGGTATACGGGCGAGGACTTCAGGTAATGGCATGGCCTGACGAAGTTTGCCGTCGCGACGGGTAAGTCCGATTCGGACGCCCTGACCTTCGGCAGCGTAAAACTCCGCCCACGAAGAATAAATTGTGCGGTTCTCTAGAAAGTCTTGCGCACCAGCGGCGCCTTGCCGGGCTTTAGAATTGATTTCGCACTGGGGATTGACCAAAATCAACCGCCGAATCCCCATGTTTCCCATCACGCGTGCCGTTGCACCAATGTTGGTGGGATACATGGTACCGACGAGAACTAAATAGACCTCGACCTGAATCATAAGTTGGGCGCCAAGCGAATCCCCTCGGTAACACACTCGCGCTCGTCGGGTTTGATGGGAGCGTTAGTCAAAAGATGCTGTTCGAGTGCTCGGCAGAGGTCTTTTAATTTTAGTCGATGGGCCATTTCCAAAAGCTCCACACCCATGAGCCACTCGGCGGCAAAGGACCGCTGGTAATGTTGAACGAGTTCAACCAGCTGCTTCGCCCGGGAGGTCTCGGGACTGTCACTATGGCGCAGCAGTCGTAGAGCTTGGTAGAATTCAAATTTCTGGAGACGTTCGGGAGAGATTTTACGCACAGGAACTCGTTTGGCAACAAAGTCGTCTAGGTTGCCAAAAGCCGGTCGATCGGCTGGACCACCAAAGACAGAAGTGACTTGCGTGCCGACAGCCAAATCAAAAGCGCCCCAACTGGGGTCAAACAAAACTTTGGTTCCATCGGTGACTCGACAGTCTGTGAAGGTGATGACGATCAGTTTTCCTTGTTGGCGAAGCAAGGTCTGGACTGTGCCCGAAACCGCGATACCACTTGCAAACAACAGGTCCGCTCGGCGCCCCTCAACCACACCGAGGCGTTGCAGCTCCTCATTGGACATTTTCGACAGACAGTGGGCTTCATTTTTGAGGCGCCCCAAGGGGCTGCTATAGCCGTGTTGATGATAGGAGGTTCCGTGTCCCGCGAGTTGGTGGCCACTCCAGCAAAGTTGCACGGGGCCCTGCAGGCGCAAGAAAACCGGCTCCTCGAGCCCGGCGATTTGGCGCACTAACACTTCGTCCAGCTGTCCTGAAATTTGCAATCCGGTGTCCAGCTCAATGGTGTTAACCGTTTTGGCTTTGCGGGCTTTTTCGAGACCGATCAAACCACCTTGGCGAAAAGCCATTCTCTCCGCCAACTCATCCAACACCAACTCGAGAGTTTCAAAGTTAGGAGTGACGAAGAGCTGAGGTTGAGGCTCCGTGATGTCATAGGCGTAATCGAGACAATGCAACGTCAAAGGGATTTTGGTGACCTTTGGCTGCAAGCAGTCCTTCGATTCACCCACCGATGAAAGCAGACCGGCGCCAAAGATCTTTGGACGGTCCAGACTGCCAATGAGTCCGTACTCGGCGGTCCACCAATTCATCCGTCCTAAAAAGGCGGCCTCGCTCAGATAGGTAATGGCGCGAGTCGCTTCGTCAAGGTGTTGAGTCGCCTCTGCAATTTGGGCCGGCGAGCTCGCCGGATCTTCCTTGAGGTCGCTCAAAATTCGAATGGCTTCGTACTGCTCCATATCCTCTTTGCTGATAATGGCTTTGCTCGCGAGCTCGGCGTAGCGTTTGAGGTAACGAGCAAAGCCGGGATCGATCAGAATTGGCGCGTGGCCGGCGGCCTCGTGAACAATGTCCGGAGCAGGAGTGTAAAGCAGGTGCTCGAGAGTGCGCATATCACTGGCGATCGGTAGAATTCCCAGCGACTGAAATTCCATAAATGCGGCCGGTGGAATAAAACCGCTCACCGGAACAGCCGACCAGCCAAAGGCGCGCAGCTTTTGATCGATCTCTTCGATCTGTGGAATTTCCTCGGCCGTAATCCCGGTTTTTTCCAGGCCGCTGACATAGCAAGGGTGAGCATGCTGGCTGAGAAAATCAATGAGTCGGCGCATGATGTAACGCCAAGTCGCCTGATCTTCGGGCGTGTACCGTTCATAATTTTGATCCACCACGTACTTTTTGAGATGGTGGGGAATCGTGGGTGCGGGTTGACTGGCCTGTGCCATCAAATTCTCCATCGCAAGACTTCAAAGGTAGGAGTTGGGTTTTAGTAAATAGTTGGTAACGTAATCACCAACTCCACGCTCCAAGGGCCATTGGGGCAAAGAAAGTCCTTCTCCAAAAGCTTTGTCCATTTTTGCTTCCGTAAAATATTGGTACTGGTTGCGAATATTCTCCGGGACATCGATCCAGTCAATTTTGATTTCGAGTCCCAAGGCCGAGAAAACACCTTGTGCGAGATCAAGCCACGTTCGAGCTTTGCCAAAGCCGAGATTGTAAATTCCGTTGCGAACGCTCCCCTTGGCGGCCAGAATCTCCCCCATCCAGCGGGTGATGTCCTTAACGTAGACGAAGTCGCGAAGCTGTTTGCCGTCTTGGTAATCGGGGTGATGCGAGCGAAAGAGTTTAAGACGTCCCGTATCTTGAATTTGCAGAAAAGCCTTGTAGGCCACACTGGCCATCGGACCCTTGAAATATTCATTGGGGCCATAGACGTTAAAGAATCTCAAACCCTGCCAATGCGGCGGATGGTGCGACTGTTTTAGAGCCCAGACGTCAAATCGTTGTTTAGACCAACCATAGGGATTCAGCGGTCGAAACTCCTCGGGCGCGGTTCGATCAGAAAATCCCCGCTTACCATCGCCATAGACGGCACCACTACTGGCATACTGAAAGGCAATTTGGTGGTTGGCACAGAACTCAAAAAGTTGCTGGGTGTATTCGGTATTATTGACTCGCAAATAGGTTTCGTCAGTTTCAGTAGTTGAGGAGCAGGCGCCCATGTGGAGGATAGCCGAAATATCTTGCGAGTTCTCTCGCAGGTAGGAGAACAAGTGTTGGGCGGAAATAAAATCTGCAAAAGTTCGCTGGGCGAGGAGATCGGGCCGGTCCTGAGGTTGGACGTGATCGACCAGGAGCAAGTCCGTGTGGCCGGCCTGATTGAGTTCCCACACCAGGGCACTGCCGATAAATCCTGTCGCACCAGTCACTACAATCACGCCTTCGCTCCTTAGCAAGGGTCTACCACGAGAGAGGAAAGCGGCGCAAAGGAACCCTTATCGCGCGGGCCGTCAACTCAAAAGGTAAGGGCGTGAAGACCAAGAGAGCGCGTCTCTAGATGTCCTCTTTGTGGTTTTCAACGAGCGAAAGGAGGGAGTCGATGAGATCTTGCCTACGGCCTGACCCAAAGGGGCGCTCGTCGGGCGAGACCGCCTCGGGTGGCATGCTTTGGTTCTTGATGAACTCATCCATCACTTTTTGCAAATCGGCATCGGAGAAGCCCTTCTTTCGAGACTCAATGATTTCATCCACGATGTGGATCAAGGCGTTGCCCGTGATGCGATCTTCGCGGTTCAACACCGTTGCCCGCTGGAGAAGAGTGTCCATCAACTTACTCTTAGAGAGAGAGGAGCGCCGCAAAGCGATCTTCAGAAGGTGCAGAAGCCGCGATTGCAAATCGTCCAACTGCTTGGAGAGTGATGGTGTCAGTCGTGAATCCTTACGGGTCGCGTACTCTGAGAGTATTTCGCGGAACAGCTTCTCCGTCGGATACTGAGCCTTTTCTAAAGAGGCCTGGTGATCATGGTAATACTCAATGAGAATGCGAACGAGTGTTCGCATATTGAAGACCGCCGGTCGATTGACTCCGTCGGCCACCTTTTGCACGCCGAGCTTGGTTTTGGTGCGCTCGATTGCAGTGAAGAGATCGTAGAGGCGATTCACGTCACGGCGGTAGCGCCTCATCAGCAAATCCCGCTCGCGCTGCGGGAAACCGAGTTGATGCAGAAGACCTTCGCGCAAGTGACGTTGCACCAAGTGATCAAACTCGCGTAGCACCGGATGTTTGGCAAAGCTCTCAAAGCTTTCGCGCTTGCCGGTTTCCAAGAAATGAACAATTTGCGCAAAAGTCTGCACCAGCGCTCGAGTCTTGGGAATTTGTTCATTGAGCGTGGTCGAAAACCGTTCGACATCGTCATATCGATATTGGTCATGGCGAACGCCAAATTGGCGGACGCTGCCATAGTCGATAATACCAGCGTTGGCGAGAACATTGTCGCCATCCCAATCCAACCACGCGAAAATGTAAGCGCGATCAAGGGTGGCGATAAACTGCGCAAATGAGCGACAGAGTTCGGTGAGCATGAGTCGGTAGCGCTGAGGATGATGAATACCAAAGCGCCATTCGCGATTGCGATGTTGGCGGACAATCAGATAGTCGACTGAGCGCTGCAGAGATTCCCGTTGGCCCTGCCTTAGATACAAAAACAAGTGAGCGGGCCGAATGAGATTGGGGCCGGCGCGCACGCCAATGCCGAGTCCGCCGCCCAGGTCTATGAGCGCGAGCATCCGCTCAGTGTTAATCCCTTGGCGATGAAAAATTTCGGCAAGAATGGTGGCGCCGTAGAGTTCGTCGAGTTCCGCCATTCCGCAACCGTATCCAAAATCCGTCGAACCCGAGCGCAGTGGCCGTCCGGCCTCTACCGCACCGGGCGCCAGGCGCGTGACACCCACGCCGCGACTACTGACATCCCACAGGCGGCCGTTGCCCTTAAAGACCCCATTCCAAATACAGCGCCCGTCGCCGCTGGTCTTACCCTGTTTGTTATCATGTTGGAGTTGAAGATAGCGAGTCGCCATGTAGGGATGCGCCTTGAGCCGATCCTTGGGAAACTGGGCACCTCGCTGCTGGTCGTACTCGTTAATAATCCGCAGGCAAAAGGTATCCAAGATCTTTTTCTTGAGTGCCGGGGTCAGCGTGTGAGGATGGTCGCTGGTGAGAAGTCCCATTTCTTTAGCGAGTTCAAAGTTAAAATAGGCCACCTTGCCTTCATTGAGAATTCTTGCTTGGTAAGGAACATAACCTTCGGGAACGAAATCCATCCACGGGTGTTGTCCATCCAACTGGTCAAAAGCCACGTACTCGTGATCTCGATTGTTCTCGGGCTTGGCCGCAGGGAGCGGCTTGAGGCGCGCCAGAGAAACCTTCTTTTGACTCAAATCGAAACACTCCTTTGGTCGGAATGTACCGTACCAATTTCTCAATTTATCGGCAGGATGGTGTGTCAGCTGCAGTGCTTAGGCGTTTTTCTTCACAAAAAAGAGGTGAAATCGTCTCGGTGAAGCCGTAAGGCCACCCAAGGAGGTGGCACTAGACGAATTCGACCGCAGCAAAGCCGCCCCACTCGGAATTAAAGTTGGTCAATTGGCCTCGGTAAAGGCGGGCGATCACGTTCTGGATCTGATCTTCGTAAACATAAAGGCGCAGGTCGTACTTCCAGCCGCTGGGGTCGACGTCCTTTTGGCGAAAGCGTGGCTCTGGGGGTGGTGCAAAACGTTGAACCAAGAAATCCTCGTCAAGGGCGCGCTGAAACACCGAGCGACTGATTTTTTCACCGCGGTAGGCGGATTTGCCGCCGTACTGATTCTTGGGTTTAAAGAACAATTTTTTGCGATCGGCCCACAGTTGCTCGGGAGTTCCGTAGGTGCGCGCGTCGTAAGTGGGCAGCAGAAATTGTTGAATCGTCGCCCAATCCTCAGGCGTGACCGGTAAGCCGGTCGAAAAATCAGGGCTCGCCAGCTCAACGAGGCGGGATTTGTCGGCCAGCACCAAATATTCAAAAGGGTTGGGACTGACACAACACCATTTTTGGAGATAGGCCTGGCGCAGGTGTTGCGAGGGTGCGCGGTCCAAATAAAAATCGCAATAGCGATTATATAAAAAGTCGATCTTCTCTTGAGCCGGAGTCAGGAGAGCTTTGGCGGCGTTGTCCATTCGCAGCTGATCAAAGTCGATCACCTCAGCTTGCCATCCCCAGCGACCAAAGAGTTCTTGGTACATCAGGAATTCGATGTAGCGACCTTGTTCCCGAATGGTTTCGTCGGTGATGACGATCCGGCGGGGCCCGCCCGACGAGGAGGAAAACAATTGGTATTCGTGAACAAAAGACTCTTGCAGAGCTTGAAGCGCCGGCTCTTGCAACGGGAAGGTGTCGCCGTGAGCGCGATGAACGAGATCGGCAACCAAAAACATCGAGGCATTGGTGTTAATCTCAATGAGGCTGTCGTGTTCCTCGCCAACGTGAAAATCGTAAGCCATGAGAACCGAGTGCTGACGGGGTGGCTGCTGGAGAATTTCCCGATCTTTGGCGGCAATTTTGCCCTGGTACTCAGCGCTGCGAGACAGAGCATAAAGATTTCGAATTCCAGTCCGGAGCCGCGACAGAACTTTTTTGTCGAGCTGAATAACATAAGGAGAAATCGTCGACTGGAGTTCAAAGTGTTGCTCGAGCGGCAGCACCGAAGGGTACTCCCGCGCAAACAACTCGACCAAGCGGCGATAAAAGTCTGTCGTGCTCATCCGTGCGTCGGTGGAGACGTTACTTCAGTTTGATGTGTTTTTCGCCGGGCTTCCAGCCGGCGGCACACATTTCGCCTGATTTAAGTCCGGTTAGAACGCGCAGGATTTCGTTGGCATCGCGGCCCACTTTGGTGTTGTGGATTCCCATGTACTGCACTTTGCCTTCTGGATCGATAATGAAGGTGCCCCGAGTGGCAATTCCCGAATCCTCCAACAGCACCCCATAGTCGCGCGCCAGGCGCTTGGTGATGTCACCAATGAGAGGATAGTGGAGGTCGCCGAGGTCATCTTTAATCCACCGACGGTGGGAATGAACCGAATCCACCGAAACACCAATCACTTCGGCGCCGACTTCCTTAAACTTCGGAAGAAAGTCGCGGAACTGAGTGATTTCAGTCGGGCAGACGAAGGTAAAATCGAGGGGGTAAAAATACAGGACCACCCACTTTCCCTTGTAGTCGCTGAGACTCACATCTTTGAAGTCTCCACCATCGACGACAGCTGGGGCTTTAAACTGAGGTGCGGGTTGACCGATCATGGGCATTGAGATCCTCCTGGCTTAACGCTAAATATCAACTTGATTGCCACAGTTCACAGAGGTGGGCAAGGTACAGAACACCGAGGGGCGAGGGACTGGAACAAGGTCCTTATACTCTGCGGCGCATAGAGATCTTGGACTCTGGGGAGAACCTATGGGATAGGTCCCGAGCCAAGGGGAGGTGTTGTGAAACTGGTCACCTGGAACGTCAACGGCATTCGGGCGTGTGCCCCCAAGGGCTTACTCGATTATCTACGCCGTGAGTCCCCAGACATTTTGTGTTTGCAGGAAACCAAAGCCCATCCCAATCAACTCGGGGAAGAGTTGCTGCACCCGCCAGGGTGGGAAGCCTATTGGTCGGCCGCGCAGAAGGCTGGCTATAGCGGCACCGTCACTTACACCAAACAAAAACCTGAAGAAATCCAATACGGAATTCAGATTCGCAAATTTGATTCTGAAGGGCGCTTTGTGGTGACCCGTTACCCTGAATTTTTGCTGTACAATGTTTATTTTCCGAATGGAGCCGCGAGTGAGGAGCGTCACCTCTACAAGCAAGAGTTTTTGGAAAAGTTTCGTAAGCACTTGGAGCGGAAGATTCAAGAGGGGCACGAAGTTGTGGTCGTAGGCGACTATAATGTGGCTTACCGAGACACCGACGTTTTTGATCCGGTTCGCCTGAGCAAAGTCAGTGGATTTTTGCCGGAAGAGCGCGCGTGGTTTGGACGATTTCTCGAGACTGGCTTTGTGGATTTGTTTGCTCACTTTCATCCTCGGACCACCGAGCAATACACCTGGTGGTCTTATCGTGAAAACGCTCGCATCGCCAATCGGGGTTGGCGGATAGATCACATTTGCGTGACGCCCCAGCTGGTTAATCAAGTGAAGTCGATTGATATTCAGGATCAACAAATGGGTTCAGACCACTGCCCAGTGAAAGTGGTGATGGAGTTTTAGTGTGCTATTTTATTTGATCTTTTTCTTTACCGTGATGCCGCTGATTGAGTTGTATTTTTTGATTCGCGTGGGTCAGGTGATCGGGGCCTGGAACACAGTCGCGGCCCTGCTCTTGATGGGCATTATCGGCGGTACGATTGTGCGCAACCAAGGACAAGCAATTTGGCGACAAGTAAATGAAAAATTGGCGCGTGGAGAAATGCCCGCCGACAGTTTGTTTCATGGTTTCTTGGTTTTTGTCGGTGGCCTCCTGATGATTACTCCAGGCTTTGTGACGGACCTGATGGGTTTGTTGCTCGTTTTACCGGGACCACGCCACCTCCTTCTCAAGGCGATGAAGCATGAAATGGCTAAGCGCGTGGCGCGCGGACAGGTTCGTTTCTATACCAATTCCTCGCAACGAGTGGATTTCACCTCGGGACCAACGGGGCCGCGTCCCACGCGGGACGTGATTGATCTCGAACCCGACCCTGATCCCCAGACCGACAAGGGGCCGAGGAAGGACCAATAGGTCTGCGCGGGTTTTATTTGTGGTGGTCTCAGCAAACTCGACGGGGTTTGTAATTAGATCTTCAATTGTTATCCTTGTGCAAATTTTGATATGCTGAAGGAGTTTCTGAGGAGGTTTCGTGTCCGCTCGTCCGCTCGGTCGAGTGATCGTCATTTTGATTTTTCTAACGGCGGGCTCCCTCGCGCGGGCCCTGTGCGTGGATGCGTGGGAAGCCAATCTGCGCAAAGGTCCCGGCGGGAAGTATCCTGTGACTTGGACGGTAGGGAAATTCACGCCGCTCATTAAGGTCGACAAGTCGGGCGGATGGACTCAAGTCGAGGATCAAGACGGCGAGAAGCATTGGGTGTTGAGTTCGCTCGTGACCACGGCCTATCAATGTGTCTCGGTCAAAGAAGCAACGGCCAATCTGAGGTCTGGTCCGGGCACCACTTATCCTTCGCTGCACTATGGTTCTGCCGACAAGTACACGCCCTTTAAACGCGTGGACTTAAAGGATGATTGGTACCAAGTGGAAGATGAGTTGGGACTTCGTTTTTGGGTTCACAACTCGACGGTGTGGCGGCCGGTGACCGTGAGTCGCGTTGGTTTTTAGCGCGAAGCAAACGAACAATTAATCACTGCTAACAATAATTTGGGGAAAGTCTGCTTATTTTTTAACCAGAGAGGCTTTGGTGTGTGTCTCAAGTTGAGTCAGAGGGTTGATTTATGTTTAAAAGGCTTGAAATAAAATTTAAGATTAAATGCTTTCGAATTTCGACTGTGCGCGCAAGAAACAAGAATTTTCTTGCTAGTCAAAGGCTTAGGAGATTTAAGAGGTTTTAAGAAATTTACTTGCCAAGGCCACGAGGGCCATGTGTAAATGGTGCAGTTCCATTTTGGCACTGTGAACACAGCAAGGGGAGGGACTCTAAATATGACCAACTTGCCAAAAGACCTAGTTACCAAGTGTCGCCAGAAGCTTCTCGAAGCAAAAGCTGAGCTGCTTAACCGGGTGAAAGAAGCCCGGATGGATTTACATACGACTGAAGATCGTGGTGGCGATGAGGGCGACCAAACCATGCGGGCCCTCGCTGAGAGCGAGTTCTTGAGCATGACTGAGCGACTGCGCAAGCAACTCATGGAAATTGAAATTGCCTTGTCGCGCATTGAGAGCGGCAGTTACGGAATTTGTGAAGAAACTGAGGAGCCTATCGAGCATGATCGCTTGTTAGCCATTCCTTGGACGCGTTTAAGTATCGAAGGCGCAGAGATTCGCGAGAGCATGCGCAAGAAGTACGCGCGCTGAGATTTGGATTTGTTTGTTCAAGGTGAATAATGAGGCCGCTGAATCAGCGGCCTTTTTTTACACTCGGGCCGACGGTTTCGCCAGCAAGCCATTCGAGGCCGCCAACCATCCGCACATTCGATACAGGAGCCGGGCCCCGACGTTACCGTCCCATTCATCGTCGTCTGGACCGGGAGCCACTTCGACCAAATCAAATCCGACGATGCGCCGACCAGAATGGCCGATCGCGTTCAAAAGAAAAATCATTTCAGCAAAGTGTAGGCCGCCAGGCACGGGCGTGCCGGTGTGAGGGCAGAATTCGGGAGACAGGCCATCAATGTCAAAAGAAATGTAAACACACTCGGGCAGGCCGTAAAGGATGTCATCGCAAATGGACTTCCACGTTTCACCTGAAAACTGCCGGCGTTTGATGTCTTCGCTAAACAGTGGGCGAATTCGCTCGTCCCGTTGAATGAGGTCGGCTTCTTCCCAGCAAAAATCTCGAACACCAACTTGCACCAGTTTTTGAGGAGCGAAGTCCGAATTCATCACGTTGTACATGATGGATGCGTGGGAGTGAGTAAAGCCCATATAAGATTGGCGGAGGTCGGCATGGGCATCAATATGAATGATGGCATAATCTTTTTTGAGATTTTCGGCGATCGCGCGGATGGCTCCGAGGGGAGTGGAATGGTCTCCGCCGACGATCCCAACGAGCTTGTGCTCGTCACTGATGATGCGCTTAGAGCCTTGGTAAACCCAGTCGACCATCTCCTTGCAACCATCATTCACCCGCTGTTGGTAGGCTCGACCCTGATCCGTGAGGCCGCCGCCTTCGAGCTCGTCGCGCACCCGTTGGGCGAAGGGCTTGAGCTCGTTGTTTAGGCCGAGCATCTTTTGGTTGATCGCTTCCATATAAAAGCCGGCGACATAGGACTTGCCGAGCTCCAGATCAAACAAGTCAACCTGGGAGCTGGCACGACGAATGGCCTCAGGGCCCAAGGAGGCCCCACTTCCATAGGAGGTCGTTACCTCCCATGGGACCGGAATCAAAATCACTTTGCTTTCGTGCCGTTTAATCGGCAGGCCAAAAATGCCAAACTCACTCGACAGGGGTTCGCTCGGATTGAATGTGTCCATAAGGGTCTCCAACTTTTTATCTCCGTCGCCACGGGGACTGAGGTGGGAGTTTGTATCAGGATCTTTACAAACTGCGAACCCAAACTCCTCGAGAAACGCCGCTTGAACTTGTTCTTTGCTGACGCACAAAGACCAACGGGACTTGGGTTCCACCGCAATCTTCCAATCGACTTGAATAATTTTTTTACTTCGATAAATTGAGTTCTTCAAACTCTTTGTGCGCGGCAGCGGCAAGTGAGTGGTGGCTTTTTTATGATGAAACGAAGGGGAAGGGAAATGAAACGAATCGCAACTTCATTATTGATGTTGAGTTTGGCGACGGTGACGGCGTTGGCGGCTCCGACGAAGAAGGAAAATCCAATTCTGGGTAACGCCAAGGCGCCCGTTGGAGGCACTTTCTATGTGGTGATGGGTGCTGAACCCGAAAAGCTCAATCCGCTGACGAGTACCGATAACTACGCTTCACAAGTTCATGGCTTTGTTATTGACGGACTCATGCGGACCAACTTGGAAACCTATGACCAGGAACCTGGCTTGGCGGAGTCGTATGAAGCCGACCCCAAGGGCATGTGGTACATTTTCCATCTTCGTAAGAACGCCAAATGGCACGACGGCAAACCGGTTACAGCTGAGGACGTCAAGTTTAGTTTTGATGCCATCTTTGACGATAAGCTGGGTTTTGATACGGCCCACATTCGCCCGTACTTTGAAAACTTTGAGGGCGCCCAAATTATCGATCCTTTAACTATTAAATTTACGATCAAGAAAAAGTACTTCTATAACTTTAATGTGTTGGCGAGTGGTGGCTTTATGGCGATTGTTCCCAAACACATCTACGGTGATTCAAAAAACAAGAATACCAAAACCCTGGTGGGTTCAGGTCCCTACATGGTGGACCGCTATGACAAAGGCAAGGGGATCGTATTAAAGCGCAATCCTGATTGGTGGGGTTTTTCTGATCCTCGCTATGCGGGTTTCTACAAATGGGACAAAGTGCAGTTCCGTTTTGTGAAGGAAGAAATGGCCCAGCTGGCTCGCCTCGAAAAGGGCGAAGTGGATTTTATCGACGCTATCAGTCCTGAGGCCTATATGCAGAAGACCAACCACGAGCCCTGGGGAAAGTCAGCTCTCAAGAAGAAGGTTGATCACCTGGGACCCCGCCCCTACAACTTTGTGGGCTGGAATTTCTTAAACCCGATCTTTGCCGATCGCGACGTGCGGGTTGCCTTAGCTCATTTAACGAATCGCGAATTGATGATCGAGAAATTCCGTTTTGGCATGTCATTGCCGGCGACGGGTCCTTGGTATTTACAAAGTCCTTATGCGAACAAGTCGGTTAAGCCCCTCCTTTTTGATCCCAAGAAGGCCCAAGAGATTTTGACCAAAGCCGGGTGGGCGGATGCGAACAAAGACGGAATTTTGGAAAAAACGATCAATGGCAAGGAAACACCTTTCCGCTTCACCTTGCTCATGGCCAACAAAGACTCTGAAAAATACATGACGATTTACAAAGAAGATCTCAAGAAGGCCGGCATCGACATGGAAATCAAGCTGGTCGAGTGGACTACGTTTGTTAAGTCGATGGACGAGAAAAAGTTCGACGCCGTCATGCTCGGCTGGAGCGGTGGCAGCGTCGACAACGATCCCAAGCAAATTTGGCACTCGACGAGCTCCCAAGCGGGCGGCTCCAACTTTATTTCTTACTCTAACCCCACCGTGGATAAGCTGATCGATGAGGGCCGAGAAGAGTTGGACAAAGCCAAGCGCATCCAGATCTATCAAAAGATTTACAAGGCGATTGCCGACGACGCTCCCTATGTATTCTTGTTTAACAACAAGTTTTTTCTCTTTGCCCATACGGCCAAAATGAAAATGGACAAACCTAACTACGCCTACGACCTGGGTGTTGAGACTTGGTGGATCGGCAACTGAACCTGAGATTGTTTGGGCTTGAGGCTGCGGCTTGGCGCCGCAGCCCGACTGAGGGCGGTCGCCATGTTTAAGTATATCCTGCGCCGATTGGTAATGATGATTCCGACTCTGATCGGAATTACCTTGCTGTCGTTTGTGATTATTAATCTAGCGCCGGGCAGCCCCGTCGAGCAGAAGATCATGCAGATGCGTTTTGGTGGCGGCATGGGCGCGAGTGCGGGCGGACAGAGCGAGCACGGGGTTTCCAAAGACGTCCTTGAGGCGCTAAAAAAGCAATACGGCTTTGATAAACCACTTCATGTGCGGTACGGAATTTGGCTCAAAAACATTGTCACTCTCGATTTTGGCAACAGCTTTAGTTACGAGGAGCCAGTGGTCGACGTGATCGCCGCACGGTTTCCAGTGTCCTTGCAGTTTGGGGTCATCTCCCTCTTGCTGACCTATTTGATTTGTATTCCTCTCGGTATTGCCAAGGCCGTAAAAGATGGCTCGGGGTTTGACGTCGCCACGAGCGTGGTGTTGATGATCCTTTACTCGATTCCACCGCTGATTTTGGCGATTTTACTACGAGTCTATCTGGCCGGCGGGGCCTTCCTGGATTGGTTTCCCCTAGGCGATTTGTATTCAGACAATTACTACGATTTGGGTTTTTGGGACCAGGTTTGGGATCGGGTTCACCACTTTATCTTGCCCTTGATCTGTTATGTTATTGGTAACTTCACGGTCCTCACTTTTTTGATGAAGAACTCTTTGATTGAGGAAATCAAACTCGATTATGTGCGCACCGCCCGGGCCAAGGGGCTGCCAGAGAGTGCCGTGGTTTACAAGCATGCGCTTCGAAATGCCTTAATTCCCATTGCCACGGGCTTGGCGTCGTTCTTGGGTTTTTTCTTCGCCGGCTCAGTGATTATCGAACAGGTGTTTAACTTGGATGGCATGGGCATGCTGAGTTACAAGTCGGCCCTGGCGCGCGACTACAACGTAATGATGGGCCTGATCTTTTTTGAAAGTATGTTGATGCTAGTGGGACGTTTTTTAAGTGACATCAGCTACACCTTGATTGATCCCAGGATTGATTTCACATGATCGAGCGCCTGATTAAAAATGATCTTAATCTCAAACGGTGGCGGCGCTTTAAAAAGCTCAAGCGGGCGACAATTTCGACCTGGATTTTGATGTTCTTGTTGTTCTTGAGCCTCACTGCCGAATTTTGGGCCAACTCCATGCCGATCATGATGAGCTACCAAGGTTCGCTCTATTTTCCGGTGATTCGTACTTATCATCCATCAGTATTCGGCCAAACCGATATCTATGTAACGGACTACCGCCGCTTGGACTTAAGCGGCGAGAACTGGGCACTGTGGCCTTTGGTGAAGTGGGATCCTTTTGAGTCGAACCAAGCGGTGACCACCTACCCCGGCGGGCCGTCGACCGACAATTGGTTCGGCACCGATGATCGGGGCCGCGACGTGCTCTCGCGTTTGATTTATGGTTTTCGGTACAGCATTGGCTTTGCGGTTTTAGCTTGGTTTTTTTCGTATTTGCTCGGTGTGATTTCCGGATCGATCATGGGTTTTTTGGGTGGCCGCACGGACCTAGTGGGCCAGCGGTTGGTGGAGATCTTTGAGTCCATGCCGGTTTTTATTCTGCTGATTACGCTGGTGTCGATTTTTGGTGCGGGCTTGTGGAGCTTGGTGATTTTTTCCTCGGTCTTCGGCTGGATGATGATTTCGCTCTACATTCGAGGAGAGTTTTTGAAGTTGCGAAAACGGGAGTTTGTCGAGGCGGCCAGAGCCTTGGGTGTTTCGCGCTTGCAGGTGATTTTTCGTCATGTCCTGCCGAACGCGCTCGGCCCGATCTTGACCTTTTCGCCGTTTTCCATTGCCGGCTACATTTATTCGCTGGCGGCTCTCGACTATCTCGGCTTTGGTTTGCCCCCGCCGACTCCGAGCTGGGGTGAATTGCTCCAGCAGGCCAATAATTATTTTACGATTGCCTGGTGGTTGGCCGTCTATCCATCCGTCGCGATGGTGTTAACACTCACTGTTCTGAATCTGATCGGCGAGGGGGTCCGGGATGCGTTTGACCCTCGGAAGGCCTAGAGGACGTCCCCGTTGCGGTGATTCCTGTCATCGAGACGCCTGTGACCGTCATCTCGGGAAGTTGGGCGGCCTGGACTTCGTCGAGATAGGGTTCAAATAACATTTCGACATATTTACGAAACCACTGGCGCTCGGCAAAGCTCACACAGAGTGCGGTAAAAATAATTGTCATCGGGATCGTGGCAAAAACTACGTCCTGTAACCACTGTCCCCCGGGGAGCCCACGTTGCATGGGAAGAGTGGCAATCACGGCCGTAGCTAACCCGCGAGGACCCATGGCCGTAATCGTCAAGGCATCCAAGCGAGGCATTTGTTCGGGCTTAAACAACAAGTAGACCGACATAAAGCGAGTGATAAAAATGGCCACGGTAATCGCAAAGGCCACCAAGACGATTTGGCTAGAGCCAAAGTGAATTTGGAGACCAAGAAAAATAAAAAAGAAGGTCCTCAAGATAAAGGCGATGTCGCCTAAGAGACCTTTTTCGTTTAACGAAACCGGCGCCGGGTCAAGGTGACGGCGAAAGTGCAAGGGGAGCAGATCCAGGTTAGCGAGAGCAAAACCGAGAGCCAAAACTCCCAGAGCACCATTGTAGCCACCGGTTTCAAGTATGCCGTAAACAAAAAGCGCCCAAGCTTCGCTGGCAAAGGTCATCGAGGCCATTTGGCCCAGGCGTTTGCGGATAAAAGCCCAAAGCACACCCAGTCCACCGCCTAACACCACGGCGATAATGGGCTTAGGTCCCATCCCCCAAACCACAGCCGCCGTACTAAACTGCCCGGCTGAAAGCGAATCAATAAAAACGATTACCGCGACGATAATCAAGACGTCATTGAACGCGGACTCCAAACTCAAGATGGCTTTTGAGCTTTGCCGAATGTTTAAGTGTTTCACCATGGGAATCACAATTGCTGAAGCGGTACTGCCCAGATTGAGAGCGAGCAGCATCGAGACATACCAAGGCTGGCGAGCCCCGAGCGTCGCAATCGCAAAGCTGGCAATCCCAATCAGCACGTAGGCCACTCCCGCCAGCTTGAGGGCCGGGAGGCTTGAGCGAAAAAGCTCACGCGCGCTGAGGTGGAGACCACCCTCATACAAAATGATCACCAAGGCCATGGTGGAAACGATCGGGCCGACCTTGCCGAAATCCTTCGCGTCAAGCCAGCCAAAAACCGGGCCGGCCAAGTAACCCAGGGCCACGAGAATCAAGACATCGGGAATTTTGGTAGCAATAAACAAGCGATTGAGCGCATGCCCGAGGAAAAATAAAATGGCTAGCCCAATCAATGCGTATGCCACTTCGGTCCTTTAGCCTCGTGATGAGGCCCAAACCTTATTCCGGATCCTCTAGGTACGTATAGCCAGAAAGGCCAACCTCAAAATTCTTGAGCAGTTGTTTGGCTTCCTGGGGAGTTAACCGAGTTTCAGAAATGGCGGTTTCAACGCCACGTCGAATGCTCTCCATTAACTCGCCCCTTTGATACTCAACATAGGACAAGACTTCAGAGACGGTATCGCCTTCGACCACGTGGTCGAGGGACCAACCATTGTCATTGACCGAAACGTGGACCGCGTCGGTGTCGCCGAAGAGATTATGCAAATCACCCAAGATTTCTTGGTACGCACCACACAGAAAGGCGCCTAAGTAGTAGGTCTCGTGTTCCTTGAGCGTGTGAACTTCGAGGTAATTCTGGATTTCGCCGGTGGTGGTGTCGGTAAACTTGGAAATCTTGCCATCCGAATCGCAAGTCAAGTCGACCAAAATGGCTCGGCGATCGGGTTTTTCAGCAAGACGGTGAATCGGCACGACCGGGAAAATTTGATTCAAGGCCCAGGAGTCGGGGAGCGACTGAAACACCGAGAAGTTACAGTAAAAGGTGTCGGAGAGTTCTTTCTCAAGATCCCAAAAGACGGAGTCTTCGCCGATCTCTTTGGCCATGCCCGCCATTTTGGTGGTGATGGACCAACAAATGTCCTCGGCTTTGGCTCGCTGCTCAAGAGTGAGGACTCCATAGGTGAAAAGCTGAAGGGTGTCGCGCTTTTTTTCAACCAGATCGTTGTAGGACTCATTAAAGTTTTTAGGAGTCAGATTGTTGTAGATATCAAAGAGTTCTTTGACCAGGCGGCAGTCCTGAGGATTTCTCTCGACGGTGAGTTCTTTTTTGGACAGCTCGTTGAGGCCTAAAACATTAAATACCAGCAAGGCGCTATGAGCGACGGAAGCCCGGCCAGACTCAGTTACGATGTGAGGATGTGGAACCCCTTTTTCATCGCAAACTGACTGAAGAATCGACACAATGTCGTTGGCGTACTCTTGCTCGCTATAATCAGTGGAGCTTTCGCTGCGTCCAGTACCATCGTAGTCAACTCCAAGGCCGCCACCGACGTCGATGTAGGACGGGGTTGCGCCCAGGGCGTACAACTCGGTGTACAGGCGAGCCCCTTCTTTCATTGTCCCTTTGATGGCCTGAATGCTCGGGATTTGTGATCCAATGTGATAGTGGAGCAAGGCCAGGCTATCAATCATGCCCTCTTGTTTGAGTTTTTCGACACAGGCAACGATCTCTGAAGGAGTAAGACCAAACTTTGACTTAGCTCCCGAAGACTCCACCCAACGACCTGAGCCTTGAGTGTTTAACTTTCCGCGCAAACCGATCTTGGGTTTGATACCGAGGTGTTTGGAAACAGCCACAATGGTGTCGAGCTCGGTGCGACGGTCGACCACGATGATGGTGTCGCGGCCCATTTTGCGAGAGAGCAGCGCCGTCTCAATGTATTCCCAGTCTTTAAAGCCATTACAGATAATGAGCGCGTCGGGCGTGTCCATAAGAGCTAAGGCGACGAGCAGCTCAGGTTTGCTGCCGCACTCGAGACCGAGTTTGGTGTTCTTACCAAAAGCCACAATCTCTTTTACCAGACGACTTTGTTGGTTGACCTTGATCGGGTAAACGCCGCGGAAAAGGCCTTGATAATTGTGTTCCTTAGCGGCTTTTTCGAAACAACTGGCAATCAGCTGGATGCGGGACTCAACTATGTCAGGAAAGCGAATCAAGATCGGCGGACGAATGCCTCGCTCGCAGAGGTCTTTGACCAGGTTAAAGAGGTCTAGACGGGGACCCGCCTTCCCTTTGGGGGTGACCTCGATATTACCGTTTTGATTGATGCCAAAGTAAGAAGTACCCCAGGTGTTAATCCCGTAGAGCTCCGCACTTTTGTCAATCGTCCAACTCATCACCCTAACCCTAGTTGAGCAAGTTCTGCTAAAAGGCTCACTTCACAATAAGATTGAGAATCTTACCGGCCTTATAAATAATCTTAACAAAACTCTTTCCATCTATCGCATTTGCGACTGCTGTCAATGATTTAGCTGCATCGACAGCTGATTCTTCGGAAGAATCTGGCGCCACCTCGATAGTACCCCGCATTTTTCCGTTCACCTGAACAGCCACGGTCACGAGTTCATCACGACAGAGGTCGGGATTGAATGTCGGCCAGGGGGCCAAAGAGACCAACCCGGGTTGTCCCAAGCGCTGCCAAAGCTCTTCCGCGACGTGAGGGGCAAAAGGCATTAAGAGCTGGGCAAGGGTGGTGAGGACCGTCCGCGACCGGCAGGTCTCCTTGTACATTTCATTGACCAAAATCATCATGGCAGAAATCGCCGTGTTAAAATTCATGGTCTCGATGTCTTCTCCGACCTTTTTAATCGTCTTGTGCAAAAGGCGATGGACTGCATCGGAGGGAGCTGAGGGGTCTGCGATCACCGTGCCGGCCTCATTCAAGGCAAGCCGCCACACCCGTTCCAGGAAACGTCGAACGCCTTCGATCCCCTGATTGGCCCAGGGTTTGGCCTTATCGAAGGGTCCCATAAAGCAAATATAGACCCGGCAGGCGTCGGCCCCGAATTCCTCGCGGACGTCATCTGGGTTTACGACATTGCCTCGGGACTTGGACATGCGCCGCCCGTCTGGACCTAGGACGTCGCCCTGGTGAGCTAATTTGCGAAAGGGCTCGTCATGGGTGACCAGCCCCGCATCAAACAGGACCTTCTGCCAAAAGCGGGCATACAACAGATGACCGACGGTGTGTTCGGGACCGCCAACGTAGAGGTCGACCGGCATCCAATACTTTTGGGCCTCGGGGCTAAAGGGTTGGGAGTGGTTTCGCGGGTCGGTATAACGCAAAAAGTACCAAGAAGAGCCGGCCGAACCAGGCATCGTGTCAGTGCAGCGCCGCCCGGATTCGCCAGTCTTGGGATTTTTGTAATTTACAAAGCTCCCCACCCGGGCCAAGGGTGGTTCGCCTTGCTCCGAGGGCTCATAATCCGCGACTTCGGGAAGCAGGACGGGCAACTCATCGGGGGCGAGGCCCTTCATTTCACCGGACGCCAACTCAACGATTGGGAAAGGCTCTCCCCAATAGCGTTGCCGACTGAACAGCCAATCTCGGAGCTTGTACTGAACTTGAGCTTTGCCGAGCCCTTGTTTTTCCAAAAATTCGATCATTTTGCGAACGGCTTGAGGCTTATCAAGGCCATTGAGAAAGTCGGAGTTAACCAGCTTACCATCACCTTCAAACGGGAGATCTTCAGGGGACTCCAGCACACGAATCACCTCGAGACCGTGTTTTTTGGCGAACTCAAAATCACGCGTGTCGTGACCGGGTACGGCCATGATAGCGCCGGTCCCGTAATCCATAAGAACATAATCAGCGATCCAAATCGGCACTTTGGCACGGTTGACCGGATTAAGGGCATAGGTACCAGAGAAAACACCGGACTTCTCGGCCCCGGCTTTGCGGTCGACTTCGGACTTAGCGGCCGTGGCCTGACAGTAAGCTTCAACCGCCTTCTTTTGGCCCGAAGTCGTTACTTGCGCGACCAGAGGGTGCTCCGGAGCAATCACCATAAAGGTCACGCCAAACAAAGTGTCAGGTCGTGTGGTGAATACTTCAAGAGACGCATTGCCGCCTTCAACCGTAAACCGCACATGCGCGCCTTCGCTCTTTCCGATCCAATTCCGTTGGCCCTCTTTAGAGCGTTCGGGCCAATCCACCTTATCTAAATCATTCAACAGGCGCTCGGCATAGGCAGTAATCTTGAGCATCCATTGCTTCATCGGGACTCGCTCGACGGGATGTCCCCCGCGCTCGCTGACCCCATCGACGACCTCTTCGTTAGCCAAGACGGTGCGCAAAGCAGGGCACCAATTGACGGGAACTTCTTTTTGGTAGGCCAAGCCCTTTTCGAAGAGCTTCAAGAAAATAAATTGGGTCCACTTGTAAAAGTCTGGCTCACAGGTCGAAACCTCTCGATCCCAGTCAAAGCTGTAACCGAAGGACTTGAGTTGGCGGCGAAAATTTTGAATGGCGCTCTTGGTAGTCTCGGCCGGGTGAATTCCCGTCTTGATCGCATACTGTTCGGCGGGCAAACCAAAGGCGTCGTACCCCATCGGGTGAAGAACATTAAAGCCCTGCGCGCGCTTAAACCGAGCAACAATGTCCGTCGGCGTATAAGAGGCCAGATGACCAACGTGAAGTCCAGCGCCCGACGGATAAGGAAACATATCAAGAGCATAGTACTTTGGTTTTTTCGAGTCGATTTCGGCTCGGAAGGATTTTTGAGTCTCCCACACCTGCTGCCACTTTTTATCAATTTCATTGTGATTGTACGCCATAAAAACACTCTACCAACTAATTGGACGCGAGACTATCAAAAGGCCGCATCGCAGGAGTCACGAAAGGTTGCTCAGAGTTCCCAGGAAATAGTCCAGGTGTGGGGGCCAGTCAACCTCGGGCGGGGCTGGCCAAAGGCCAGGGGCGCAAAAATCCCTCCCAACGACTGAACATCAGCCGGTATGATAGAAGCATGAGTGCTCACCAGATCAATGATGAAACTAAGATTCTCGTGGTCGACGATGATCCGGCCAGCGCCAAACTGGTTAAGCTGGCCTTGGAATGTGACGGCTACCAAGTTCTGACGGCAAATTCCGGCAAGCAGGCGATTAAAGAAATGTCGGACTGGAGTCCCCATTTGGTGTTGTTGGACGTCAGTATGCCGGGCCTGAATGGGCTTGATACCCTAAAATACTTGCGTGCCCGCAACCACTACGTTTCGACGATCTTTGTGACGGGCCGTTCAGATGTGGATGACGTCGTCCGGGGTTTAGACGCGGGGGCCGACGATTACATACGAAAACCGTTTGATGCCAAAGAGCTGTTGGCTCGAGTGCGCACCCAACTGCGCATCAAACAACTCAACGACAATCTTAAGGCAGCAAACAAAAAGCTGAAGAGTCTGGTCGATAAGGACGATCTTACGGGTCTGTTCAATATGCGATCGCTGTATGAAAAGTTGGACAATGAGCTCAACCGGGCTCGTCGCTTTGGTCGCAGCGTGTGCGTGATCATGATGGACATGGACCACTTCAAGAACGTGAATGATTCCAACGACCATTTGTTTGGCAGCTTTGTTCTCCAATAAGTCGGTAAGATCATCCGCAACAATATTCGCAGTGTCGATTTTGCCGCCCGCTACGGAGGCGATGAGTTTCTGATTGTGCTGACCGAGATTTCTCTTGAAGGTGCCAAGATCTTCGCCGAACGGTTGAGGTTGTTGATTAAAGATCACGTTTTTTCCCAAGGCGACCACCAGGCTCGGCAAACGGTGAGTATTGGCCTGGCCGTGACCGATAAAGGCAGTCAGACCATCGATGCGCGCGGCTTGGTGCGCTATGCGGATCGGGCGCTTTATAAAGCCAAAAACGAAGGACGTGATTGTGTTGTCGTGTTTGACATGAAAACGCAATCCAGCGACCTCGACGAACCGATGGAGCCGGACCTCCTTCGTAAGATCCGCTCGTCGTAACGGGAGAGCCGAGGCATTGGTCAGTGGTTTGATTTCACCCAACCTTGATCTCCTACAGCTCCGGGCTTTCAAAATATTCACTCTTAAATTGGAAAGTCACGTGTTGCGGTCCAATCCGTGGCGTGATCCAGCAACTCGAGTGCACGGATTTTTGCTGCCCCAGGGGAAGGCCCCGCCCCAAGGATGGCCCTTAGTGGTGGTGTTGGCGGGATTTACCGGCAATGGAACCCAGTACTTCTCGCTGCGTAGTTTCGAAGACAATTTTGTGCAAAAGCTCGATCGTTGTGTGGTTGCTGGCCGCGCACCGCGAGCCGGATTTTTGTTTGTGGATGCAATGACTTTTTGGGGAGGCTCGCAGTTTATCAACTCACCAGGGATGGGACGGTATCAGGACCACATTGTCGACGAGCTCCTGCCGATGGTGAAAGGAGCCTTTCCTTTAAACAGCAAGCGCGTTTGTGTCATGGGCGGGTCCAGCGGTGGTTACGGGGCGCTTCACTTGGGAAGCAAATTTCCTGAGGTGTTTCCTTGGGTGGGAGCCATTGCTCCAGACTGTTTTTTTGCCATCAGCTTGTTGCCGGAACTTTATTCAACGCTTCCTCTCATCAAAAAAAACGGTGGGATCAAGAGAATCGCCGAACTAATGAGACAGGGACGGTTTCATGGCCGCCGAGATAGCCATGAAATTCTCAACAGTATTGCGATGGGCCTTTGCTATGCTCCTCATTCGTCTCATCCCCGGCAGGTGGACTTTCCCATCGACGAAGCGACCGGCGAACTCAAATTGAAGACCTGGAAGCGCTGGCTCAAACATGATCCGCTTCACTTTTTGCCTGCCCGCCGGAGTCAACTGCGCCAACTCAAGGGAGTTTACCTTGATGTCGGAACAGAGGATCAGTTTCAATTGCAGTGGGGAAGTCGCCAATTACGCAAATTGTTGCGCCAAATGCGAGTTCGATTGCACTATTCGGAATTTGAAGGCAATCATTTTGATATTGGCGAGCGTCGTCCCCAGCTGTGGGAATGGCTTCAAGCGCAATGGAGATAATATTAGGTGAGCCCAGTTAATGACCACAGCCCTCCCGAGGGTACCCAACTTGTTAAGGCGGCGGCGATTTCGTCCGTCTTCGGTGGCATCATTCTTATGGGCGTCAAGTTCTGGGGCTATATTCAAACCTCATCGCAAGCGGTGTTCTCTGACGCCATGGAAAGCATCGTTAATGTGGTGGCTTCGGGGTTGTTGTTGTTTGTCATCATCTATTCCTCGAAGCCCGCCGATGAGGATCACCCCTACGGACATGGTAAGGCGGAGTATTTTTCGGCAGCCTTTGAGGGTGGCCTGATCACCTTTGCGGGGTTGGTGATTGTCGCTGAAGCGATCTCAGCTTTGGTGCAAGACCGAACGCTGTTCAACCCCCAGCTAGGCCTGGCGGTGGTGGTGGGCGCTGGTTTGGGCAATCTGCTGTTAGGCTTGACTCTGTTGCGCATCGGAAAGGCCCGCGGTTCAGTGGCGCTCGTCGCGAGCGGCAAACATTTGTTGTCCGATTTTTTTACGAGTGTCGCCGTGGTTGTGGGCCTGGCGATGGTGGTTTGGACTGGGATCAAGTGGCTCGACAGTGCGACGGCTATTCTTGTGGGTTTGTTGTTGGCGCGAGAAGGTTTGCGGCTGGTGCGAAGCTCGGTCGGCGGCTTGCTTGACGCCGAAGACCTAGAGACGCTCAAGCAATTGGAAAAGATCTTCACTCCGCTGGCGACGGAGGGGGTTATCCAGATTCATCACGTCAAAGTGATTCGGTCGGGAGCCTATCATCATATTGATGCTCACTTAGTCATCCCTGAGTTTTGGGACATTGCTCGCGCCCACGCGCGAACCGACGCTTTTGAGGCAGCCGTGATAAAAAATTATCCTTACGGCGGAGAAATGAACTTTCACCTTGATCCTTGTCGGAGGGCTTACTGCCAAGTTTGCGACCTTGCGCAATGTCCGATTCGGGAAGAGGCTTTTACCAAACGTATGCCGGTTCGCTTGGATCACTTACGAGACAAAGAGGAGCCTCGTGAGTATCAAGGGCTCGGTACTCAGCCGCCGTCCTGATGGCGGGGCGGCCCTAGTAGCCGCCTGAAGCCCCTTCGCCGCGAGCATCGTGAGCCGCCTCTAGAACACCTTTGTCAGTCAGGCGCACGCCGTAGACCCGGCCCATCCAACTCTCTTCGACTTCGTGTTTTTTGGTCTTGAGTCCGCTGATGGTTTCTGGAGCAAAGCGAGAGGTGTCGATAAAAAGCTTGTGGGGCAGGAACTGGTGGTGAATGCGAGGAGCTTGGATTGCCTGGTCCATGTTCAGACCATTCACGAGGTTTCGATAAAGCACCTGAATCACCCCGCTAATGATGCGCGGGCCTCCGGGGGAGCCCACCGACAACACGACTTTGCCGTCTTTTTCAACCAATGTCGGACTCATCGAGCTCAAGGGGCGCTTGCCGGGTTGAACGAGATTACCCTTACCTTGAATCAAGCCGTACATATTTGGCTCATTGGGTTGCGTGGTAAAATCATCCATTTCGTTGTTAAGCGCGATTCCAAATTTGTCACTCACCACCGCGGACCCATAGTTGCCGTTGAGGGTGACAGTGAGGGCGACGGAGCGTCCTTCGCTATCGAGCACTGAGTAGTGAGTCGTGTTGGCGCTGTCGGCCGGAGCGTCTTCACTCAAAGGATCGAGCTTCGAGCTACTCTTAGCACTGATACTTTTGGCCATTTCCTTGAGGTAGCCTTCTGAAAGTAAGCGCTCCAGGGGATTTTTGTGGAAGTCCGGATCGCCGAGAAGAGCACGGCCGCGAAAAGAGCGACTGAGCACTTCACCGAACATGTGTAACTCGTCAACGCTGAAGGGAGCGAGCTTTTCCAGTTGAACCTGTTCGATGAGGTTCAGGGCAGATTTAATAACGACGCCGCCGCTCGACGGAGGAGGCATGAGGTAAACCTGGTAGCCCTTAAATTGGGTTTCTAAGGGTTTCAGCCAACGAACTTTGTAGGCGGCAAGGTCTTCAAGTTCAATCACGCCACCGGTGCGCTTAACGGTATCAACGATGTCGCGGGCGACTTCGCCAGAGTAAAATCCTTTGACGTTCTTACTACGAAAGAGGTTGAGCGCTTGGCCCAAGGCTTTTTGTTGGAGAACTTCGCCTGGCAGATAGGGCTTACCGTCTTTCTTAAAAAAGGACTTTTTACCGCCGGTATTAAAGCGCGGCTCAGATTCAACAGTTTTGCGATGCCATTCGCCGGATACGCGAAAGCCCTGTTGCGCCAGCTGCATCGGGCCTTTGAACAAACGACCCCAGGGGAGTTTGCCGTATTTTTTGTGCATTTCCCAGAGTCCCGCAGGAAATCCAGGAACGCCAACAGCGGCCCCACCCGTGATGGAAGAGTCCTTGCCGCGCTCAACATAAAACGTGGGCGAGGTGGCTTTAGGGGCCACTTCGCGAAAGTCCAAAGCAATGACTTCTTTATCCATTTTGATCAGGGCAAAGCCACCGCCACCGAGGGCTCCAAAATAAGGGCTGGTCACCGTGAGAGTCAGGCCCATGGCCACCGCCACGTCGACGACGTTGCCGCCTTCTTCCGCCACGGCTCTACCCACCTCAACCGCTTGGGGAGAGGGACCCGCCACCATGACTTTGGTACCTTCGGCCGGAACGGCCCCAGATTTCAACGAAACGACAATCGAAAGAACCAGGACGAAAACGGGGTAAGCTCGCGCTTTCATTTACATCTCTCCTCATGAATGGTGGTCCCTAATCTGTCATTGTTGGGGCTTATTTTCAACTGAAAGGCCTGTTGAGGGGGACGTGCCTGGACATTTTACTCAGCCCCATGTTGCTCAGTTAAAATGGATTTGGTACACGGTGGCAATGGCAGGAAGCGCACAACTCCGGTTGTTCCGGACCAAGGACATTCCCAATCCGAATGAGTACGTACAGGCACTCAAGGGCGAGTATTCACGTTGGGCCTTTAATGAGGAAGAAGCTCCGCTTAAGCGCGGGAGCTGGCGGGCCGAAGTTTTTGAGGTCCCACCAGAAAGCCCACTTGATCTCGAAATCGGTACGGGGAACGGCTACCACTTTGCCCATCGTGCGGCCCAGTTTCCCGAGAGAAACCTGGTAGGAATCGAACTCAAATACAAACCCCTCATTCAAAGTGTTCGTCGCGCCATCAATGCCCAAGCTGAAAACATGAGGGGCGTTCGCTACAACGCTCGCCTCTTGGGGAATTTGTTTGCGCCCAATGAACTCAACCAAGTGTTCATTCACTTTCCCGATCCGTGGGAAAAAAAGCGCCAACAAAAACATCGACTGATTCAAAAAGAGTATATGGACCTGTTGCACACTCTTCAGCAGCCGGGGTCGTTGATCGAGTTTAAGACGGATAGCCGATCTTATTTTGATTGGGCGCTGGAGATCTTTAAAGGCAGCCCCTACCGCCTTGAGCGAGTGAGTTTTGATTTGCACCAATCCGAATTTGCTCAAGAGAATTTTGTGACTCACTTTGAGCAGATCTTTTTACGCCAGGGGCTCCCGATTCATTACGCTCTACTTCGAAAGAGCCCCTCAGCCGGTGTCTAAGAGATAAGCCGCACTCCGAGAAAAATTATTTGCACAATCCCGGCGTTACCGGCCGAGTTGCAATCATTGACTCCTCAACCCTTAGAGGAATGGTAAATCGCGGCGGGAGATTTCCGGCCCAGCGAAACCCTGACACCATCGGTGGAACAACGATGGCCAGGCCACGATCCGGATGGCCGTTTTGCCAATCGAGTAGCTCCACCAGCGGCGGAGTGGAGGTGAGGCGGAAGAAGTAACCTGCTTCATGATCTCCCACCGGCGAGGGGATTCGGCGTCGGTCGATGAACGGCGCTGAAGAGTCCGGGCAGTGGCACTCAATTTGGCCCGCAAAGGAATAAGTGGCTTGAAGGCGACCGCCAGAGCCGAGGCGCACGAAGAGGGCGTCCGTCACTTCGTTGAGAATTTCAACTTCGCCGAAGTTCTGCAATTGAGCGACAGCCGTTCGGTTTAAGTTTTCAGCTTTGACGAAGGGAAGGCAAAAGGGAATGAGCTCAACGGGAATGGACCGAGTCAGGCGGACCAACTGTGGATAAGGGTGGGGATTGTGGAGAGACAAGGTTCCCACCGAAACGGAGGGGAATTCACGCCGACTGCGATAAACGATGGGAGCCGTGGAGCTTTCCCAGGTATAAGAAGGACCTTCGACTTTTTCCTTGAGCTCGAAATAGGCTGACCAGGTCGTGATAAATCCGTCCCGTAGGCCCAGCAGGCGACACCGCTGGAGGGGGTCCTCTAGATGAGGATTTGGCGAACGGATTTGGGGTGAAATCCAGGCCGGCGAAGAAACCGAGAATCCGCGGTTATGATGCTCGAGGGTGCTGACAAAGCTGTCACAGTGAAGGTGGAACTCGGTGGCCCGGTCGGAGAGAATTTCGAGATCACCAAAGTCGGTTGTGGATAGCTCCAGCGGGAGGACTTGCCGTTCGCTCGCCCGACCAGCAAACAACAGACGCAACGCCGTTGGTGTTGTGGCAGGAACGGTCACTTGGCTGGAAAAGCCAAAATCGTGGCGGGCCAAGGTTGCGGGCTGATAGGCGGTAATCGAAAAGTCACAATGGATTTTTGCCGAGGACGCGGAAGGTGGTGTAAAGAACAACTCCGGCGGCAGGAGCTGCGAAACCTGCAGTTGTTCGCGCCAAGAAACGGCGTTCTTAATTGTCAGAGGCTTGTCGCCCAATCGACAGTTGGTATTCCAGCGAAGCTGCACAGGAGCGTTCGAGGAGCGTGTCGCAAATCCGGGAAAGGAAATGGAGTCGAGGGCAGAAACCACGAGCGTTTGCTCAAGGGCAGCCAACGAAGGGCTGTCGCTTCGGCTTTCGCGGAGTAATACCGGCGGAATCACTTTGAGTTCGACCGGTCCAGTGGATGAAGGATGAGATTTTTCCGGTGAACAGGACCCGAGTCCGAGAATGAGTCCGGCCATGGCGGATAAGAATGAAATTGAATGCAAATAGGTCATAAGTTACCTCCCGGGTAACCGACCTAAGCAAAGGCGGGGCCACGCGTTTACCAATACGGGGCATCGACCGCGACATCACCAAGGACATAGGTCTGGCAACTCAAGCGCTCATCCTCGGGGATGGAGAGTTCCAGTCGACGGCGAGCCTCCAACGAAGTTTCCTCAGTGAGGTGATCGGCTCCGGAGATCACGAGGAGGCGGCAGCGTCCGCAGATCCCTTCTCCCTGGCAAGAACTAGCGACCGGACGTCCAGAGTTAAGAATTGCTTCCATTAAGGTTTCATCAGATTCCGCTTCAATGATTTCGCCAAGGCGACGCAAAGTTACTTTAGGCATAAGACCAGATTAGTCACACTTTGAATGTTTCGCACCTAAATTCACCAAACCTCAAGTTGGCGCGGACCAGTCACTATGTTAAATTTGAAATTGCATGGGAACAGGAAACAAGAGCGTCGCAATCATGGGAGCAAGTCGCGGTTTTGGCCGCGCCTTCAGTCATCGGATTTGGGACGACTCCGTTGATCGTCGACTGCTATTGATGGCTCGCAAAGCGGAACTGTTAGCCGAACTCAAAGAATATTTGAATAACACCAAAAAGGACATGAACACGCGCGGCGAGTTGGTCAAGTTTTTCACCTGCGACTTTTCCCGCGAAGAGGGCCACGTTCTGGCGTTTCAGCAGCTCGAGATGTTTCATCCCGAGCGAATTTTCTATTTCGCCGGCGGCGGCCCATACGGTGCCTTTGAGAAAATGGATTGGAAAGATCACATGTGGGCCTGGACAGTCACCTATGTCTTTGCCGCTCGAGTGGTGCACTGGGCGATGCAACACAATGTGGAACAGGTCATTCTGGTGGGCTCTGCAATTTCCGAGTCCCAGGGGGACCCTCGAGGGGCCAGTTATAGCGCGGCAAAACATGCTCTCTTGGGACTGGTACGCAGCATTCACATGGAAAATCCTGCCTTTGATTTGCGATTGTTTAGCCCGGGTTATATGGATACCGACCTTTTGCCAGCTCACGCGCCGCCGCGTCATTCCGAGGAGATGAAATCTCCAATCGAAGTCGCTGATGTTTTGTGGAAATGGTCCAACGAGGAGCCCAGCGACTTTCATTTGATTTACAAGTGATGACTGAGCGGCCATTGATTTTTGGCTTCGTTTGGCTAAACTGGCTCGACCTTAGATATTCCTCGTCAACTTAGGAGTCGTTTTGTGAGTGATTCAGCCGTCCGAAGTGTCATCATCATCGGTTCCGGACCAGCCGGATTGACGGCGGCGATTTACGCCGCTCGGGCCAATCTTCAGCCCTTGGTGATCGAAGGCGAAGAGGCCGGCGGGCAATTGATGACCACCAATGATGTCGAAAATTTTCCGGGCTTTCCGGATGGGGTCACCGGCCCGGAGTTGATGGCCTTGATTCGCAAGCAAGCCCAGCGCTTTGGGGCCCAGTTTGTATCGCGAAATGTCTCGGCAGTGGATTTATCTCGACGCCCGTTTAAGGTAACCGTGGGCAAAGAGGTTTTCCAGTCACGGGCGATTATTGTTTCCACCGGCGCGAGCGCCAAGTACTTGGGACTTCCCAACGAAAAGCGACTTTTGGGGCGTGGAGTTTCGGCTTGTGCGACCTGCGATGGAGCTTTTTTCCGCAATCAAAGTGTTGCGGTCGTGGGCGGCGGTGACACGGCGATGGAAGAGGCGACCTTTCTAACCCGCTTTGCCTCAAAAGTTTGGGTTGTCCATCGGCGTGATTCATTTCGCGCCTCAAAAATTATGGTGGACCGAGTGCTTAGCAATCCGAAAATTGAAGTCATTTGGAATTCCGAGCTCAAAGATGTTTTGGGTGAGGACTCCGTCACCGGCATTCGGCTGTACAACTCAGTGACGAAGGAAACCCAGGATCTTGCCTTGGATGGCGTGTTTCTGGCGATCGGTCACAAACCCAATACCGAGATTTTCAAGAATCAACTCACCATGAACGAAACCGGCTACTTAGTGACCAAACCTAAGAGTACTTACACCTCAGTCGAAGGAGTGTTCGCTTGTGGTGACGTGCAAGATCATGTTTACCGCCAAGCGATTTCGGCGGCGGGAACCGGTTGTATGGCCGCTATTGATTGCGAGCGTTGGCTGGAGTCACAGGGACACGACTGATTTGCGGTACCACGGAAGGGACAAAGCAATGTCGAAGGGAAAAAAGATCAATACACGCGACTTCGTCGACAAAGTGAAGCGGATGGCGAAGGATCGAATGTCCGAGGGCAAAGTGGTCTCGTTGGACTCCTTTCGAGGTTTGCAAAAAAAAGAGCCTCATCGAATTCTGATCATTGAAGACGATGAGACCATGCGCGCGGCTCTTAAGCGGATCTTTGTGGCCGACGGCTTTGAAGTTGTAACCGTGGCTGACGGGACTCACCTCACGCAAGTAATGGATGATTCGCCGATTGATCTGGTGATTTTAGATATCGGCTTACCTTGGATTAACGGCTTCGAGTTGGCGCAGCTCATGAAGGAAGATCCCGAGCTGCGCAAGATTCCCCTTATTTTTGTGTCTGGGCGGGCGACCGACTTGGATATGCGTAAAGGTTTTGAGTTGGGGGCGGTGGATTACATTAAAAAACCCTTCGACGTGGAAAAGATCCGCAAAACGGTTCAGACGTTACTTCACCTCAATAGCTAAGGTCGAGGTTTCCTCGGTCGACACCAACGACTACGGGGCGAGCCCTTTGTCCTGTCTTAAGATATTGAAATTATTCATAATAATGATGCCTCGAGACGGCGGAGTGAGTCGGCCTAAGGCAATTCCTCAATTATTCCGATAAGTTTCTCAGATTGGGAAGGATCACTTTATGAAGACCGCAGTTCGTTTGATGATCGCTTTGATTTGCAGTTTGGTTTGGACCACAGCTCCGCTGGCGGAGTCCCCGCCTTCAGTGAACGCCCGGATGAAGGTGCTGGCAAGTCAATTGGGTTTGAACTACGGCAAGCGCGCACCAGCCGATGCCAAACGCATTTCGGTCGGTGAGTTTTTGGAACGTCTCAAACCATTAATGACCGAGGCTCAGTACAAGAAGTTTGCCGTGGCGGTGGAGTCCGTCAAAGACAAAGAGCTTCCGGATAT
>JADZEO010000005.1 GCA_020850475.1 Bdellovibrionales bacterium | reverse complement strand
ACCGCGGTGAATGGTCCACTCGTCAGGCATGGTTTTCCAACTAAGGCTCGCTGAGATGTGCCCTAGCGAATCAATTGACGGCTGTGCTAAGGGAGCATAAAGCTCAAAACCCAGCTTGCGGCACTCCTCCGCCACCAGTCTTGATTCCCCAGCCTCCGCCCCATCGAGTCGGGCTATCAGGAGAAATAATAGAAGCAATTTCGCCATATTATTTAATCGGCCGTTTGAGCGAATTTTTTGAGGCGATTTGCTCGGGGGAGCCACCGACAAAAATTAAGCGGGCACAGCACTAGACCTGGACTTTCATCCCAGATATTTTTTTGTATACTAGAATTGATGGGTATTGCCCGACTGTTTAAGTGGATACAGGAACAACTCAACCACCCTCTGCGGATCTTGTGGTTTTGCGCAGGTCTGGCCTTCCTCAACCTCTTTGTCGACGGCAGCTTACTAAAGCTTTGGAATCTGCATCAGGACTACCGCGAAACCCAATCCAAAACGACCGAACTTGAAACGCTCAATGCTGAAATGGACGAGAAGTTGCGCCGGGCCTCAGACCCTTTGTTTATTGAGCGCGAGGCCCGCGACCGCTTTGACCTCGTGAACGAGGGGGACCTCGTATTTGTTTTCGCCGATGATGACGAGGTCCCGGAGGAAACTCCTAACTAGTGATAATTAATAACAATTCCATTCACTACGACGCGCTATTCCAAGAAAAATTAACTCATGAGGAGGACTGCCTATGGCATTAGGTCGGGTAAAATGTTTTTACCGGCAACAAGGCTATGGATTTATCGAGCAAAACGATGGAAGACCCGTGTATTTTCATTACACCGGGTGGGCGGATGGTGGTATACCTGACCGCTCAATTGAGGGGATCGACGTTGATTATGACCTCCTGGAAACCTCGCGGGGACCGGAGGCAACCAACATCAGGCCGCTCGGCCGATTCGGTCTCTAGCAACGCAAAGTGCAATTGATGTGGGGGATGGCAAGGCATGGGAATGAAATGGAATGGTGCAGAGGTAAAGGGATTACGCCTTCGCCTGGGTTGGTGCACAGCCAACTTTGCCCGCCACCTCAAGTGCACTCCGGAGATGATTTTGAAATGGGAGTCTGGTGAAGTTCCGCCAGACTCCCAATTTTATTCAGACCTTCAATATCTCTATGACTCCGCTGAGGCCAACGCCTCGCAAATGCGCCAGCGCCTGCTCGCGGAGCAGTTGCTTAAAAACCAAGGGCTCGGTCAAATAACCACCGACGACATCTTTAGGCTCACGGACGACAATTAATGAAAAAACTGTACCTGGTTGATGTGAGCTCGATGTTCTTTCGAGCCTTTTATGCCATTCCGCCGCTCACTAGCCCCGACGGAATGCCCACCAATGCCCTCTACGGATTTTTGTCGATGACGCTCAAACTTCTTCGCGACATCAAGCCGGACTATTTAGCCTTTTGTTTTGACCGCAAAGAGCCTTCCTTTCGCAGCGAAATCTACCCCGAATACAAAGCCAATCGGGGAGAGATGCCCGAGGACTTGGTCCCCCAAGTTCCCTTTGTGAGGCAGCTGAGCGAGCTGTTGGGAATTCCCGTGATCGATCAGCCAGGCTTCGAGGCCGACGATGTGATTGGCACTTTGACTCGCTACGGGCGTGAGCAAAATCTCGAAGTCATCATTGTCAGCGGTGACAAAGACTTTGCGCAATTGGTAGGCCCCTTCGTGACCATGTACGATACGATGAAAGATGTCCGCTATGATGCTCACGGAGTTTTGGAAAAGTGGGGTGTTCATCCCGAACAAATGATCGACTATTTGGCCCTAGTCGGAGATTCCAGCGACAACATTCCGGGCGTGAAGGGGATTGGGCCCAAAGGCGCCCAGAAGTTACTCGCGGAGTTTAAGACTCTCGATGGAGTTTATTCCCATGTTGAAGAGGTTTCTGGCAAAGCCCTCAAAGCCAAACTGATTGAAGGCAAGGACGAGGCTTATTTGTCCCAGCGCCTGGTGACCATCGAGCAAAACGTGCCCGGTGATTGGTCGCCGGAGAAACTTCGCTTGCGTCCGATCAATCGAGATGAGCTTCGATCGCTGTTGCTAAAATTGGGATTTAAGAGTTTTGAAAAAAACTTGCTTGGCAATGGCGAAGCCGCGACTGCCGCGCCGGCGATTGCCAATCCATCGGCCGCCACTTCTAACCCGGGTTCCCTGCGGCCCCCTGATGCGGCTCCCGTCAAAGCCAAGGCGAGTTCGCGCAAAACCACCGAAGTTTGGCGGGAACAAGCATGGAGTGAGACTGATCTCGAGAGTCAAATCGAGCCATACAGTGAATTGTGGGCGGTCCTCACTGAGCGGGGACTTTTGGTCGGCCACCGTCAGCGAGCCGGCTATGTCAGTGGCGAAATCTCTGCTGTCGGACAAATTCTCGGCAGCAAAATGCTGGCGTGGAAGGGCTATGATCTCAAAGAAACTCTCAAGTTGTTGAACGTAACTAATGGGGTGGTGAATTGGGACGGGATGCTTGCCGCCTATGTCGCTCATGCCGGTAACATCGAACGGTTCGACGACATTTATCAAAAATATGTGGGACAGACCGTTCCGGATTTGCCGACTCCCGATCAGCTCCTCAGCTGCCACGCTGAAGTGGAGCTGCGCTTGCGCGAAGAACTTGAACCTATGGGCGGCCTGCGAGTGCTCGAGACTCTCGAATATCCGCTCGTGCCGGTTCTCGTGGCCATGGAACAGAGGGGAATCGGGCTCGATGTCGCCGAACTGAGACGACAAAGTAAAGGTTTGGCGGAAGACATCAGTCACCTCGAAAAACAGATTCATCATGAGGCCAAAGAAGTTTTTAATATCGCGAGCCCCAAACAATTGGGCGAAATCTTGTTTAATAAACTGGGCTTGCCGCCGAGTAAAAAGACCAAAACGGGCTTTTCCACGGCGAGTGATGTTTTATCCAAGTTAGCTGAGCAATATCCCATTTGTTCTTTAATTTTGGAGTATCGGGAACTCGCGAAGTTAAAATCCACCTATGTGGACGCCCTTCCGGAACTGATCAATCGCGAGACCGGCAAGATTCATACGCATTTTCGCCAAGCCCTCACGACCACGGGCCGTCTGTCGAGCGTCAATCCCAACCTGCAGAATATTCCGATTCGGACCGAGCGTGGCCGCTTGGTGCGCAAGGCTTTCGTGGCCGGGACCGATCAGGTGTTTATTTCGGCCGACTACAGTCAAATCGAGTTGAGAATTCTTGCCCACATCACCGATGATCCAGGTTTGGTGAAAGCCTTCCGCGAAAACTTAGATATTCATGCGGCCACAGCCGCCGAGGTTTTTGAAGTGTCATTGGGCGAAGTGACTCCCGAGTTGCGCCGCCGGGCGAAGGCCGTCAACTTTGGTATCGCTTACGGCCAAGGAGCATTTGGCCTGGCCGAAAACCTCAATATCTCGCGGGGAGAGGCAAGTGACATCATCAAGCGCTACTTTGAGCGCTTCCCTAAGGTGAAGCAATACATGACCGACACTGTTGAGACCGCCAAAGCTCAAGGGTTCGTCGAG
This sequence comes from Bdellovibrionales bacterium, assembly GCA_020850475.1. GTDB lineage: Bacteria > Bdellovibrionota > Bdellovibrionia > Bdellovibrionales > UBA1609 > JADZEO01. The sequence continues at coordinate 3,798 of JADZEO010000005.1, read as the reverse complement.
ACCTTGTTTGGGCGCCGGCGGTACATCGAGGAGCTCAAATCCAAAAACGGCGCTCTTCGCGCCTTTGGCGAACGGGCTGCCATCAACGCTCCCATTCAAGGTGCGGCGAGTGATCTCGTTAAGCTCGCCATGATTCAGTTGTATCAGGGCATTTCAATTCCGATGCTCCTACAAGTTCATGACGAGCTGCTTTTTGAATGCAATCAAGCCGAAGCGGCAGAGCAAGCCGCGGAAATCCGCCAGATCATGGAGTCAGTCACGCAGTTGCGGGTCCCTCTCCTAGTCAACGTGGCCTGGGGCAAAACCTGGGAAGACGCCCACTCCTAAGTTCATGGGCGGGAACCATGGTTCGGGGGCCTTACAGGGTTTCCCAGCCGACGACCCGGCCGCCTTCGAAGTAGATGACTCGCATTTCCTTGCGATAGCCATCTTCAGATGAGACTTGTTTGTAGTACTTCCATCGTTCATTGCGATAGAGGGGATTGCCAGCCACTTCCACCATGTCGGGATCGCCCCAACTCTCGGAGACCGCCTTTTGGCTCATTCCCACGATGAGGTCATTTTTTTCGATAATCTGGGCCATTTCCTCTGAGTAGCCCTGGCCATCGTCGTCGGAGACTCCCAACTTTTGAATCCAACGTTCGCGCGCTTCCACCGTGGGTAAGCTCAAAAACGTCATGCGGGCCAAGTCGGATGGCATAAAGGCCCTGTAGCGGTAGTACTGTTTGCGTTCAGCGCTTGAGCTGATTTCACTTTCCATCCGTTTTAAGCGAACCCGCGATTCGAGAGCGGCTTGCTCGCCCTCGCCCAAGGGCCGGGTCGGATCAAAGCCCAATTCCTCGAGAGCTTCTTGGTGTTGGTGCGATTTGCGTAGTTGGTAGAATTCACGGATCGGGTCGGCTTGAGGGTTGTGCTCTTCGGCGTAGTAGCCGCTTTCCGGGGATCGCTCCAGAAGCGCGCAAGCCGAAAGTCCGAGGCCAAAGACCATGATTGGAATGATTGAAATCCGTTTCATATCACTTCCTCCTACCTGTGTATCGGCACCAGACAACAAATTTTGAGTCCAAGATGAGACAAATCTTTGTCATAATAGAGAGCGATGACCGAAAACATCAAAAATCCTGCTCCAGAATCACCCGCCGCCGGCGCCCCGACGCCGCCAGCCAGTGACCCCGGAGTGATTTCGCTTGAGGATATTGACCGCTTTCTCGAGGAAGATGATCCCGAATTTGCGATGTCTCTCAGCGATATTGTGCCCGAGGAACTGGGCCAAGACGTTCAAATTGAGTCCGTCGATATCGATGAAAAAAATCTCACCGAAGAAGAAGAGGACAAAGCCAAAAAGAAGCAGTCAATCCTCCAGCGCTATCCCAAAGTCCAGGGCGCGGTCGAAAAAATCACGGCTCCAATTAAGGCCCTGCCGCACCAAGCCCTGACTCTTTCGGTTCGGGTGCGGAATCTGGCATTTGACTTGGCCCGCGCCAGTTGGAAGTTTGCCCGTCATGATCTGCCAGAGCTCCTTAAGTACAGTTGGTCCAAACTCAAGGCCGCGGGAGCTTGGGTCCAAGGCCGGATCCAATACTTTTTGGCCAAGCCGAAGCTCGAAAAAGCCCTTTATGCCGGCGCCGCACTCTTTATCCTTGGTTTTTTGTCCCTGGCCGCGATGAACATCGCCGGGCGGTGGTTGCCGGCGCTGTTTGACGACTATGTTGCCAGCATGGCCGAGGTGGCGGACCACTCAGAGACCTATCCACCGAGTGAGGTGGAAGGGATGAACGATGTCTTTCCGCAGCCGACCTTCACGGTCCTCATGGAAAAAATTGTGGTCAATCTTAAGCGCTCCGTGGTGCATCCCAATCCCATGGGGGCTTTTCAATTTTATGTCAGTGTGGATTCGCAAGAAACCGCCATCGAGGTCAAGGATCGCGAGAAAGAAATTCTCGATTATGTTCAACGGGCGGTTGAGGAACTAACCTACGAAGAAGTCAACGAACCAGGCGGACGAACTCAGATCAAGTCCCTGGTCCGCGCCGAAATTAATCGCGTGTTGAACCAGGGACGAGTTCAAGATGTTTTTATCGAAGTCATGATCTCCAAACCTTAAAAAATTCAATCCTCCGGCTGGGTCTCAACTATTTATGGTCGGCGATGAGCTGCTCAATATCAATTTGGTAGTTGCGAATGCGGTCGTGCAAAGTGCTTTTGGGAACCCCCAAGTCCAGAGCGGTTTGGCGCTGGTTCCCCTTGTTGGCGACCAAGCGTCGTTCGATTAGTGTGCGCTCTAAATCCTTCAAGATATTCCCGGTCGAAGAGCCGCTGCCGAACGGAGACGCAGGGGTTTTTGGCAAAGTTGGTGTCGGAAAACGGTCGAGCAAGCGCCCAACATCTTCGGCATTCACCTTTCCTTGGCAAAGAGCCAGCCCGCGCGCTACGACGTTCTTAAGCTCACGGATGTTTCCGGGCCAGGTGTGCTGACGGAGAAGCTCAATCGCTTCGACTGAGAACGACACTTTGAATTCGCGCGCAAAGTGGTAGAGCAGACTGTCAAAGTCTTCCAATCGTTCGGTCAGAGAAGGAGCTTTGAGAAATAAAATATTTAAGCGGAAAAAGAGATCGGCGCGGAAGAGTCCTTCGACCACTTGCTGTTTGAGATTGTGGTGAGTGGCGGCCACAATGCGAACGTCAGTTTTGAGCGTACGGTCGCTGCCCACGGGCCGGATTTCTCGATTCTCTAAAGCCCTGAGAAGTTTTGGCTGAAGGGACATTGGGAGATCACCGATTTCGTCGAGGAAGAGTGTACCTCCGCGGGCGCACTCGAAAGCACCCTTGCGGTCATGAGTGGCGTCAGTGAAACTACCCTTGGTGTGTCCAAAAAGTTCGCTCTCAGCCAAAGACTCACTGAGGGCACTACAATTAACGCTGACAAAGGGTCCTTCCCGGCGATGGGATTGGCGGTGCAACTGCTGGGCGAGAATTTCTTTACCAGTGCCCGAAGCTCCGCCGATCAGGATAGGGAGTTCCGATTGGGCCATGTCACCGATGGCTTTGAGCTTTTGGTTCCAATCCGGGTTTTTACTCGTGAGCAGAATCTGCTCTCCACGGTGGTCGCGCTCCAAAAGAAAAATCAATTCCGAACCACCGACTCGAATGCGGTCTTTGTCAGCGAGCGGTGCCATCATGACTCGGGCACCATTGAGGTAGGTGCCGTTTCGGCTATTCAGGTCACGCACGAGGTAGCCGTCTTTGTGCCACTCAATGCGAGCGTGTCGTCCGGAGGCAAAAGGGTCGTTTACCACGAAGTGGTTTCCTTCAGCCCGGCCAATGGTCAGCATTTCGCCCATTTCGCGGGCAGGAATCGTTGGTGCACCGACCAGCGAAACAAAGGCCCTCGCTTCTTTGAGTTTCTCAATGGGTTTTAGTTTTTGTGTAATCACCTTTCCCCTCCTCTAGGTTAAAAGAACTCTAATAGTTTGATGCGAAAGCTCGACTTCAAGGAGTGTGCCGATCTCGAGTTCGTTTAGATGGGGATAATTGGCGTCCGGGAAGTCGGACAGTCCGGAGTTCCGGACGCCACCGCAGAACTTCGGACCGCTCACCTACCGCTGCGATTGGTTTCGGGCATTAGCCCATCAGGGAAGCCGGCCGAGGGAGGCGGGCCACGGTCGGAACGCTGGAGGAGTTGATAGATCAGGTCTGACAGGCAATATCAGTTCAATGAGAGCTATGAAATTCAATCATCTTGGCCTCAGTATCACTTCCTACGACGCAAAACGAATCGGTGCCATCAACTCTAATGGT
>JADZEO010000004.1 GCA_020850475.1 Bdellovibrionales bacterium | reverse complement strand
TGAGCCGTTTGAGCGTTAACGCCGTTGTTGTAGCTTAAGTCAATCGTGTCGGTGTGAGTGCCTGTCGCCGCAGGGGCATAGGCGACTTCGATGTTGCAACTAGCGCCGGCCGCAAGTGAAGCGCCGCAAGTTCCGCCAGTACCGGGATAGCTGCCGCCTTTAAAACTAAAGGGAGCCGCAAGTCCAGCGCCCGCCATTCCAGTTGAACCCACTCCACCGGTGTTAGATACACTCAAAATTTGGCTGACGGTTCCGCCGACAGCGACGTTGCCAAAGTCCACCAGGGGAGCGCCACTGATTGTCAACAATGCCGGATCGGCGCCGGTACCAGTGATATCGCGAGTGGCCGACTTGTTGAGAACTCCGTCAAAGTAATCAATGACGATGGTGTCGGCGTGAGCGCCAGTGGTGGTCGGAGCATAGGTGACCACAATGGTGCAGCTCGAAACAGGATTGACGAGAGTGCCGCAGGTGCCGCCGGTACCTGGGTAGCTTCCGCCTTTAAAGGTAAAGGGCGCTGCGAGTCCTGAGCCAGCCACCGTGGTCGCGGCCACATCACCGGTGTTGTCGATGGTAAATGTAAAATCGGTGCTGGAGCCTACGGCCTTGGCGCCAAAATCATAAGTCGGACCGTTGGAAACGACGAGCAAGGCTGAACTTGATGCCATACCTTGCATATCGCGCGACACAGTTTGGCTCGCGACACCATTGTGATAATTGATATCCATGGTGTCGACTTGCAAACCAGGAGCAATCGGAGAGAAGTTAACGACAACGGTACAAGCAGTGCCATTATTAATGAGCGAAGTACAAGTTCCCCCAACACCGGGATAGCTGCCGCCGAGGAAGGTAAAGGGGGCTGCTAAGCCGGTGCCCGCCACGGTCGTGGCCGGTACACCACCGATATTAGTAACGGTAAAGGTATGTTGAGTGTTCGAACCAATGGCGCGAGAACCAAAGTCATAAAGAGGAGCATCAGTTATTGTTAATAGTGCGGGCGAAGTTGCCGTACCTTGAACCGGTCGGAGGGCGTTGGTGTTGGCAGTACCATTGTTATAATCCATTTGAATGGAGTCAGTGAAGAAGCCAGTCACCGTCGGAGCAAAAGTAACAACCAAGTTACAACTAGTTGACGGAGCAATCGCCGTACCGCAGTTACCGCCGGTACCTGGGTAGCTGCCCCCTTTGAAACTAAAGGGTGCAGCCAAGCCCAGGCCACTGACGCCGGTAGCAGGCACGCCGCCAGTGTTGTTGACAGTAAAAGTAAAATCGACACTCGAACCTACCGCAATAGTGCCGTAATCATAGGTGGGACCATTCGAGATAGACAAAACTGCGGGGCTTGCGGCAGTTCCCGTGACATCACGAGTGGAGAAGGCTGAGTTAACACCGTCATTGTAGTCGAGACGAATCGTTCCGGTGTGAACGCCAGGAAAACTAGGGTTGTAGGTGACGACGATGGTGCAACTAGCGGCACTGGCGAGTGAGGCTCCGCAACTTCCGCCGGTACCAGGGTAGCTACTGCCTTTGTAACCAAAGGGCGCACCAATCGCAGCCGGCGAGATGGCCGAAACAGTCATCCCGCCCGTATTTTGAACCGTGAAAGTATGGTCAGTTGCAGAACCGGTGGCTTGGGTGCCGTAGTCAAAGGTGGGCCCGTCGGAAATCAGCAAGAATCCCAGAGTGGCGCCTTCGCCCGTCATCGCGCGGGTGACGTTTTGGCTGCCCATCCCGTTGTTGTAATCAAGACGGAGGGTATCGCTAAAGGTGTTCACAATCACGGGAGCAAAGCTAACGACGATGGTGCAGGTTGAACTATTATTGATCGTTCCGCCGCAAGTGCCACCGGTACCAGGGAACAAGCCACCTTTAAACGAGAAAGGTGAATTGAGTGCCGTGGGAATTACAGCGGTTGCCGGTACGCCACCAATATTACTAACCGTGAAGGTGTGGTCGACCGATGAACCAACGGAGCGAATACCAAAATCATAGCTGGGGCCATCAGACAGAGTGAGGTTAGCCGGATCTGCGCCGGTTCCTTGAATCGCTCGCAGAGCAGTTTGACCGGACACGCCGTTGTTGTAGCTGACCTGGAGAGTGGCTGAGTGAGGACCATTGGCTGTTGGAGAGTAAGTCACAACGATGGTACAAGTAGCAGCGTTAGCGAGTGAAGCTCCGCAGTTTCCGCCCGTACCAGGATAAGTGCCGCCCTTGTACGCAAAGGGAGCAGAAAAGGCCGCACCGGCCATCGTCGTCGCGGTCATGTCGCCGGTGTTGGTTACGGTAAACGACTTCTCACTGACTGAGCCCACCGCTTTGGGTCCAAAGTCGTAAGTGGGTCCATCGGAGATGCTCAGCAGCGCTGCACTCAGGCCAGTTCCTTGCAAATCACGAGTGGCGCTTTGGAGTCCACTGCCACTATCGTAATCAATTTGAATGGTGTCGGTATGAATGCCAACGGCCGTGGGATTGTACTTAACAACAATGGTACAGTTAGCCGAGCTATTGAGAGTCGCGCCACAAGTTCCGCCCGTTCCTGGATAGCTGCCGCCGTTGTAGCTAAAGGGCGGAGCCAGGCCCGTGCCCACGACACTTGTCGCAGCCACGCCACCAGTGTTGCTAACAGTCAAAGTGTAGGTTGCAGAAGCTCCGATGGCGAGACCACCAAAATCATAGAGAGGAGCATCCGAGATGGCGAGCAAGGCCGTTGCTGCGCCTGTACCTTGGACATCAACTGAAGTGCTGGTGCCGGTGATGCCGTTATTGTAATTCATTACCAGGGTATCGTTGTGAACGCCCGTGGTGCTGGGGTTGTAAGTAACAACCAGAGTACAACTCGTGCCGCCGACCAGCGAAGCTCCGCAACTTCCACCCGTACCAGGATAAGTTCCGCCTTTAAACGTGAAGGGTGCCGCAAGGCCCGTGCCGGAAACGGCAGAAGCGGTCATACCGCCGGTGTTGTTAACAATAAAAGTGTGGTCGGCGGAGGCTGAAACCGCCAAAGTTCCGTAATTGTAGGTGGGGCCGTCGGAGATCGTTAGGGTCGCAGCCGATGCTCCAGTGCCTTGCACGTCACGGCTAGCGGTGGCAGCAATCAGGCCGTTGTTGTAATCGAGATTGATGGTGTCGGTTTGAATTCCTGTGACTGTCGGTGCAAAGGTCACAATCATGGTGCAGGTGCCAGCGGCGGCGAGCGAAGCGCTGCAAGTTCCGCCGGTGCCGGGGTAGCTACCGCCTTTAAATGCAAAGGGGAGAGCGAGACCAGAACCGGCAATTCCAGTGGCTGAAAGTCCGCCCGTGTTGGTAACCGTAAAGGAATGTTCTGCCGTCGCGCCTAATGCTTGGGTACCAAAGTCAAAAGTTGCCCCGTCAGAAATCGACAAGAAAGCCGCCACAGCTCCGGTGCCCTGCATGGGGCGGGCAGAGGACTGAGCGGTCACGCCGTCGTTGTAGTTCAGAGTCAAAGTGCCAGAATGCACTCCAGCAGAAGTGGGAGCATAGTTAACCACGACCGAGCAATTCGCTCCCGCTGCCAAGGTCGCGCCGCAAGTACCACCCGTGCCAGGGTAAGTCCCACCCTTATAGGAGAAGGGCAGAACGAGTGCGGCCCCCGACATGGTTGTGGCGTCGGTACCACCGGTATTGTTAACGGTGAATGATTTATCAACTGATGCCCCAAGAGCTTGAGTGCCAAAATCATAAGTCGGAGCGTCCGAGATCGTGAGCTGGGCCGCCGTCGTGCCTGTCCCCGTGACATCTCGGCTGGCGGTGGCGCTGCCGACACCATCACTATAAGTGAGGTCAATGGTGTCAGAGTGAGCGCCCGTGGTTGTCGGGGCATAAGTGACCACGATGTTACAGGTGCCGGCCGCGGCGAGAGTCACACCGCAGTTTCCACCCGTACCAGGGTAGCTGCCGCCTTTGAAGGTAAATGGAGCAGCGAGACCCGTTCCAGCCATGGCCGTGGCAGTGATTGAACCCGAGTTATTAACCGCAAAAATCTTGTCGGTGGAAGAACCAATGGCGCGGTTGCCATAGTTGTAAGAAGGGCCGTCGGAAATGGTCAATAAGGCCGAACTCGCGCCCGTTCCTTGGACCGCGCGAGTCACAGTCTGCGATACCAATCCATCATTATATGAAATGCGAATTGTATCAGTATGAATGCCAGGAGTCGTGGGCGAATAAGTCACCACGATCACGCAAGTCGCGCCGGCTGACAGCGAAGCACTGCAAGTTCCGCCGGTTCCCGGGTAACTTCCTCCCTTGAATTGGAAGGGAGCAGTCAAGCCCAAGTCGAGGAGCAAGGTGGCGGGCAGGCCACCCAAGTTGTTCATGGTAAAGATCTTGTCGTTGTTTGAGCCGATCGCTTGGGTGCCGTAATCATAAGTCGGGCCATCAGACAAACTGAGTAAGGCGACGGTGGCACCGGTACCAGTTACATCGCGAGTTGCAATTTTGGGGGCCGTTCCGTCGTTGTAACTAATCTGAATGGTTGCGCTGTGCACACCCGTTGTGGTCGGAGTGTAAGAAACGACGATGGTGCAATTTGCAGCGGCCGGCAAAGTCGCGCCGCAGTTTCCGCCTGTTCCCGGGTAACTACCACCTTTATAACTAAAAGGAGCGGGAAGAGCCAAACCGCTCATCGCAGTCGCGCCCAAGCCACCTGCATTACTAACGTTAAAGGTCTTATCTGTTTGAGTTGAAACTGCTTTTAAGCCGTAGTCATAGGTGGGACCATCTGAGATCACGAGATTGGCGGCATCAGCACCAGTACCTTGGAGGTTTCGTGTCACATTTTGAGGCGCCGAACCATCATTATAATCTAATCGCAAAGTGGCAGTGTGCACTCCCGTGGCTGTCGGTGCGTAAGTTACAACAATCGAGCAAGTTCCCGCTGCCACCAGTGTGGCGCCGCAGTTACCGCCGGTGCCAGGATAACTTCCGCCCTTAAAGGCGAAGGGAGCGGCGAGCGCAACTGGAGCAATGGCAGTCGCAGATATTCCGCCGGTGTTGTTAATGGTAAAGGCGTGTTCTCCAGTCGCACCTAAAGCGAGAGTGCCATAATCATAAAGAGGATCATCGCTGATCGTCAGAACCGCTTGGTTAGTGCCTTGCCCTAAAACATCGCGAGTCGCCTGTTGGCTGATGGCACCATCATTGTAATCAAGCTGGATTGTATCAGTGAAGATGGCACTTGAAGTGGGAGCAAAGGTGACGACGATCGAGCAAGAAGCGCTCGCGGCGAGACTCGCACTGCAATTTCCACCGGTGCCAGGATAAGATCCACCTTTGAAAGCAAAAGGTGCAGCCAGGCCGCCTCCGGTGATGCCCGAAGCCGTAACGGCTCCGGTGTTATCGACAGTAAAAGTGTATTCGCTGGTTGAGCCCAAAGCCTTCGTGCCAAAGTCGTACAAAGGAGTATTCGAAATCGTGAGTTGGGCCGCCGAGACTCCCGTACCTTTAACATCTCTTAAAGCATTGCGAGAATTGGAGCCATCATTATAATCAATCTGAATGGTGTCATAGAAAACTCCCGCGGCCGTGGGCGAAAAACTAACGACGATGGTGCAGCTCTGGCCGGGAGTAAAAGTAGCACCACATGTTCCGCCCGCGCCGGGATAAGTTCCGGTGGTCTTAAAACGGAAGGGCGCTAGCAATCCAGTACCTGTCGCGCTCGAGACCGAGCCAGTTCCGGTATTAGTGACGGTAAACGTATAGTCCGTTACGGAGCCAAGTGGTTTACTGCCATAGTCATATTGGGGGCCCGCCGAAATTTCCAAGTAACCCAGGTCAGCGCCTGTTCCTTGAACATTGCGAGTGGCTTGCTGGCTAATCGCGCCATCATTATAATTAACCCTGACCACCCCATTATGAAGTCCAGTGGTGGTGGGAGTGTAGCTTACGACAATCGTGCAAGTGGAGCTGGCATTCAGCGACGTACCGCAAGTTCCGCCGGTACCGGGATACAAGTTGCCTTTAAATTCATAAGGAGCGAGCAGTCCCGGATGTCCCATCGAAAGGGCCGGGCTATTACCATTATTTGAAACGGTAAAGGTGTGATCGGTGGTGGAATTTACGGCTTGAACACCAAAGTCATAAGACGGACTGTCGGAGATCTCCAACAGGGCCGGGGTAGCTCCCACACCTTGCACATCACGCTCGGCGCGGTCGGTAGAAACGCCATTGGCGTAGGAGAGATCAATCTTGTCGAGCAATAGTCCTGGTAAAAGGGGTCTAAACGACAACACCACCGTGCAACTGCCGCCGGCAGCGAGACTGGTTGTGCAAGTTCCACCTGTGCCAGGGTAGCTGCCATCCTTATAATTAAAGGCTCCGGTCAGACCACTTGAAGTGATCGAAGAAACCGGCAAGGTACCAATATTGTTCACGGTAAAGGTGTGGTCGGCGGAACTTCCTACGACGACCGAGCCAAAGTTGTAGGAAGGATCTTCGGAGATCTCCAATTTACCGAGATTCGCGCCCGTTCCTTGCAAGTTGCGCACGGCCAGACGATCAATGTCTCCGTCCTTGTAGTTGACTTCAACCGAGCCGGTGAAAAACGACACGGCTGTGGGAGCAAAATCAACGACGATGGTACAATTGGCGCCTCCGGCCAGCGTGGTACCGCAAGTTCCGCCGGCGCCGGGATAACTGCCGCCCTTAAAACTAAACGGCAAATCCTTCACTTGGCCAAAGATGGCGGTGGCGCTGGTGGTCCCGGTGTTATTGAGCACAAAATTGTAGGTGCGGGTTGAACCCACGGCTTCGGTTTCGAAGTTGTACGTGGGGCCGTCTGAAATGATCAGGAGTTGTTCGGGGTAGGTGGCAAGGTTACAACCCACCTTGATTTTGCTGCCGGCAATGTTGGCATAAATCGCAAATTTTTTGTTGAGAACGTTCGGAGCCAACACGTTGGATGCAACCGAACCCGTGCTATCTGACGTCGATTTGGGAGTGAGAATCGTGGCACCCACGGAATCATCAACTGACAACTCAACTTCGATATTGGGCACGGGATCACCCAGCGGGTCCACGGCTTTAATGACGATCGGGTAGGTGAATTTTTGTCCGGGCTCGGCAAATTGGTCACAACCTGAGTTGGAAACGAGCGAAATTCCCAAGCTGCCTTTGTCGGCAATTTCCTTGTTACCAATTCCTTCGCACGATGAGAGTAAAACGAGAACTGAAAGTAAAGCGCCCCACTGAGCCCGCAGGCCGCGAGCCAGGGAAATCCCCAAAAGGTTTTGCATAAAACTCAATTGATCCACCAACGCTCCGCGAGTTTTATTGTCGTCCGTACCCCAAATCATTGCTGTTTCGCTCAGGTGTAAGAGTGAAAGACGGCGCTTATATTGATGTATCCATCGGTATTTCTAGCCTTAGGGTTGAGGGTTTGAGTGTTCCAGGTTGAGAAGATGAAGAAAAACTAATGAGTGACATCACGATTGTGACCAAAGTGTTCAGAGTGGTTCGTCACCTTGAGACAGCAAAAACGGCGAAGTACCAATGCGGGGCAAAGCCGGCTTAAACTGAGAAGAACCCCCGACGACCGGAGCGGGATTTAAGCCGAGTCGAGGTTGGACCTGCTCCCTTGGCCGGGTGTTGGCCTTTAGCCTGGGATGCGCCGCCAATTCATCAGAAGGACTGACCTTTTTGACTGAGTCTGGTTAAATATCATCGAGACGAGATTACTTTTGCAAGGTGGCTTCGGTGATTCGCGTAGTGGTTTCCGCCTTTTGTATTTTCGGGATTGCCGAGGGAGGCCGGGCGAATGCCCAAGAGCAAGCCGAAGAAGCCACGGAGACCGCAACGGTAGAAGTCGGGTGGGAGGCAATGCCCGGAGCCGTCTCCTATGAACTGGAGTTTAAGTCACTCGATACGGTTCTACCACCCAGCCATTTTAAAACCTCACAGACCACTTACAAAACTGACTTGTCCCGCGGCCGTTATCACTTTCGCATCCGCTCAATGGCTAAAGGCGGAAGCCTCGGTGATTGGAGTGACCCCGTCGAAGTGCAAGCCGGAGAAGTTGAGGTCGAGTTACAACAGCCATCCGAAGGCAAAATGGTCAAAGCCAACGGAAAAACCAGCAAGGTGCGTTTTGAATGGGCACCTATCGCCGGCGGAAAATCTTATGAGCTCCGGGTTTGGGACGTCAACGAGAGCCGCGATACTGCCAAAGTCGTGCGCACCACTCAAACGTCCACCGGTGTCCCACTCGAGGTAGGTCGAAAGTATCATTGGGAGGTGCAAGGGCTCACCGCCAGCGGCGTCAACTATCAGCGCAAGTCGCCGCCGTTTTCTTTTACCTTGTATGGTCAAAAAGTGCCGCGTCCCGAGATTACGGAAGTCAAGTTAAGTGAGCATCCGCGCATCGAGTGGCGAACTGTTGAGGGAGCGACTATTAGTCTCCAAGTTTTTCACCGTGAAATCGGACAGACCAAGTGGACGTTGATTGATGAGCAAAATGATGTTTCACAAAGCTATTGGCGCTCCAGTAAGCCACTGGACCCGGGGCAATATCGAATTGTTTTGATTGCCAAGGCGGCGATGCGTGGAGACTCTGATCCGGTCTCGCGGGAATTTGCAATCAAGCCCCAACACTTTTCGCAGTAAGCAAAAAGTGTTGGAACTTAAACCAATCATTACTTAAGGCGGATTTGTTCTTTGCGAAGGCTGTTGCCGTTTTTGTCCACCAATACGACGGTCCAAAGACCCTTGGTGGCACTATCGATGGCGACAGATTCAGCGAAACCCAATCCCTCGTCCGGAGTCGGAAGGTCGGTGTTTTGCTCTTTCACCTTAACTTCAATCAAAGCCACGCGCTTTTTCGCGTCCACTTTGGGCTCGCCCAAAACCAAAGACGAATTGGCGTTGCTAAAAGCTCCAAAGATGTTTGCTGAAAGCCCAGGACTCAAAGCCCGTTTCGGCTCTAAGCTCAGTGACAGGGCCAACATACCTTTGGGAAGTCCTTCGGTCGCCTCAGGTCCGCGAAGGACCACTTGGGAACCTTTGGGAACCCACAAGTATTTCGCATTGATGCGACTGCCAGCCTCAGGCGTAACCGTGAAGCGCAGGCCTTCAACAATCAGCGGCCAGCGATCCGGAGGGGGGCAATAAGCCCGACGCGGCAAAATTCGCTTGGTGACGATCATATTGCTTTCGTCAATTTCCGAGAGAACATACATCGTGGAGCGACCACAAGAGTGGTGGGCCGCATAGTCGATCTCGACGGTGAACTCGGCACCGTCGGTGTCATACACTTCATATTTCTCAAAAACTTGTTCAAGCTGTTTGGCCATTTGCGGCTCAGCCATGGCAATTGAAGCCACCAGGGTCATAAACAAGATGAATCCTTTTTTCATAATCAATTCTCCTTAAAAAAAAGGCGAGAGAGTTGGCCCAGGTGACTGGGCCTTGCTAACTCAATGTGAACCACAGCCAACAGTTTCATCAATCGGATACGCCGGGGCCGGAGGAGCTGAGCGAGCGCTTCGTAATGCTCCACCTTCTTCGGTGTAGTTGCTGCGAATGCGGTAAACTTTGGTCTTGCGGCCTTCTTGAACCTGATAATCGGTGTACAAGAAGTGCTTTTTGTCTTTGGTCAGCTTAACTTCCAGGACGGTGACTTTGAGAAGTTTGCCGTTAGCAATAATGTGAATTGCGGTGTTGGCAAATTCAGCTGGTTCTAACAACAGCGGGTCTTCGTCCTCACCGAGCTTGTAGGCAACACCGTGAGCCCACAAAGTGACGGCACCATTTGCGAATACTTTATGACCGGGCAAACAAGCCTGGGAAACATTGCTGACCGCCAGAACGGTTAACAGAGCTAACGCCATTAAAATGCTTTTCATATAAAGCCTCCAGAAAAAATGAGTTTGGTTGCGAGGGGGAACTAAAAACTTTCACAAATTAACAGACAATTATTCGCATTAATCACAAGGCCAGGAAATTTTCAATGGGGAGTGGCCTTTCCGAGTTTGATTTGAATTTTTGCTAGCCCGCTTTGAAATTCGGTAAACCGACTTTCGGGGCTCAGAGGGGTCGTCCAAACGTGTTCAACTTTGAAACAGGCGCATGATTATTAAACGTTTGCGCAGGGTTTTATCGGCAGTTAGGCGGGCATACACCTTGCTTATTCCCTATCTCTAAGGAAATTGGATGGGCGCGGATGTTTGGTGTGAGGGCGAGTTGGTGCGGAATGGACCTCGTTGGTTTGGGAAACCGGTCCAATCACTGGTAACGACTCAAAACACAAAATACCAATATCAATGAGAACGCCAATTTAGATGAGCCGCTGATTTCCCTTGGGAGTGGCGGCAAGTTTCCCGTGGGCCAAATTTGACCGGGTTGAGACAGTATCGAATTTGGAATTGTGCGGAAGTAACGAATCTAATTTGGAGGGGATACCAAATGGTAACAGTGCGGATGAAGGCTCAGCTGAGCCTAGGGACCGTTTTTGCCTTATTGCTGGTGGCCTTGGTTGGCGGCTGCAGCAAGGGTGTTAAGGAAAAGACCTCAATCGACAGCGCGATGGTCAAAGCCGAGGACCAGGAGCAGCGGCTCCTCGAAATGCTCACTCGCTCACAAAATCTGGCGGGCGAACTGCGGGCCCTGGTGACTGACAAGGATGGGGTGGACAACCCCTTCGGCAAGTTGGCCGACAACTTGGATGCCACCCGCAAAAGGATTTTGGACTTGATCCAAGCTCGCAAGATGCCGGTCCATCACCCGGAGGTCCTCGCTCAAGTTGATTATTTGATTCTGCTCATCTCCGATGGGGGCGACCTCAAGCTCGAGCGCCGGATCGACAAACTTGAAGAAGAAGCCCGGGCCCGATTTTTGGCCCTGGAAAAAAACCTGCAAGATCTTAAGGCCGACCTCAAGAACTTTGAGGAGCAAGTGAACAAGCGCTTTGCCGCCATTGATAACGACATTAAAGGCCTAAAGGAACGCGACAAAGAGCTCGAGGCTCTCATCCTCCAAGTTCAGTCGAGCAGCCTGGCTGCCACTCAGGCCTTGCAAAATGCTTTTAAGGAACTCAAGGAGTACACCTCCAAAGAGATTGCCAATCTTTACAAAGTGAGTGCTTCGCTCAAACAGCAGCTGGAGAAGCAGTACAAGGAGTTCGATGAGCTGTTGAAAGCACAAAAGCAAGTCGATAACCTCCAAGCCAAAATGTGCTCGGTGGACAACACCGGAACGGTGAACGATCCTCGCCTGGTGTGCACGGGTGCGGAAACTGATCTCGACGCTTCTAATTGTTGCCTCACGATTGAAAAGGTCCAGTGCGGTGTTTTATTCCCGCAGGACAATCAACTGCCGGCCCGCAATCAGTGCCAGATTATTATTTCGACACTCAAGAATCATCAGGCCCAATTAGCGGCCATTCGCGAGGTCGACGTGAAGCAGAGCGAACTCATTAAGGGCATTCTCGGCAATATCGAGGATCTTCGCAAACAAGATGAAGTCTTGGCCAAGGGACTTGAACTCATCACGATCACTCTTGAAAAAGTGGTCGACAAGATCAGCGCCATGGACCACGACATTATGATTCTTAAGTTTAAAGCCGCGCGCGCCGAGGCTGCAGCGTCGCTGCAAGAGCGGGCTGATCTCAACCTGGCGTGGTTGGCTCGTCGCTCAAGTGACGTGCATGAGCGCTTTTGTCAGAAAAACATCCACGCCTCGTTAAACTCCTTTGATTACAAAGCGGCTCGGCAAAACTGGGACTATTGCCGCGAACGGATGGAGTGGATCGTGCAAGCGAAAGAAATGGTCCAAGTGGCTAAGGCCTATATCAATGGCCTGGAGTCACTCAATGTTGACATTCGTTGTACCGCGACCATTCGCGGAAAAACCGCTGAGGCCCTGAGCAATCGTGAACTGGCGGATACCGAAGTGTTTCGCGAGGTAAACGACAATTGCATGGGCGGACCGGTATTGGCGCGAGCAAAGATGATTAATGTGCTCAAGCTCCTGGATTCGGTCGGACCTGACTTTCGTACCGCAGGTTACATGGCCAAAAAAGCGGAGATTGCGCAATTGCTCGCCTTTGGCAAGTTGGTCTCGCAAACCAGTTTGGCTGAGCGCAAGGCCTTCGAGAATGTCGATCCCACTTCGGCGGACGTTGCCTCGACTTACTATGGTCGTATCGAGCGAGTTTTCCGCAAGCGCTATGTTGAGTCGAAGATGCGTACACTGGCGGGGCAATTTCCCGAAGACGCCACCACCATTCCGGGCGCGATTGCCGGTTTTGACGAAGTTTTCTCACACGCGGAACTCGCCAAAGGCGATTCGGCTGTCGCTCAAAGTGTCAAACCATTTGAAGTCAGCGGATCATGCGGCGATTGTGGGTGGAAGGTCGACGGTCGACAAACGACCGAGCGCGTGTCGGGTGCCAATGTGCGAACCTCACGGGATGGCAAAAAGCGTTTTGCCTTTCCGCAAGACCCAGAACCCCTTTGCCCGATTATTGAAGACGTCGTTGGTATCGAAGGCAAAGACGGTAAGATCTACGCTTACAATTTGAGTTACGAGTGGATCTGGGAGCGTCTCACTCCGGTCATCTGGAGCGGTGGACAGGTCGTGCTGGCTCAGTCGCGAACCGATGCGCAAGCCGGGACTTTCCGGCGGGCCACTTACAAGCACAACTTTTTACTCGATCGCGTGGGTTTGCCTCTGGCGCGCTTAGAGGCCAATACCGTGGTTAGGGTATCGAGCCCGTATGGTAAGACCTATGCCGGACGCGGACATTGCAAAGCCTTTCGCTTGGTGAATGTGGCTCGCGAAGATAACCAATTTAAGGCGCCCTCGAGCGAAGATCATAACTACACTCGCTACCTCACGGGTTTGGATCAAACCGTATTGCTGAACGAGTGTAAGAAGTCGATCACTAACCCGAAGGTCGTAACCACCACGCTCGATCGGAATGCCAGTGATCCCGTATTGCGCACGCGAAGCCTTGAGATTCTTAATGACCTCATTGTGTTTCAGGCCCCGGCCGAAGCCGATCCCGTTCGGGCTCAGATTCTGTCGAGTCTTAACGACCAAACCACGCAGTTAGGAGCCAACTACTGGGTGCTCAAGGCCCGCGACCATCAAGGTCGCGCTGTGCCGGTGCGCTACGGAGTCGACAATCTTGAACTTTCGGAGTTTAATCCGTTTTATGCGAGTCATCAGTCTCATGGTGACATTTTGATCCGTCATGTTCGCACGTCACCCGGTCCCTTGGCCTTCCAGGAGTGCCGTGCTCAATAATCGAGCGAGCCTGGTGGCCCTGATCTTGATTCTACTCTCGGTTGAGCCGCTCATGGCTCAGCCGAGATCTTCTTCTCCAGCTCAGCATTGTGCCGAACTGGTAAAAGACGCCACCGGAGTTGATCCCGTGCTCGCGGAACATGTGCGGGAATTTAAATCAGGTGAAGAACTCATCGCCATTAAGCCATCTCAAGATCGTCAGCAGGTGCTTGTCTCCGACGGCGTCGCCCGCTGGTGGCTCCCGCGGACAGCCGTGAAACTGTCTAAAAAAGATGATTGTCGAGTACCTCGGAGCGAAATTGCCCAAGCGGGACGGGGTTGGTGGTGGCTCATCGAGGCGGGAGTGGGGGGTCAAGAAAGCACCTCACCTTACTCGCAATTTGTAACCGAGGTGCCCAATCCCAATCAGGTCGAAGGGCTTCAAGACCCGATCATCTTGGAAGTGGAACCCGGCAGCTCTTCGCGTGTTGGTGTGGGAGCCCTAATCCCTTGGCGCGAACAGTACCGCTGGCGAGGGTTGTTGGCGTGGGAACAGCGGAGCTTTCAGCTGCCCGCCAAAGTTAATCCGGCCGATAGCTCGCCCATCCGTTTGGATGAGCGGGTGGGTACCGAAGTGAAGTTCACTCATCAAATGTGGATTCTCGAGGGGGGAGTGGAGTATGACCTTCCCCTTCAATTGCCTGGGAAGACCAAGAGTTTTGTCGGAGTTGCGGCCGAACTTCAATACTCTCCCGATCCGGCGACACTCACAGTGCGCACCGGAACTATTTTTAAGGCCACCGAAACTGAACTCAAGGCGGGACCTGAAGGCCTAGAGTTAGGACTCTCGATCTCAGCCGGCGTGATTTTAATCGATCACGTTCGCCTGCAATTAGACCTGAGCCAAGATGCCGCCTGGGGCCTCAAGGCGGGCTATCAGTGGCAATTTTGAGCGTGTCGCCATTGTCCGTGAGGATGTTGGCTAACCCAATCCCGCCGTCGAGTTGGATCGCGGTCCAGATAATTTATTCCCATGAGGTATCGCATTTTAATTTTCACGATCGTGAGCTGTGAGTCTCAAGCGACAGACAGTCCATCTTCTGCTCAAAAAAAACAACTTACAATTCTCAAGAACAATACAGTTCGGTTAAGGAGTGAGCTAAATTGGTGGGGCAACCTGACCCCTCAAACTTGCAATTGCCCTGCTTGAGCGTCAAGCTTGCAGTAGTCCGGCTTGGTTCTCAAAGTTGCAGTAGTCTGGCTTGAGCGTCAAAGTTGCAGCTATCCTGCTGGGTTCTCAAACTTGCAGCTGTCCGGTTTGAGCCGCAAACTGATTTTTGAAATTCTCAAGCCTCTTGCCCCTCACGCGTTCCCGGTACACCCAGCGGTGGAATTTTTCTAAGTATATTTCTCTCGCCGCCTTCGACTCCTGCCCTTCGATTTGA
>JADZEO010000003.1 GCA_020850475.1 Bdellovibrionales bacterium | reverse complement strand
GTTGAGTCCGTTGTTCTGGTGACGGTGTCGCCATCGATAAGTGCGCCCGTGAGCCCTCGAACACAGGCGGGGGCGGAGTTATAGGTGTTGGTCCAACCACCGTCGAGGGTTGCGGTTCCACCGCCTTGGCCGGTGATCGTACAACCGCTAAAGCTCACGGTTGAGACGTTGGAGGTGCAGCTTGAGCGAACCTTGTAGTCACACGCGGCAAACGGGCTGAGTTCGCCTTCAATCCCAAGTAGGCCCGGTGAGGTGTTCTCGGTGTCATTCGCAGCGTTGTTGGCGGCGCCCACAACCATGCCGATGGTGTTAGTGTCTGAAGAGCTAGTATCGGAGCTGTCTTTGCTTTTAGCATTACAGCCAGTGAGCAGAGCGACGAACAGCGTGAGGCAACTAAAGGAACAAACCCAAAGACCCACCCGAGAAGCCCGAAATTGAAGCATACATCCTCCGTGATTTAACTCCTCTATCGTCCCACGTTTATCAATAATATGACAACGTCACATTGACCTTTGACCGAGCTCCCTTCTAACGATCTAATTCTTGGTAGATATGGCCTCAGCCTTTTCACACATTGCGATTCCCCTAGCCTTAAGTTCAGCCTCGCTGCGAAAGGCTATTCCCTGGAGGCTTTTGGCGCTGGGCATGTTTCTGTCGGTTGCGCCTGACCTAGATGCGCTCGCTTTTAAATTTGGAATTCCATATGAATCTCCCTGGGGCCATCGGGGGTTCACGCACTCCCTGGCCTTTGCTTTCGGAGTATCAGCCGTTTGCGCTTGGGGCGCCGGCCAATTGAGAGCTGGCCCCTTGGTGGTCTTCTTGTTTTCGTTTCTCTCGATGAGTTCTCATGGATTACTCGATGCCCTTACTGACGGTGGACTGGGAGTTGCTTTCTTTTGGCCCTTCAACAACGAGAGATACTTTTTGCCATGGCAAGTGATCGAAGTGTCTCCGATCAGCATTGGCCGCTTTTTCACTGCCCGCGGGTGGAGCGTGATAAAATCTGAGTTGCTTTACATTTGGCTCCCCAGCGTGATTCTTGGGCTTACCGTTTGGCTGGGTCAGAAGCTACTTCAACTGTTGCGGTCTTTGAAGTGAGACATTTCGATTTCTAAGATAGAAACCGAAAGAACAGCGGTATAACAAACAAAAATTGCCGTTCCCAACAGCATCATTCCGATCGTCAGAATCCGCCCGGCCGTCGTAATGGGCGCAATGTCACCAAATCCGACTCCCGTCATGACCGTGACCGAGTAATAAAGGCCGTCAAACGGAGTTTCAAGCCTTGGGTTTTGCCCCGCCTCAAAGTAGTAAATGAGACCGGAACAGAGCAAAATGATCGAGGTACTTAAAGTCAGCAGGTAAGCAAACACCGGCCGTTTTAGGGAAAATAGAAAGCTCTTGGTAAAGCTCCACATGAAGTCATGATGTTTTTTGAGACCCACAGTGTGTCCTTGGTTAGTATCAAAAATTAAACAACACTTTAAGGGTTATGTACAGGGCGGAAGAAGCACTCTTGCTGCGCGCCTAGGGCATCGGGCAGGCGAGGGGATAGCTGGGCTCCCCACACTGAAGAACCGAGCGGAGGGCCTTACTTGAAAAAGCCGTAATTGCTATTCGGTAGTAGCCGGTCGGATGAACGTGGTCGTCAGGATTTCCGCACATGTCTTCGAGAGCTCCCTCGAGCAAGGTTTCCCGCGATTCAAGATCAACATAGGCAAGGCGTTGAGCGAGGACCTGTAGTCCAAAGGTGTCAGCGGTGATTTCGGCCATGTACTTTTCGATTTCTTTCTCAAATAGGCCCCGGAACCTAAGATCAAAACAGGCCTTCATGTCAGAAAAAGCCTCCGGAAAGATTTCGCTATCAATGTGGTGGCCAAACTCGTGCCCCACCGTCATGGCTAAAGCCGTAACCACTTCACGACTGTCGAGACGTTGTTCTTTGACAAACTCAACTGCAGCGACCACTGCGCCGGGACAAATCATCACAACTTTTTGTTCGTTGGGCTTTTCAGGATTGAGGGTGTCCGCAAACGCATTGTCATCCATCCCGTCTTTGCCGCATTCTTTTTGCAGTTTGCGAAAGTCAGCCGATTGTTGTCCCTCGAAGAAAATGTCATTGGGAAGCAGCATTTGCACCTGGCTAATAATCGCAAGTTCGTCGGCGAGTGAGGCATGGGCCCTCGAGGTGACGGCCACAACCATGTCTTGTCGCAAGGTTTCTACATCGAGGGAAAAGTCATTTTGGGCCAAGTACTCATTTAGAAGTTCAAAAATGCGGGCATAGTAGCGCTTAAAGGCCCGCCTCTTGAGGGCGGCAGGTTTAAGTCGGTCCAGGTCCTCTTCTACCATTTTCTTGCGACCCAACTCGCCAGCCAAGGTCACGAGGGCTCGGTCACGCAAGCGATCCCCGATTTTCTCAATGCGCTCTTCTCTGGTGGTGGAGGCTTTGCGGACATCCACATTGCAGATGGACTTGTAGGGTTGAGTGCAAAACAAGGGTATTGCGGCGGCCGCAAAAAACTGGCGAATTTTCGATTGCCCTGGGGATGTGTGCATACGAGACTATTTATCACCTGACTTGGGTCGATCCGTACAATTTTCGCGGTGAAAGAAAAAAGGTGAGGGTCAAGTAAGCCTATATTTTAACTGGAGGAGCCAAGGGTGCCGCTCACAAAGTGGGAACTGATCTTTGAGACCAAGATAATTGAAGTGGCGACCGCTGACGATCCCGCCCACGACATTCTGCATTTTCGCCGGGTAGTGAAGATGGCCAAAGAGCTGGGGCGAACCGAAGGCGGCAAGCTTGAGGTCATTGTTCCAGCGGCTTGGTTGCATGATCTCGTCATTGTGCCGAAGAACAGTCCGCTGCGTTCCCAGGCGTCCAAATTGTCGGCAGAAAGAGCGATTGAGTTTTTGGCGGCGGCCGGCTACCCCGCCGTGTTCTATGACGAGATCTTTCATGCGATCGAAGGCCACAGCTTTAGTGCCAATATTGACGTCAAATCAATAGAGGCCAAAGTGGTACAGGACGCTGATCGGCTGGATGGTTTGGGAGCGGTGGGAATAGCCCGCTGTTTTGCGACCTCAGGCCTACTGAAGCGCTCACTCTACCATGCCGAGGACCCGTTTTGCGATCATCGAGAACCTGACGATCTCAAGTACACGATCGACCACTTTTACAAGAAACTCTTCAAAACCGCTGAGACCCTCAAAACGCGGGCGGGTCGCGACGAGGGAATTCGACGAGTGGAATCAATGAGGCGCTACCTCGAAGCACTGCGCGCAGAAATTTGACCTCGCCCGAAAGATGATCGCTAACAGCTGGCCCCGGGCCAAGTTAACTAACCGTCGCATTGAGAAGGAGCTCTTGGCATTGCCGACGCATCCATTCGAGGCGTTGCTGCTTGATCACATCACTTTTGACGGTCAAGAACACCTTCTGTGAAACGGGTTTTATCGCCGGAGCTTCGATGACCCGAAGCAATCCTTGATTGATCAATGGCGCCGAAATGAGATCCGGCAAAAAGCCAATGTGGTCGGTTTGAGCCACGATGTGGGCCGCGCTCGTCGCGGTGGTCGTTTCAAACCCCCGCTTGCGCTTTTTAATCGAAACGGGAAAGTAATCGTCGCCATGGCGAATGCCCTCGCTGGTCCAATAAATCGGATAGACAAAGGAGTGACTGAGAATGGTCCGCAGTGGAGCTTTGCGGGGCAAGGGATGTTGCTTGCGACAGCAAAGATGCCAGTGAATTTGCCCCACTTCCACTGAGCTCCAAGTCTTCGGCCAGTCCAAATCATTCAAATGAATGCAAACCTCGAAGCCATTTCTCAGAGCGACCGGGATGAATTGGTTGGGCGGCAAATCGATGAGACGGCAGTGTACGTCGGGCGAAAACTTCTCAAGATTGCCGAGCAAGGTCGGTACAAAGTGCGATGAAAAAAATGATGTTGTCGCAATCGACAGCACCACTTGGGAATCGGAGCTGTCGAGGTGACCCCCGAGGCGTTGTTGGTAGCGACGAATGCCCTCCAAAAAGGGCAAGATTTCGGTGCCGTAAGCAGTCAGCGAAACCCCATGGGACGAGCGATGAACCAGGGCGTTCCCGAGTTTCATTTCCAAACCGCGGATGGTCTTCGAGATCTGGCCTGGAAGGTCACCCCTTTGCCGGGCGAGTTCCCGAATCGACTTGGTTTTAACCAAGTCGAGAAAGAGATTGATATCTCGCAGTTTTAGGCCTTCGACGTCCATGAGTACCTCCATTCTGATGTTTCCTATCATGAAACACCTGTTTCACTAAGTGGCATCTTTCGCGCGAAAGGCCTTTTGAAATAAGGTGGTGAACGTCGGCCGGCAATGGCGCATGGCCGCTAAGTGGGGGTTTACCAATGACACGTCGAAGAGTTCTCCAGCTGACTTCCTTGGCCGGTGCGGCCATGTTACTGCCAAGACTGGCACTTTCCCAAACCATGATCGGCTCAGGGGACCAACCGGGCACGGGTGAAGCGCAGATTGTTACGGAAATATCCGCCAATCACGGTCACCAACTCAGTCTGAGTCCGGTGTCAGCCTTGGTGATGTTGCGTGAAACCAAGCAAGGCCAGCCAGTGATGGCGGATATTAGCGGCCAAAGCGGTCATCCGCACACCATTGAACTGAACCATGCAGACCTATTGGCGCTTTTTGTTGATGGCCAGATAGTGAAGGTCTCGTCGCGGGATTTGGGTCATCAGCATCAGTTGACGATTCGACTCGAGATCTTGAGTTGACCGTCAGGACTTTTTTACGAACTCTGATTTTAGATTCATGGCGCCAATGCCATCAATTTTGCAAGAGATATTGTGTCCGTCGTGGCCGTCAGTAAGCCGAATGTTTTTGACCTTGGTCCCGACCTTCACGACTGAGGAGGAGCCTTTGATCCGCAATTCTTTGATCACGGTGACCGAGTCCCCGTCGCTCAGTAGGTTGCCAAAGGCGTCACGGATGGCGCCGTCATCTTGGCTGATCGCCTCCTCTTTGGCCGAGGCAAACTGACTCCATTCGTGGGCGCACTCCGGGCAAATCCAAAGAGTGCCATCGGCGTAAACATTTTCAGACTGGCACTGCGGGCATTGGGGAGTTGTGGACATCTCTCTTCTCCTGGTGGCGTGGCAAGACATCAAGGACAATTTGTGACCCACGCAAAGTGGTTACAGATTGGGCGGCCACAAGAATCCGGGTAAAGGTTTTGGTACAAAAATTCAAGTTATCGCGAGACCCTTGGGAAGTCAAAAACCGCAACCGACCTGTCGTAAAAAGGTCGCGTAGAATTTTAACTCCGATTTCAGGTGGGTCCTGCTGTAACAAGTCCGATAGCCGAGATTCGCCTGGCAAGGGCAGACCTTTCAAATAATCAAGAATCCGAGTCGCAATCAACATCGTGTAAAGGTGGGCCCGGGAAACCTCGGCGGTCTCGATCGCCATAGCGGTGGTGCGCGCCTTAAAAAAATCATCCTCAGTCAATTCCAGCCCCTGCGCAATCGGGGAACCAGGAGTGCGATAGAAGATGGAGGCGCCCAAAAGAACCGGTTGGCGAGCATTGAACCCCAAGGTTTGAATCATACTGTCGAGCGACTCGTTAGGCAGGCCCAGAATTTGATACGAAACAATTTGAAATCCGAGAGAGTGAGCCTTTTCAACCACGCGGAGGTAAGCTTCTATGGTGTGGGGTCGTTTGGTGGTTTCCCGAACCGACTGATCCGAGGTGACCAGGGCAAGATTCAGATGGGTAAAACCCGCAGCCCACATCAGCTCCAGCAGTTCGTCATCAAGACTCAGATAGCTGATGCCATTCATAGCCACCAATTGCATTTGGCGATGGGGGAAAATAGCTATGATGGAGCGACAAAGTTCTTTCATTTCATCTTTGTAAAATGTCAAATTGTCGTCTTCAAAGTCGATCACTCGATAGCCTTGATCATAGCGAGTTTTGATTTCGTGGACGACGTCGGTCACCGAACGGCGCCGATATCGGTTGCCAAATGTTAAGTGAACCGAACAAAAGGAACACTTGTGTGGACAACTTCGTGAAGTAATCAAGAACGCGATGGGTTTGCCTTCATAAGTGTATCGATTTAAGGGAAATTCATCCATCGAGGGGAGGGGAATTTCATCCAACGAATAGTTATCTCTGAGGCAATTCCAGTGCGACTCGCCGTTGAGTTTGTAGCCTAAGTTGCTGACGGTCTCGAGCGGAGTAAGTCCCTTGAAATAGGAAATGAGTTCGACCAAGGGCCGCTCGCCCTCGCCTTGGATCACATAATCGACCTCGGGTTGACCAAGTATCTGGTGAGGGGCAGCCGAGACGTGAGACCCGCCGAAAATGGTCGGGGCTACGGTGGCGCGTCGGGCACACTTTGCAATCGCCAAGGCTTCGCGATAATACGGCGTAAAAAGCGACGAGATCCCGATCCAGGTGGGATTGAGTTGACGTAAATCAGCTTCGATTTCTGCAAAACTCCAACCGAAATGGAAGTAATTGAAGAAAGTGGAAAACGGGCCGCGATCTTGTTCGGCGTAGTAGGACCTCAAGTAATCAAATTCCTTGGGCCAGCGAATCGTCTTACGGCCTGCTCCGCTATGGTAGTCGCGGATCACAACTTCAACATCGGGATGATACTTTTCCACCGCGGCCTTAAGATAGGCCAGCCCCAAGGGCTGTAAGCGGACCTTGGTTTCGTAAAAGTCCTGGACAGGGGATTGGATTAAGACCAGTCTCATAGCCGGGGAGGATGGAACAGTGTTGATTCAATTTCAAGAAAAGTTTAGTTTGCCCGTCGAAAAAGTGTTTCCCTATTTTCGAGACCCGTCCTCTTGGGTGAAGCTGTATGGAGAATTGGCCCCAGTCAAAGTGGATAGTGAGGGTTGGGCGCGCATCGCGATTAAGAAGTTTCCCCTACCGCTGGTGGCGAAGAACGTTTACCTCAAGGAAAATGAAAAGGTGAGGTGGATCTTCGGGGGCTTCTGGCGAGGAGTTGCGGAAATTGAATTTAAAGCCGACTCCACCGGCGGTTCTCGGCAGTTGTCGGTTGAAGGCTTTGAGTATATCGTTCCCCACGGATTGTGGTTGGCGGAGAATTGGGTGTCGGAGCGTTTTATGCAGCAGGAGTTTGAGCGCATCTGGAGTCTGGGCTGGAAGCGGCTCCGCAAGCTTGAGAATTCCGATGGCGAATGAATTGATCAAGTATCTGGAGCAGAACGGTTTTGTCGAGATCTCAGCGAGTGAGCTCGTGCGAATTGATCTGCGCTATGGAACAACCAACAATTTTGTTGGGCGCAATGTGTATGGCCATTTTAATCGGGCGTTTTTGCATCCAGTCGCGGCCACCAAGTTGCAGACGGTTTTGAACATCCTTCGTCAGGAGCACCCCACCCTGTGTCTCGTGATTCTCGATGCCCTAAGGCCCAGATGGGCGCAAAAGATTTTGTGGGACAAAGTGAAGGGCACGAGTGGCGAGCCCTATGTGGCCAATCCGACGACGGGTTCGGTGCACAATTTTGGTCTAGCTCTCGATGTCACACTCGCAGAACAACGGGGCGGGGAACTTGATATGGGAACAGCCTTTGATGACTTCACTCCACTCGCCCAACCAGCACTCGAGGAACAGTTTTTGCGAGAGGGCAAGTTGTCGAGTGACCATATCGTCCGTCGACAGATTCTACGGCAAACCATGGTGCGGGCGGGTTTTTTGCCTATCGCCTATGAGTGGTGGCACTTTGATGCTCTGGCGCGGAAGGAAATTCGCTCGCAGTACAAGATCGTCGAGTGACTATTTCCCTTGGATCGGAATCTTCTCTCCACTGTAAAACTTCCAAGTTTTGTGGACAATCAAGCGGGCGCCTTGACCAAACGAAAAGTAGGCCCAGGCCCACTGTAAGAAAACAAAGACACGGTTCTTGACCTGCACCAAATACATGATGTGGACGAAGACCCAAATCAGCCACGCGATCCATCCACTGAGTTGCACGGGCCCCACGCTAACCACTGCGCGTGTCCTACCAACCGTGGCCATTATGCCCTTGTCGAAGTAGTTAAACGGTTTGCGCGGCAGACCTTTCAATTCCATGGATATATTTCGTGCTAAGTGGCGTCCCTGTTGAATTGCGACAGGTGCCAAAGCTGGTAGGAATTGCCCGTCATTGGTGGGAAAAGCTGCTTGGTCGCCTATCACAAAGACACTTTCAAAACCAGGAACACTGAAATCGCTATTGACGATAATTCTTCCCGAGCGATCCTTGGGACAAGAAAATTCATCGGTCAGTCGAGACGGACGGACGCCGGCGGCCCAAATGATGGTCTTGGTTCTCAACGGCTCGTCATTAATCGTAATGCTGAATGAGTTTGGGTTGGCGGCACGAGAGTTAACCTTCACTTCGACGCCAAGATCGCGCAAGAATTGCTCGGCCTTTGCGGAGAGTGAGGTTGGAAACGCTGCGAGAACACGATCTCCGCCCTCAACAAGAACAACCCGGGTCGACCTGAGGTCGGCGAGTTTGTAGTCGCCAACGAGAGTGTGACGAACCATCTCAGCAATGGCTCCTGCCACTTCAACACCGGTCGGGCCACCGCCAACGACTACAAAAGTAAGCAGCTCTTGGCGTCGCTGAAGATCAGATTCCTTTTCTGCGAGTTCCAGGGCAAGGAGAACGCGCCGACGAATTTCCGTGGCTTGCTCAATGGTTTTGAGGCCAGGCGAGAACTCTTCCCATTCCTCATTGCCAAAGTAATGATGCTTTGATCCGCAACAAACGACGAGGAAGTCGTAACTCAACCATTGGTTGTCATAGTGGATGCGACGTCCTGGCAAATCGAGACGGTCCACCTCAGCCATTAGAATCGCAAGATTCCTTTGCCCTGAAAAGAGTCGCCGCAGCGGGGTCGAGATGTCGCCGGGATTCAATCCGGCCATGGCAACTTGGTAAAGTAATGGTTGAAACAAGTGATAATTACGGCGGTCGACGAGAGTTATTTGTAAATTGTTTTGAGCTCTTAGCCCCTGGGCAACAGCGACGCCCGCAAAACCAGCCCCGATAATGACCACTCTCTTTGACTCCATGCTTAGGAAAGTACCGAATTAAGAGCTCATTGTCGAATGGAACAGTATTTCCGCAGATGCGCGATGAGTAGAGTCAAATTGAATTGCCTCGATCGGGGGATTGGGTCAATTTGAGCAAATGAGCAAAACAAAAATCTTTGTAGATGGCAGTTGTTATGTTTGTGATTTTGAAATCTCTCACTATCGACGAATGGCTCCTGAGCTATTCGAGATAGTCGACA
Organism: Bdellovibrionales bacterium; assembly: GCA_020850475.1. Taxonomy (GTDB): domain Bacteria; phylum Bdellovibrionota; class Bdellovibrionia; order Bdellovibrionales; family UBA1609; genus JADZEO01. The sequence continues at coordinate 25,434 of JADZEO010000003.1, read as the reverse complement.
TTTCGGATCCAGCATTTAATGCTGCTCAGTTTGGATTAACTAAGGACGCCGTTAACCACAGTATGCATGTGATGAGCCCTCAGGGCGAAGTTCAAGTTGGCGTTGCGGCCTTTCAGCAAATCTGGAGCCAGCTTGATCAGTACCGGTGGGCTGCCAAAGTCATTGGCTTGCCGGTCGTAAATCCGCTGGCACGAATAGGCTATCGCCTTTTTGCTTCAGTCCGGCCTTGGTTACCCAAACGTCACCGGCCGTCACGGTGAACCGCCGATGGCCCGCATCCACTCGGGTGATGGGGGGATGAGCTTCCTTCGTTCAAGATCAAAAAATCCAATCGTAAAAGTCGCTGTGGCATAGACTAAGGTGGGGTCTTGTTGATTGACGATCTCTTGGTACACCTGACCGATTTTTCCCACATATTTGATTGTTCGCGTGGTGATGTAGACGTCGGTCCGCAGATTGAGTTCTCGCCGAAACTGGACCTGGACCTCAAGAATAATTGGGCCTTGTTGGGTCTGCCGAACTTTTTCTAGACCATAACCTCGATCCGTGACCATTTGCCACCGGGCCTCTTCAAAAAGAGCCAGATAAGTGGCGTTGTTGACGTGTCCAAAGGTATCGAGGTGGCCCTCGCGAATGGTCAGGGAATATTTAAATGCTGTTGCCGTTGTATCCACCAGAACCCCCTTGTGGTCGTCGTTGATTATGGGGCGGCGATATAGGAATATCAATTGTTAGCTTGCGAGGGAATTGATGAAGCTGGCCATCTTGTCTCGGGAGCCCAACACTTATAGCACCCGTCGTCTTCGCGAAGCTTGCGAAAGCCGCGGGCACACGGTGCGGATTCTCAACACCTTGAAGTTCGCTATAGACCTGGAACAGGAACACCCCGATCTCTATTACAACGGTAAACCTTTGAGTCACTACGATGCGGTGTTGCCGCGGGTAGGGGCATCGGTCACTTATTTCGGAACGGCCGTTACCCGTCAGTTTCAGCAGATGGGAGTCTTTTGCGCTAACTCGGCCGATGGCATTTTGAACTCGCGAGACAAACTTCGCAGTCTCCAGATCCTAAGTAAACACAAAATTGGAATTCCCAAGACCACCTTTGTGCGAGCGAAAGCTGATGTGATGCGAGCGATCGAGCGGGTCGGGGGAGTGCCCATCATTATTAAACTCATCGAAGGAACACAGGGCATCGGCGTGTTGCTGGCCCACACCAATGAGGTTGCCCTTTCGATCATCGAGCTCATGCAAAGCCAAAGACAGAATGTGCTCATTCAAAAGTTTGTTTCTGAAAGCAAGGGCCGGGATGTTCGGGCGATTGTCGTGGGCGATCGAGTGGTGGCAGCTATGCGGCGGATTGCTCAAGGCCAAGAGTTTCGCAGTAACGTCCATCGTGGCGGCAAGACCGAGTCCGTTCAACTGAGCGAACAGTTTCAAGAGGCCGCGATTCGGGCCACCCAAATCATGGGATTAGGTATTGCCGGTGTGGATATGCTGGAAAGCAACGAGGGCCCACAGATCATGGAGGTTAATTCATCGCCAGGACTCGAGGGCATTGAGTCTTGCACTAAGTTGGATGTTGCCGGGGCCATCATCGAACATATTGCCGCACAAGTAGACTTCCCGGAAATTGATATTCGCCAGCAGCTCACCGTGAGCCGTGGTTACGGAGTGGCGGAGATTTCCATTCCCCAGGGCTCCCAATACGTGGGTCAAACAATCATGGGTTCGGGCCTCAGAGAGAAGGACATCAATGTTTTAACTCTCCACCGCGCCGGTAAGGTCATTCCCAACCCGCGGTCGGAGCGGGTCATTGAGGCGTCCGACCGAATGCTTTGCTTTGGCAAGCTCGAGTCAATGAAGGGCCTCATTCCCGAACGAACCCGCAAGCGCCGCAAACCCAAGTTGAAAAAACTGTCGCAAGCCACAATGGACTTGGCGTCTTCGGCGGCTTCCGACAAGAAGTAGCGCGCAATTCAGGCGACGATTTTTTTGAGTTACTTCTCTCCGTTTTCGTCAACGTACAAAATGGGGCGAGTGACTCCCCCGCGATTCACGCGGGCACCGAGAAAGCGAAAGTAGAATTTCTTGATGTAACGAGCCGACACTTTCCAGTCGATCGCAAAAACCACCAAAATAGGAATAAAACGCATCAAACTTGAAAGCTCGAACAGGTGATTGTAGTCGAGTGCCGTGGGATTTTTTCCCAACATTTGCGAGCCAATGGAGACACCAATAATGTTGAAGATCCCGACGATTAAGTTGGTCCAGGTGAGGACTCGCGAGCGCTCCGCTTGGGAGAAGTCGGCCAATTGTTTAATCAGGATGCCGTACTCAAATCCGGTCCAAGCAATTCCCGAGAGGAGTTGAAAGAGCGCAATCATACCAACCGTTGGAAAGAACGCCCACAGTGACGGCGTTATCGAAATGTACAACATCGAGGGGAGCAAGATGGCCTTTACGCCCACTCGGCGAACCAGGCGTTCAAAATATTTATAGGCCAACGCACGACTAATAAATGGTGTCGCAATGAGCATCATGTAAGTGACATAATCAAGGTGCATCTGCTTAAGCATGAAGGGCGTAAAGTAGGGCGAGCCGATGGAGACGCCGAAATTGAGGAGCCCGATCAACACCAGCATCCACAGCACCGAGGGTTTGCCAAGCCACCGCGCAAAGGCTTTGAGGTCGATCGGAGTTGCGACGTAAACCGGTCCCTCGAGAGGTTCGTCAGGCAACTTGTAGAGTGAAAAGGTGGAGACCAGTCGAAAACTGGCTGCGAAAGTAAATAGAAAGGCAAAAGTTAAGACGCGGTCGTGAAAGTTCTGTAAAGCCAATCCACCAACCACCAGTCCGAGGAGAACGCTGATTTCATGAAACGGGCCGCGCTGGGAAAAAAACTTGGAGCGCATCTCCTTGGGAATGATCGCGACAATCCAGGCATTCCAACAGGGACCGGCCGAGAGCCCAAAGAACCAATAGAGCGTAAGGAGTAAGATCAACAAGGTCGGACTGCCGCGATCAAAAAAGGCGTGGCCAGTCAACAACGCGAGGGTGACAGCTTGGGCGCCGGCACAGAAGATTACAAAGCGTCGTCTTGATTGGAAGACTCTCAGTAATTGTGGCGAGGCCAATTGAATGATTGAGGCGGCTCCCAGCGGGATGGTCGAGATGAGGCCAGAATAACGTTCGGAGAGTCCGCAGGCGAGGGCGTAAGCACTAATGTAGGCTTCACCCAAGCCGATCATGAGGCTCCAAAAGACGACCTCGATCCGACTCCACTTAGTGATTCTTGGCTCTATCATGGGATGGTGATTTCTAGGCCTTGATGTGATACTGACGATTACACTTTTAAGATTATCACTTTCATGAGGGGGACGCCATCGAAGTTCAACGTCGAATCAAAGAACTGGCTGATCCAAAAATTGCAGAGCACAGCTTGAGATTCTTCAAAACAGGTAAGGGTGAGTATGGTTATGGTGATCGATTTCTAGGTATTCGGGTGCCCGTATTGCGCAAGTTGGCGCAAGAGTTCACCGATCTTAGTCTAGAGCAAACGCGTAAGTTGATTAGGAGCAAGTTTCACGAGGAGCGTCTGACCGGCCTAATTATTCTTGCCAACAAATACCAGCGAGCGTCTTCGGACCAAGAGCGCCGCATTATCTATCAAGCCTATGTTCGGGAGTTTGAGTTTATCAACAACTGGGATCTTGTTGATGTATCGGCGCCCCACGTGGTGGGCAGGCATCTTTTGGATAAGGAGCGCAAGCAGCTCTACCGATGGGCAAAGTCACCTCGGCTTTGGACTCGGCGGATTTCAATCGTGTCGACCTTGTGGTTCATTAGGTCCCATGACCTGGAGGATTCTTACCGCATCTCCGAGCTGCTGCTCCGTGATAGCCACGATCTCATCCACAAAGCAGTTGGGTGGGTGCTTCGTGAGGCGGGTAAAAAGGATATGCAACGCTTAGAGAAATTTCTGCGGCGGCACGGCAAGACGATGCCGCGAACTATGCTTCGCTATGCGATTGAGCGGTTTCCCGAGGGCAAAAGGCAAACGTTACTCAAATTGAAATGATCGCCTCAGCTGTCGCCGATTTCAAAAAAGCCTTCAGTGATTGGGTCGCGTGTTGATGTAGAGAAAACTGAGGCCGAAAATAGTTCCACCCGAGGGCGTTAAAGAGTTGAGTCTTAACAATTCTCATTAATCTCCAACATATTGTTTGCCCAACACCTATCTTTTATTACACTAGCGGCCATGGATTGGAAGGTTTTTGCGACTACGTTTGTGACGATTTTCATTGCTGAAATGGGTGACAAAACCCAGTTTGCCGCACTGGCGGCATCGGCAGGCTCTCGATCAACGCTGTCGGTTTTGTTGGCTGTCGTGCTCGCACTCTCATTAGCTGGATTTTTGGGCGTGGTGGCGGGCCGGTACTTGGGAGCACTTGTGGACCCGAGATATGTCAAGTGGGTCAGCGGTTCACTTTTCATTGCCGTCGGCATTTGGATTTTGGCTGCGCGCTCCTAACCCGACAATCTGTGGCTTTAAAATCGAATTCTTGCTATTCACAAAAGGTGCCGAGCACTTTTTGTTAAAAAGTAGCAGGCACCTTTTGTTGGAGGAGTGATGAAGATCTATTACACCAAGACCGATGAAGCGCCGATGTTAGCAACTGAGAGTTTTTTGCCGATCATTCGGGCTTTTACCGCGTCGTCGGGAATTGAGTTTGAACTAAAGGATATTTCGCTGGCGGCGCGCATTTTAGCGCAATTTTCTGATCGTTTGCCGTCTCACCAACGAGTGACTGACGCTCTAACTGAATTGGGTCATATCGCCAAAACGCCCGACGCCAACATTATTAAGCTGCCGAACATCAGCGCTTCGATTCCTCAGCTAAAGGCGGCAATTGCTGAGCTTCAGGGCCATGGGTTTGGGGTACCTAACTACCCTGAGGAAGGTAAAACTCCCGAGGAGGTAGAGATTCGCAACCGCTATGGAAAGGTTCTGGGGAGCGCGGTAAATCCCGTGTTGCGAGAGGGAAACTCCGATCGTCGAACCTCGGCATCCGTCAAGCAATACGCCAAGAACAACCCTCACTCGATGGGCGCTTGGTCTAAGACCTCAAAGTCGCATGTTGCCCATATGTCGAGCGGCGACTTTTACGGCACCGAAAAATCGGTGGCGATTGATCAGGCGGGGTCGGTCAAGATTGTCTTCGTTGATTCCGCCGGAAACGCAGAAGTCCTCAAGGAAAAAACCACCGTCAGTGCGGGCGAGATTATTGATGCTTCCGTCATGAGCAAAGCCTCCCTGGTGAAGTTTTATTCCGAACAAGTTGAGGATGCCCGCAAACAAAATGTTCTTTTATCTTTGCATCTCAAGGCGACCATGATGAAGGTGTCTGATCCAATCATGTTCGGCGAGGCGGTAAAGGTTTACTTTAAACCCGTATTCGAAAAACACTCAGCGACGTTTAAGGAGCTGGGGGTGGATCCTCGCAACGGTCTGGGCGACATTTATGCCAAGATCAAAACCTTACCGGCGGCGAAACAAGGAGAAATCGAGTCTGACATTAACGCCTGCTATTCGCGGGGGCCACAGTTGGCCATGGTAGACTCAAGTAAGGGAATCACTAACCTTCATGTCCCCAGTGACGTAATTGTGGATGCTTCGATGCCCGCAGCGATTCGATCTTCTGGCAAAATGTACGGGGCCGACGGCAAATTGCAGGACACCAAAGCCCTTATTCCCGATCGTTGTTACGCCGGCATTTATCAAGAGGTCATCGATTTTTGCAAAGAGCATGGAGCCTTTGATCCGGCAACCATGGGAACGGTGCCTAACGTCGGGTTAATGGCCCAAAAGGCCGAAGAATATGGCTCCCACGACAAAACTTTTTGGATGAAACGTTCAGGGGTCGTGAAGGTGCTGAGCGCTGACGGTAAAACTTTGATGGAGCACGCGGTGGAAGAGGGCGATATTTGGCGAATGTGCCAAGCCAAAGACATTGCCATCCGCGATTGGGTCAAGTTGGCAGTCACGCGAGCACGACTGTCGAAGACTCCGGCCGTGTTTTGGCTCGATGAACAGCGGCCTCACGATAAAAATCTGATTGCGAAAGTTAAGACCTACCTGAAGGACCACGACACCAACGGGCTGGATCTCAAGATTTTGTCTCCTACGCAGGCGGCCCGGCACACCTGTGAACGGCTACGGAGTGGCAAAGATACAATCTCAGTTACTGGCAATGTGTTGCGCGACTATTTAACGGATTTATTCCCAATTCTGGAGTTGGGCACGAGTGCTAAAATGCTTTCGATAGTACCGCTGCTTGATGGGGGCGGACTTTACGAGACCGGTGCGGGAGGATCAGCACCTAAGCACGTGCAGCAGTTTGTCGAGGAGAATCATTTGCGTTGGGATTCTTTGGGCGAGTTTTTGGCTTTGGCGGTATCGCTTGAGGATTTGGGTGAAAAAGCCAAGAACAAGAAGGTTCAGATCCTGGCAAAGACTCTTGACCAGGCGAATAGCAAATTTTTAGAAATGAACAAGTCGCCCGCCCGTGACTGCGGTCAGTTGGACAATCGAGGCAGTCATTTCTATTTGGCTATGTATTGGGCGCAAGCGCTGGCCAGCCAAAGTGAAGACCGCGAATTACAGGCTCAGTTTAACCCCGTCGCAAAGCAGATGGAAAAGAGTGAGGCGGCGATTGTTGACGAGCTCAACCGCGTTCAGGGGAAGTCGGTGGATATCGGTGGGTACTATCACCCGAATGCCGCTCAGCTGGCTCAATCGATGCGGCCCAGTGCCACCTTGAACAAGATTATTGATTCTCTCGGTTAAACTCTCTGAGCGCAACTGCGCCAGAGTCGATCGAGACATAGTGAGAGGAAATCATCCAGGAGCCTGAGTTAAAGTACTTGGCTCCTTCGGACACGTCTTTAACTCCCGGGTGATGGGTGTGACCGAAGATGATGGTGTCAAACCCTCGTTGCGCCAGTTCATTGGCCGCTTCACAAAAGCTGGGATGTTCACCGACGATTCCCGTTCGCTTGTAACGCATTTTAGATTTCCAAACTTCAAAGGCAATCCAAAGTCGATAGGCTGCGGGCCAAGCCTTGAGAACAAAACCAGCAAGATGGGTCAGGGTCTCGTAGAGCACAGGGTATTTGACAAAAAATGGATCGTAAATGTGGCCATGCTCGATGCGGATGCGGCGACCGTTGGAAATGACATTGAGAAACGGCGACACCTTCATGACGCCCCAGTCCTCGAGAAAATGCTCCAGCAACAAGTCGTGGTTGCCGATGATGTAGTAAATTTCGCGTCCCCCTTTGCGCACTTCACCTAAGGCGCGGACGAATTCCGGGACTTGGGTGGCGATTTTCGAAAAACTCGATTGGGCAATTTCCAGCCCGTCGCCGTTGATACAAATGTCATAACCTTGGGCGGCCGCCCACTTGATAAATGGGACGACTCGCCGACAGGCCTCAGAGAAAGGGTTTCCCAGGTGCAAATCAGAGATTACGACCAGTCGATTCGATTTGATGGTGGTGATCATGCCTTGCCGTCGAGGTCGTGTAGAATTTTTTGAATTTCATGTGTCGGCAAATTGGACTTTTGCACGAGCAGCAGGAGTCGATCATTCGACACTTTAATTCGGTGGCTCAGTTGCTGGAGCATTTCAAAGGCAAAAGTCGGATCTCGCCGCATTTTCAAGAGGAAGCCGGCTCGGCCGAGAACCAGCACGCGGACTTCGCCTCGGGCAAAGGCGCCAGCATAGCGGGGAATGTTTTGCAGCAATCCCATGTCGCCGAAAAAGTCGCCCCGATCAAACACGGCGAGCTCAACATCTTTATCGCCCATCTTTTTGACAATGCGAACTTGCCCGGTTTGAACGATGTAAAGGTTGCGCCCATCATCGCCCTCGGCGAAGATGCATTCACCGTCCTTGTAGTTTTCGATGACGTGATGTTTAAAGCGGGAGTTGAGATTTACTTCCATTTGCCAAAATTTTCTCTCCTAGCGGTACTCGACGTCAATTTGATATCGTCGAGCCCGCCGGATGGCAGGACGTAAGCGCAGAAAGTAGTAAAGAATGCCGGTCAGTGATCCACCCAGGTGAGCGCCATGGCCGATAGGCAATCCCCCGCCCTGCCCTTGGACGACAAGACCCCAAAGGTCCAGTCCGATAAAGGCAATAGCTCCAAAGAGCGCCGGGACAGGAATTAAACCCATAATGAGAATTTTCTCGCGCGGAAACAAAAGCGAAAAGACCAAAATGACTCCGGCGAGAGCGCCGCTGGCCCCCAGCGCCGGCAAAGACGGATCGTGTAAGTAAAAGTTCGAAACTGCAGCGTGAGCGACCGAGCCGCCAATTCCAGCTAGCAAATAAAAGAGCAAAAATCGCCGACGGCCGATCGTCTTTTCGAGAAAGGCTCCAAAGCCGAGCAGGACGTACATGTTCACAAACAGGTGGAGAAAGTGGAGATGAGAGAAGACGGAGGTCACCAACACCCACCAGCGCCCTTGCTGCAAGGCCTCCCAGCTGACAAGGAAATTTTGCGCCATCGGTGTATCTAAAGATTCCGCCGGATGTCGTTGCCATTGGAAGTAAACCACGAGGTTGATGATAATAAACAAGGGGACAAAAAGAGCGCGGCGGTGGCGCGACGAAAAGGGAAAGCTCATTGTGACTAATATAGTCTTTTTTGGACTGCTGGGCTAGGGTCTAGTGCTGCGGTCATCTGAATTTTGTCAGTGTCACATTCTACCAATTTGGCGGAGATGTACTAAAATTGCTGATATGAAGGATGCGCCAGAGCCAAGGGTGGCTTCCGATATTTCGGACGGAGCGACTCGAATTGCAATTATCGGTAACGAAGGCGGCGGCAAGACCACGCTGGCCCGAAAGATTGCCCTCAAGCGTCGCTTGCCGATCACCCATGTCGACTCGATTCAATACTTAGCCGACTTTGTGCCGCGGGCGGAAGATGAGACACGACAATTGCTCAACAAGATCGCCAATGAGGAAAAGTGGATCATCGATGGCTACGGGCCTTTCGATGTTCTAGAGAAACGCCTCGCCCGAGCCCAAGTCATCATCCTCATTAACTTTCCGATCTGGAGGCATTATTGGTGGACGGCGAAGCGGCAGGCCGGCGCATTTTTTCATCATCGCTCCGAGTTGCCGCCTGGTTGTTCAGAAAAGAGTTTGGTTCATATATTCAAAATGCTCAGGGCCATTTCGCGTATGAACCAGCACATTTTGCCGGTGATCAAAGAATTGCTGATAAAAAACAACTACTCCTCGAAGGTATTTGAAGTGAATACCGTCGAGGAGTGGCAGCTGTTAGCTGAAGCCAAGTTTTGACTATTTGTTGGCGCCCTTGCCTTTGCCTTTGCGCTCGGCGCGTTCCGCGCGCCGCTCTTGGCGACGTTGCTCTCGAGATTCTTTTCTTTCCGCCCGTTGCTCCTGCTTCATCGCGTGATGCTCGCCTTTGATTTCATGACGAACCGAAGCCACCGATTGCCCAATGGTACCAGGATGAACTCCCAGCTCCTTGGCGATTTTGCCCCAGCCCATGTTTTGCTCAAGCCTCATCTTGGCGATTTCATCCAAGGTCTTTCCAGATTCCTTAGCCAGACCTGCGACCATTGCGATCTGATTTCCTTTGAGGCCTTGATCTTGAAGTGATTTGTATTGCTCGTCGGTCATCTCAAATTTACTGGTAACGGCCGATTGCCACTTGGTGTCCTTGGCGGGCTCCTCATTGGCAGCTTCAACGGCATCCAAGTCTGCATTCTCATCACCGGCGGCGAGTGACCCAAAAAGAGACAATGAGACAAAGGCCACGACCCAAACGATCACTATCTGTTGGCGAGAAAACAAAGACATAGAGACCCCCTCTTGGTTTTATCAATAAGACGAAGAAACGAGCGCAAAGATCTCAAAAACAGAATAATCTTCGATTCCACTTTTTGAGTTCTGGCTTAAGATCTTAAAACCTCCGGAAAATTTCCACATCTCAGAAAGTTTCCGAATTGCAGCAAGCTCGAGTTGGGAAAAGGAGTGTGCCTCGTGAGTTTGCACCGAGCCCATGATGGTCTGTCCGCGACCACGAGAGATGGCGGTCGTTTGAGTGATTGTGCGAGAGGTGAACTGAGTCATCAAGTAAAGATAGTCCCCCGAATAGCTCCAAAGCCCGCGAGGAGAAAACTCAGCGTGCAAACCCAAGGAAAGGTAAAAGCGCGAATAGTCACCCAAGGAGGAGTTGGCATATCCAAGCTCGGTGGAGGGAATTAATTTCCAAGAGGAAACTGAGTATAGGAGTTCACCGAAGCCAGCCATCAAATGGTCAAGTCGTCCGTCAAAACTGTGAAAGGACTTCAGTTGGTAATAACCCCCGAAGGCAAGTTCAGCCGAGGCGAGGTCTTTGACAAACTCGGCTCCCAGGTCGCCACCGAGATAATCAAAGTTGGCTTCGGTAGTCGCCGGAGCACCGTTGAGAAAGTGCAAGCCAAAGACACTACCCCAAAGGGACAGGTCGCTGTGGCTCGCCGAATTTACGGGCACCGAATAATTGGTGCGCCAAAGAAACGAGTCATTGTGGTCCTCGCTGACAAACTTTGACAACTTTCCCTTAAGACTCACACGACCGGAACCGGCCGACCAATTAGCAAATTGAGTGGCCGCAAGGTACCAATCACTGTCTTCGTTGGCACTTTCGAAATTCGCGTTTGAGGTGAAGCCGACTTGGCCCTCACTCTTGTGGCTGACGTCAGCTTGCAGCCCTAAAGTAAATGTCAAAAGCCCTAAGAGGAGGCAAAGGTACGAGCCGGCTTGAATCATTCATAAAGTTATAAAACTTTAATAGGAAAGGGAAAAGCCCAGAGTTGTTACATCCTCGGACTTCTTGCTGTCTTGGAACGTCCCTGTTTCTAGGCCTAGGTGAATTCCCAGTTTGAGGGGAAAGCGTGTTGGATAAAATCTTGTTCCTAACATGAGTTGGCCGAGTGAGGCATTTTCTTGGCCTTTGGCTTTGGCCGCTGCACTTCCGAGTCTCAATCCAATGAGCCAGTCGTTGTTCCAGGCGGCCACTCCGGGATACTCCGCCTCAACTCCAAGCAGAGTGCGGGCGTATTCGACTTTAGTCGAGGTCGTTCCTATATTGTGCGATTGACTGCCGCCAAACAATCCGACGCGCCAACCGCCGCCCCAAAAGGACGCAGCCGGAGAAAGCACAGAAAGTTCCGCAGTACCTCCGTCCTCAAGTCCCTTCGCAAATCCAGGGTGACTGCCGATGGCAAAGCCAAACAAAAACTCATCCAATTTTTCAGCGTGTCTAACCAATCCCTTTTCTTTGACTTGGTCGGTTGTCGGTTTACTCCAAATAAGATCCGCTTCGCGCAGAGGTATTTCTTCGTCGGACAAAAGTTCCATGCGGCCAGCTCCGACTCGCTCGGGCTGTTTCACGGTTACGTCATAGGTACCATAGGGGAGACTGATGGTCCTGTCCTCACCTTTGGCCTTAAAGAACTTAAAAAAGGTTACGCCATTCGCGGCGGCAAGAGTGAGTTCACCGTGAAGGGTCTGAGGCAATTGGAGGCGTCCGTTGATTTTCGCCGGGAAGGACACAACCAGCGCACCCTGGCCCGTGAGCTTTGAGTCGAACTCGGGGTGCTGTACAGGTCCCCCCGAAACCATGTTTTGATACTTAGTTTGTGAGTAGACGTATTGGTAAAGTTCGTCGATCGTCACGACGCCATCGTTGTTGCCATCGGCCTGACCGTAGATCCCAGAGACAAGGTGGTAGGTAAAGATACTGCCCTTGAGATTTTCGCTTTCGTAAGAGAACTCTTTGCCAGAGCTGGAAGTCAGCACGACCGATCCAGTGGGTTCATCAACGTTGTATTGTACAGCATCGATTGGCTGTGATTTGGCCACACCTTTGGTCTTTAGGGATCCCGAAAAGCAACTGTCCAAAATGACAACTTTAGCATTGGCCGAAATTTTTTGCATGAGGCTGTGAAAGCGAGATCGATCTATGAGCCCATCTCGAAGATGCAAGCCGTTTTCATCGGAGTGCCCCGAAAAATAGAACAAAAATTTTCGGCTCTTGTCTTTGGCCATCGAGTTGATGTTTTGGGTCAGCTCCGCGATGGTTGGATTTTTCAGGCGATGTATGGCGCCCGGAGGAGTGCGTCCCGCTTTGCGCATGGCCCGCGCCACACGGTCGGCATCGAGATCGGCATAGTCGAGGGGCGCTTCGGCCTTAAGGTATGAGGTTTCAGCACTGACGATGAGAGCTGTAAATGTTTTGTCGTCGGCTCCAGAGGCAAGCGGTTGCAGACCGGCAAGTGTTAATAGGCCAACCATCATGAAGACGTTTTTGAGCGATTTCATTTTGGCATCCCCCGCAAGTTGTAACCGGCATACATACAGTTACTTGCTTCCAGCTGACCTTTGGCGATCAACTTAGACACAAAAGACTGGTCAAAGACGGTTCCGACCCGATCTCCCGATTCCAATGTCTTATTGTCTCCCTTTGGACAGACAATGACAATCAGATGTTCGCCTTGATTGGGTGCTACCAGAGTAAAGCTGGCGGCAAACTCTTGCGGAACTCCGGGAGCCAAATTGAGGCGGCTAGCATGAATGTCGTTGGGGTCGCTAATAATATTAAATTGAGCATCGGACACAACCCAGTACGCGACCGACTCCTCGGCTGCCGTCACTGAGGCGCCGATGCGATCGCCATCCTGTAGTTGGCTCTCGGCTGTAAACGGAGAGACCTTCCCACCGCGATCCCAAAAAACTGCAACACGCACGCTCCCTTTGGGAGTCAGCTGATCTTGAGGCGTTTGCAGGCGAATCACCAAAATCAACAACGAACATACAACGGCGACGGTGGCGACCATTCCGCGAGGAGCCATGATGCCATCAAGCCATTGCGGTAAATTCTTTTTCCGCGGTGGCAATACCAAGCGGGGTAAATCTAAATTGTCCAGGCGCTGGCTTTCAGCTCTTTGACTTTCGGTCAGAGGCGCATCGCTGGCAGCCAAGTCTAGAATCCGCAAGTGGTCGCCATAGAGTGAAGTGCGTCGGGATACGACTTTATCCGCCATGTCCGCGCTCCTTTATTTTGCCGATCTTTTTGGCAACCTTGTCTTGCATGCGGTTGACCGTTCGTCGAGAGATGGCCATGACTTCGGCCACTTCATCTTGGTTGAGACCCTCAACAGCACGATAGATAAAGAGTTCCGCCTCGTCCTCGTCGAGCGAGCGCAAAACTGCTTGCCAGGTTTGCTTTAAGGCGGTTCGCTGTTCAAGATCCAAACCTACCGTGCTGGCTAAGGAATCAATTTCAAACTCGACTGACTGGTTGGATTTGTTTCGCAAGTAATCAATCGCAGCGTTCGTGCAGCTGCGGTAGATCCAGGCGTAAGCTTGTCTCAGTGTTGGAAACACGGGTTTCTTTTGCCAAAGGCGAACAAAGCTCTCTTGGACAATTTCTTCAGCGACATTGGCTTGGCCGACTAGATATAAGGTCTTGCTCAATGCCGGTCGACCCAGTCTTTGATAGAGCATGGCAACAGTTCCTTCGTTACTACAATCAATCGATTCATCATTCTTCATTAAGGGACTTGCTCCGCTGTTCACCTCTGCGCAACTCATCGGCATTTAGTGCAATTTTTGAATTAACGTGAGCTTTGCGAGTCCGCTTCTTGTGGGATAAACGGATCAGTCGGCGGGGTTGTGCCAGGGTTTTGAGCAACTTATGCTCGACCAAAATAACAACGTAAATTCGAGTGTTTAGGCTATCAAAGTTTTTTGGCACAATTTAAGGGTCGAGTCCGTTTAGTTCATGAATCAGGCGGTACGTTGGCGGACAGTGAAATATTGGATGTGAGGAAAAACAAAACGGAGGCCTAGCAATGAAAACAAATATGAAATGGCTTACTGCCTACTTAACCGGCTTGCTCTTAGTCTCGTCGAGCTGCAGTGAGCAACCCAAACAAGATGATGAGTTAGCCAAGCAAGATGCGGCTCTAACCGCCTTAGCGGGAAACTTAAAAGCAATCGATGATGAATTTGTACCCCCCTCGGTGAGCGACGAGTCGACTCAAGTCTTGAGTAAGGCGAGTGGCTCGATTCGCAGCAAGGCAGAGAGCGATGACATTTGTGGAACCCTTGACTTTATCGAGTGTCAGCCGCGCCTGTTGCGATTTTATATTCGTACTGCGCGCCTGACCTTCGGTTTTAGTCGCCTGATTGTGCTCGATGTTGCGCGAGGAATGGGTGGAATCCCGGACGGATCGACCGGTTCTATCCATATTGCTGCCGAAGACGTAACAGTCAATTACCGGAAGACCTCATTCCTGGATTTTGAACTTCTGCTCAAAAAAGCCAACCGTTCAGTTGGATTTATTAAAGTTGAGCCTGGCCACTATGAGCTGCGATTCGACATTGCAACTCTCGAGGCCGGCAATCCTGATTCCAAGGGCGGCAAAATTGCAATTGACGTAGAATATTTGGATCAAGGAAATTGGAATACTGAGATCACTGTTACAGATACACTTTGTGACCCAGAGAATCCGGACGATCCCGAAGCTGCTTACCTTAACGTAAGTCGCATTGGTGGATTGTGGAAGGGTCTGACGACTTTTTATCATGGTGCGAGCGCCCGCTTCGACCAGCCCTTAACTTGCGACTCTCCGGCCAGTGATCAAAATAGCATGACGATTTACACTGACTTTGTAGCCAATAAAGTTGCCGCTAAAGCCGCCCTCTACTTTATGCGTCGAAACGAAACGAGCATGGCCAATGTCGCCAGCTTTGGTTTGAACGGACTCTGCGGCAAGTATCCTGATTTGTGCCAAAGTTTGGGTGTTTCGTTGGGCTTGCCGGCAGACACCGCTGGACAAACCGTCGCCAACCACTTTAGCCAATTTGTAAACTCATATTGCGCTCAGCGTGGTTCTCGTGACATTCAGTGGAACAACACTTGCTCGGCCGTTGCTCCTGAAGTTGCTGATGCGCCCCTGCAGAACGGCTCTTCATGGATGGCGCCAAGTGTGTTCTCGCAATTATCGATCTCGCTCCCCGATGCTGTAAACTAACAAGCCTTTGACTCATTCGCTCCGCGGGCCCTCTCATCCAGAGGGCCCATATTTCTTCTGAATCACTGCGTTCACTTGCCAAAACAAGTGCGGCCAAGTTAAAAAGAGTCATGACTGATTCAGAAATTAAAAAAATCCTTCAGACCTTCAAAAAAGTAACTGTCGTCGGAATTAGCTCCAATGCTTCACGCCCCAGCTTTGACGTCAGTCGGTTCTTAATGGATCATGGTTACGAGATCGACGGGGTTAATCCCAAAGACTCAGAAGTTCATGGTCGTCCGATCTATGTTCAGCTTAAGGATGTGCCACATCCGCTGGAGATTGTTGATGTGTTCCGAGCTCCAGAACATGTTCCGGACTTAGTTGAAGAGTTGATTCCTTTAAAGCCAAAGGTGATATGGCTGCAAGAAGGAGTGTCACACCCTGAGGCAGAGGCCAAGGCCCGCAAGGCCGGCATCCAGGTTGTTGCCGATCTTTGCATAAAAAAAGAAATCAGACGTCTGCTGAAGTAACTACTTTAGTGACCGACGATTTGGATTTGTTTCCAGGGTACGCAGGACTGGACGAATTGATTTCCCGGAAAGACTTTGCATTGAAATTGCTCAAAGGCAAATTCGCCCACCACGATGTTATAGCTGCCATTGCTGTTGCGGCGAAAGCGACGAATTTTACCCCGCCGGAGATCTTCCGGGCCAGAGAGCGCACTGAGGTTGGTGCAGATGGGGCGTTCGGAGAGGTCCGTCAACGACTCATGTGAGTTAGTGCAAAGGTAGTCAATTCCGTCATAAACAAAAAAATAATCTATCGTCTTTTGATTAACCGACAGGACGCGAAGGGCGCGCGGAATTTGCCCGTTTGATTTGTAAACCTTCAAGGCCAATGAGGCCTCAATCTTGGATGAGTAGTTCTTGGGATCAAATCGGCTCGGATGTTGACTGCCCGGTTGGCGATTTAATCGCCGTCCTTCAGGGAACGCGGATGGGGAGCTCAATAGCGAAAGTATAATGCTAGTTGCGGCAATTGCTAACTTGAGGGTGGGCTCAGCCTGCGCCATGTCGTCAAACCTCCTGTGACAACCCTAACCATAATGAACAGCAAGCCGAAGGCCACTCAATCGTCGGTCATTTGCATTTGAGGAACAGCCAAACCCCATTTGCCGAGAATTGGCAGTCACTCGTTGGAAGTTGGGTGGTTAGGGCGTCCAGGGATTGGGCAAATGTCTCAATTTGAGACACAAATCCACCTAAAAAACCTAGCCAGGAGGGGCAAAAAATCTGAAGATGATGGCCGATGGATAATTTGGCAGGCGATTCGCAGATCAGTACCCAGAAGTTTGAGTTGGATGGGGTGAAGTTGATTTCCCAAGAGGAAGCGCTCGATTTTTGGTGTCGCCATCTATGGCAGGGCACGGTCAAGTCGGTTACAGCCGTGAGTTCAATGGTCCTTGGTGGTGGGTATGACATGGCAATTTACCAGATTGCCCAACCATTTTTTTTCGGTGTTCGATCCGCGAACTCTGAACTCGTCGGCGTAGTCAGTGGATTTGCCACCTCGAGCGAACGCTTTCGTTCACGCGGTCTGTGCGTGCTTCCTGAATTCCGCGGTCGGGGACTTGGAGTTTTGCTGCTCAAAGCGGTTCTCACAAAGGCGGAGGACCTCGGATTTCGACTGGTTTGGTTTTTTCCGCGAGACTCGGCCTTTGCGACTTACCAACGAGCTGGATTTCGACAGGTTTCGGACTGGTTTCCCAATTCAGAGGGACTGGGGCGAAATTGTTACGCCCAAGTTGAGTTGCCAAGCCGGTCGACATCACTGTGACATTCCATCTGAGGACTTCGGCTTTTTTCGAAAGCCTAATTTGCTGACTGTGAAACTCGAATAAGAATAATCGAACCCGCCAAGATCAGGCCCAATCCCACCCAGGCCGCCAACGGGGGCCAAAGTTGATGCCGATAGCTGTCCCAGGCAAAGCTTGCTACGAGTTGAGTGGCGATCACCAACGAAAAAGTTAGACCGGCCCCTAAGTGACCAATTGAGAGGGGAATCAACAAAACAATCAAAAAGCCGAACAGGCCCGGAAGATACTGCCACCATCGGAGATCGCGAATGGAATTGGCACCTAGTGACTCGGGGACGGGAAGCCACCCATTTCGAGCCCCAATCCATAAGCCCAAACTAAAGACCACAAACACTAAGGCATTCACGAGGACAGCTGAAAGCAAACCAAATTGCCCAGCAGAAAGGCGGTTCAGTCCCCCCTGAAGAACAATACAAATGCCAGCTACAATCGGAATAACTAGATACAATCCCATGGTAAATACCATAGCCCAAATCATGTTGTATTCAAAGCCCATATATGCGAGCAATTGACTATGCCGATTGGATGTGACCGGAACGTCCTTGTTTTTTTTGTCAATGGAGTTCGCCATGAAGTTGGCGGGCGCGGCGCCTTCCTGAGCCTCGCTCGCTACCTGAGGGAACAAGCGTCCTTGCCGGGAACCAAGATTGTGTGTGCAGAAGGGGATTGTGGCGCGTGCACCGTGTTGGTCAGTCGGCTCGTGTCTGGCAAGTGGACGCCGTTAACCACGGTGAATTCCTGCATCTCACCCTTATATCTTTTTGATTCCTGTATGGTCGTGACAGTGGAAGGTCTATCTGAACAATCCCATTTGAGTGAAATTCAGGACAAAATGTTAGACCATCATGGCGCTCAATGTGGGTATTGTACCCCCGGGATTGTTTGTTCGCTTGCCCACTTGGCGGAGACAAGTCAGGCCAAGGGCATAAGGATTGATCGCAAGCGCGCCCAGAATTATCTCACTGGAAATTTGTGCCGTTGCACTGGATATGATCCGATCTTAAAGGCGGCCGAGAACATCGACCTGATGCAGTGGCGTCCACTGGGGCTTCGGTACTTAACCGACGAGAGGACGGACTACTGTCAATATTTGGCGTCGCAAACCGTGTTAGTTACGGCCGGCAATCGCCGAGCCTGGTTGCCTACCCAAGTTGGACAGGCACTTGCAATCAAAAGTGCTTCACCGCACATTCGATTGGTTGCGGGTGCCACCGATCTAGGGGTTTTGCACAACAAGGGCCGCCAGTATTTAGATGAGGTATTGGTGCTCAATCGTATTTCGGAGTTGAGTGAAGTTCGTCGCGTTGACGACGGCGTCATAATTGGAGCTACGGCAAGCCTGAGCGAGGTGGAAGACGTAGTTGAGTCCAGCCATTTCGAACTTGCTCGGCTGTTAAGAGTTTTTGCTTCTCCGCAGATCAAGCATCAGGGAACTTTGGTTGGTAATCTCGTTAATGCTTCGCCCATTGCCGATACAATTCCGGCACTCCTGGTGATGGAAGCTCGTCTCGGAATCAAGTCGGCCGCCGGTAGCCGATGGGTTGAGTTGAAGCACTTTTATCAGGACTACAAAAAATTTGATTTGCGCCCGGGCGAAGTGGTGACAGAAGTGTTCATCCCCAATCTTCCTGAGGGCGCTGTTGCGCGCTTTTACAAAGCCTCGATGCGTAAGGATCTCGACATCTCTTCGGTGACCTTTGCGGGCGTGTTGCAGGTAAAGGGGGGCCGGATCGTTTCAGCTAAGATTGCACTCGGCGGCGTCGGCCCCATCGTTAGGCGCTTGCCAAACGTGGAGAAGGAACTAACGGGCAAAGAGTTTAGTGAGAATTCATTGGTGCGCGCCGGAGACTTAGCCATTCAGTCTGTGCACCCCATCGACGATGTGCGCGCCTCGGCGAATTATCGCCGTCTGGTAGCCAAGAATTTCTTTAAGAAATATTTTGTTGAAACCGCGGTGGAGTTAAATCAATGAGCATCGGCAACAGCACACCCCACGACTCTGCCCGCGGCCATGTCACTGGAGAAAGTGTATTTGTTGACGATCGCGCCCGCCTTGAAGGTGAATTATATGTTTTGCCGGTGGGAGTTCCATCCTCTGCGGGTAGGCTCATTGCCGTAGATGCGGAACCTGCGCTGAGTTGTGCGGGCGTGTTGGGATTTTGTACCGCTCAGGATTTAAAGCACAATCGTTGGGGCAGCATTGTCGAAGACCAACCGATATTGGTTGAGGACCGGATTGGCTATCACCAAGAGCCCGCTGTATTGTTGATCGGAAGCGATCCCGAGGCGCTCGCTCGAGCCGCAGCATTGGTCAAATTTAAAATCGAACCGGGCTCACCTGTTCTCACCATCGCTCAGGCGCGCCAAAAGCAGGATTTTTTATATACCGCCAATCCTTTTATTTGTGGTGATGTCGCAAAGTCTTTAGCCCAGGCTCCCCACCGCCTGGCCGGACAATTCGGCTGCGGAGCTCAAGATCACTTTTACTTGGAGTCTCAGGCGACGGTGGCTTACCCGCTTGAGGGCGGGTGTATGGAAATCCACACCAGTAGCCAACATCCTGCGGAAACCCAACGAGTCGTAGCCGAAGCACTGGGTTTGAGCCATCACCAGGTTGTGTGTGTCGTCAAGCGAATGGGCGGAGCTTTTGGTGGCAAGGAATCGCAGGCGGCACCATTTGCGGCAATGGCGGCAATCGTGGCCCGCAAATTTGGCCGACCGGCACGTCTTATCTTGACCAAAGACGATGATATGAAAATGACCGGAAAGCGGCATCCATTTCAAAATGACTACGAAGTTGGGTTTGATGAGGACGGACGAATCTTGGGTTTAAAAGCTCAATTGTTTGCCGATGGTGGAGCGTACCTTGATCTCTCTCCCTCGATTTTAGATCGCGCCTTGTTTCACCTCGACGGAGCTTACTTTCTTGAGAATGTGCACTTGGAAGGTTTTGTCTGTCGGACCAACAATCCGTCAAATACCGCCTTTCGCGGATTCGGTGGTCCACAGGGGACGATGACTATTGAAAGCATCATCGAGGACATCGCGGCATATTTAGGCAAAGATCCCTTGGATGTGCGCCAACTCAATTGTTACGGAATCGAAGAGCGCAACCGCACCCACTACGGCCAAATCGTGACGAACAATAGTTTGCCGCAACTTTTTCGACTGATCGAAGAGAAAGCCGCTTATCGGCAGCGTCGTAAGAAAATTGCGGACGGTCTTAGTGAGTCGGCGGGTAAGTTGCGGGGACTTTCAGTGACTGCAACTAAGTTCGGGATTGCTTTTACCTCGCGATTTCTCAACCAGGGAAATGCCCTAGTGAACATTCAGCTGGATGGAACAGTACAGGTGTCAACGGGCGCCACCGAGATGGGCCAGGGTGTAAATACCAAAATCCAGCAAATCGTGGCTCACGCCTTTGGGCTTTCGCCGGAACAAGTGAAGGTGATGGCAACTTCAACTGAAAAGAATGCCAACGTCTCACCGACGGCTGCATCCAGTGGCTCGGACATTAACGGTGCGGCGGCTCTCAATGCCTGCGAGAAAATCCGGCAGAGACTTTGTTGGTTGTACCAGAACTTGCTCGCTGGTGTGCCGATTAATGATAATCATGAGTGTCCTTCGTTTGACGATAAGGCGTTGCGACGGGCGGACTTTGATTTTCAGGGAAACCACATTGTGCATCTTCCGTCGCAAAAGGCAATGAATTGGGGTGAGCTTGTTCGTCTCGCTTATCGCCAGAGAATCGGCCTGAGTGATTATGCACATTTTAAAACCGAGGGACTTTCCTTTGACAAGACCAAGTCCAAGGGAAAGGCCTTTGCTTATTACACCACCGGAGTTGCGGCGACGGAAGTTGAGGTGGACGAGTGGACCGGTCAAGTGAAGGTGGTTCGCGCCGACATTTTGATGGACCTCGGACGTTCGATTAATCCGGGGATTGATATGGGGCAAGTGACAGGAGCCTTTATTCAAGGAATGGGCTGGGTCACAACTGAGGCGGTGAAAACGGACTCACAAGGTCGCCTTCTCACCCATTCGCCAGTGACTTACAAAATTCCCAATGTGCAAGATGTTCCGCGAGAGTTTAATGTGGAGCTCATTGCAAACGACAGCAATACGCAGAACATAGCTCGTTCAAAGGCCGTCGGTGAGCCGCCGTTGTTGTTGGGCATATCGGTATGGACGGCTATTAAAGACGCCCTCAACCAGAAATTAAAGAATGGTCCGGTGCAATTGGCATCGCCGGCAACTCCCGAGGCAGTACTTGAGTGCTTGTCCGGTGGCCTCTCCGACAGGGCCTAGAGCTCATTCCAACTGCCGCCCAAATTTGTCACCGCAGTCGAAGTTTTACACTGTCAAGATTGACTGCACTCTCACCGTGAGCGGTGTATCGGCGTTAGCATTGCTATCTATCGACGAGCTTGTGTCGGTCCTGGTCGCGCGCTACTGCCCGTCGATTTTGGCAGAGTCATGAGCCAGGTGATCGCGTCATTGGTATTGAACTCAGAAATATTAAACAGCTCAACGAACAGGTTTTGGGAATTTCCCAGACTGAGCAATTCCTGGAAGTTTTAAAAAATTGCTTGCATGAGCGGCGATGATGCAATTTGGTCCACTTCAAAATTCAATGAACCACAGTAACGTCCGGCCATTAGTTCGCATCGAGCGAGTTGACTCCTTGTTTGAACTGGCGATCGAAAACGCGATCAATGAGGCGCGCTCAATTTTGAAACTTCACGAGTGAGATGCGCCGCCAAAAGGCGGGTTGCCCGGAGGCAACCCGAAAGGTAGGTGTGGAGGTGGGTTTGATGGAGGCTAAAGAGGGGGTGGGGTGAGTTGGTTGGGGCCTCCGGTGGGTTCAGAAACAGAAAAGGCCAAGGAGTCATCCTTGGCCTTGCTTCCCGTGCGGACTGGTGTCTCACGGAGCCGGACTTGGTAGCGGGTTTTGCCCGCCAGCCGCCGATCTTTGATCCCTCGGCGAAGGAGTTCGTCCCGCAGTCGGGCGGGATCCGGTCTCTCCTTATTCATCGTTATGGTATGGGCGGCCAACCTGGTGACCACCGCTGTTGCTTGCGATGTACCAGACATCAGGCCGAACCGATTACCCGGCAAACTCGACCAAATATCTTGTCCGGGGGCTGCAATATCAACATTGCGCTCGCCAAAATTGCTGCCGCCGAGGAGCTCGTTGTCGGCACCCATGGCGGTGACGGACAGAACGTTTGGCAAATCGTAACTGGCGGGAAAAAATCCGCGTGAGTCCACATTAAGGCCATCATTGCCGGCGGCAGCGATCAATAGAACACCGCGCTTTCCAGCTTCGCGAATGGCGGACTCTTCGAGTCGATTGGGCGCAAATCCACCGGCCGAGTAGTTGATGATTTGAGCGCCCATGCGAGTGGCATAACGGATGGCCTGAATCGTATTGCGCAAATTGAAACCATTGGTGTCAAATGGGTCAAAGTACTTTAAGATCATCAAGCGCACCGGCGAGGGACAGGTATTATCGTTCAGACGTCCCGTCGCTGCGGGCGCGGCAATGATCCCCGCGATATGGGTGCCGTGTCCATGGCGGTCTCTGAGATCATTACTGTTGGAGACAAAATTCCACCCATGGACATCATCAATATATCCATTGCCGTCGTCATCAAGGCCGTTGCTGGAGCGATCATTGCCCAGAGCATCGATGCCGCTTTCACCCGGATTTTCCCAAAGGTGGCGCTTGAGGGCGCGGTGGTTGAGATCAACTCCGGTGTCAATGATGGCGATCAAACTGACGAGCCTTCGGTCGCTTGGCGACAAGCAGCGCTGCTGGGGCAGCCGAGAGGGCGTGGTTGACCATTGAGTCAAAACTGAGATCGGCAGAGAGCTCAAGCGCGGATTCATCAGGGGCAGTTTGCGAGTGCCCTGGTATTCCGCGTGCTCTTCGGCGATTGCAGGCTGAATTTGTTGATCGTGGGAAGTGTTGGTGGGGGACGCGAGAGATTCAAGTTGCAAAAGAATTTCCACTAAAATGAGAAGGGACATCGCCCTTGGGGAGTGGTTTCTTTTCATTGGTATTGTGATTTCCTCCTTTCAAGGAAAAGTGATTGCCCAACGAGCTTGCAACTCGGAGACCGGTCGGCGTGGCCGTTTTACTGGGGCTCCCTCACAACAGTCGGTCCAGGTGAAAAGAAAAATCTGAACTGTAATGGAATAACCGACAGTTAGACAACTTGGGCAGGCGTCAAGGGAACTGACACCTGCCTAGAATCAAGCAGCGTGAATAGATCCTTGTCCATTGGCGACCGAAAAGCGATCTCGGCCGGTGTTTTTGGCGTGGTAAAGGGCCTTGTCTGCGCGTTTAAGCCAATCCTCCGCCGACTCACCTCGTTCCAGCTGGGCGATCCCAAGAGAGGACGTGAACTTAATTTGGTGCCCGTCTTGAATTAGTACATCCTTGCGGATGCGGGAGAGCACGGCATCGGCCTTTTTAATAGCATGTTCAAGTTGGTAGTCCGGTAAAATGATGGCAAATTCTTCGCCCCCAATGCGAGCCACAAAGTCGGCGGGACGAGTAAATTGCTCGTGGAGGATTTTGACAAATTCCTGCAGCACGCAATCGCCAATGGCGTGGCCAAAGGAGTCATTGATTTTCTTGAAGTGGTCAATGTCCAAAACCATCAAACTCACAGCCTTGTTTGAGACGGCAGCCAGCTTCCAATGTTCGTTCAACTTCTCGTCGAAGCTACGCCGATTGTAGGCACCGGTCAGGTGATCGAGCGCCATGTTTTGATTGGCCTGAACCAGTTTCTTTTTTACTAGATCAAGATTTTTCTGCAAAGAATCCATTCGACGAGATCGCCGTGAGTCACGTCGAGTTTGGTATTCGATGTAGTTATCGATAAAGGCTCGCGACTGCCGTTTGAGGTCGTCAATGGAGTTGGCTTCAACGGCCTCTCGTAGCGAGTGCAGACTTTGTTGGATGTCTTTGTCGGATTGCTGTTCTTCTGTAAGGTCTTCGCTCAATTGATCAACAAAATCCCAAATAATCGCCCGAAACTCGTCAAAGGTTTTCAAAAAATAGGTGTACTCATCAATTCGGTAACTTGAAAAGAACTGGCGAAAACGAAAGAGCACTCGTTCGCCATCAGTTCGCGTGGGATCAATGAGCTCGCGGGCAAACTCATCAAGAATTTGCCGAACCTTTCTGACGGGCTTGGAGTCAATTTCGATTAAATGCTTATTAAACACGTCGATAACGAAAAGCAAGGTTGCTCGGTCATCGCCAATCGTGGGCCCGTTTCCAGACGGTTGGGTGCCGTGCTGTTCGCCCCATTCAAAATCAAATTGATCAATTAGCTTTCGGATCCACTGCCTCAAGACCAACTCCTAGATTGTTGTTTGGGCGGCAATAACTTTATCGGTAGAAAGGCAGTGGATTACAGGGCCAATTGTCATTTGGCGTGCCAGACCAAGGCCTGGGGTATCGCTATTCAGCACCACTCCGCAATAAGAGCGCAGGTTTTTGGTGCAAAACGCGCCGAGCGGCAAGTGAAGTTAAGACGCAAGTCATGGTAACCATTCCTGCTAGACTCAAGGTGGGGATTTGCCATTGCCAAACCCAAAGCGAGTCGAAGAGGACGCGGGAGAGCACTAGGCTAACAGCAAGACTCATCGCAACGCCAAGCAAGCCCGACGCCAAAGCAACCATCGCGTATTGCACAACAAAGAACCATCGAACAAACCGGCTATCGCCCCCAAGAACTTTGAGTAGGTTCATCTCCCAACTTCTCTTTTGGGCTTGATGACTTGAAATCGAGAACAGCACAAAAAATCCAGAAACCAAACAAAGCAGTGCCATAAACTGTAAGGCCCAACTCATCTGGGTGGTAATCTCCAGAATTTGGGCAACCAAGCGAGAAATGTCGATCAGCGAAACGTTGGGAAGCTTAGATACAATGGTGTTTTGGAGCTGGGCGCGTTTGCCGAGATCGAGTCGGGGAAGGGTCGCCAAAAAGGTCTTCGGTGCTAAATCCAATACTCCTGGCTGAAATTGCACAAAAAAGTTTGGTTGAAAGCTCGTCCATTTGACTGACCGGAGACTTACCACTCGTCCTGAGACGGCCACGCTCTGAATATCAAACGTCAGGAGGTCTCCGAGTTTAATTCCCAGTCGTTCCGCAAAGCGTTTTTCAACAGAAACTTCTGGGACCTTTCCCTGGGATTCGTCAAAGGGCCCGGTAAAGTCGCGCCCATCGACGATCGATTCCGAATCCGAGAGGCGTTCGCGGTAAGTGAGATTAAAACCGCGATTTCGAAAGCTCGCTTCTCTTTCGTCTTCTCGGCTAAAGGTTTTTCCGCCGATATCCTTTTCAAAGTCTTGAGTGTTCACCTTAACCAGTCGGGCCCGAATGAGGGGGGTGACTTCGCCAAGTTCAGTCTGAAACTCCTCAGCAAT
>JADZEO010000002.1 GCA_020850475.1 Bdellovibrionales bacterium | reverse complement strand
TTACCGGCCAGTCCGCGACTCGCGACCTCACTGGTAACGGGGTGAACCCGGCCTTCTTGGCTATCGACGCAGGCCCGATCTACGACTTCGGCGAGCAAGCGCTCGGCTCGGTAACTGACAAAACTTTCCTCGTTAGCAATACCGGCGGTTTGTCGGCGACAGCTCTCGGTGGCACGGGACTCGCTGCACCCTTCTTGTTTAAGGGTGGTGG
The DNA here is from genome assembly GCA_020850475.1 of Bdellovibrionales bacterium. GTDB lineage: Bacteria > Bdellovibrionota > Bdellovibrionia > Bdellovibrionales > UBA1609 > JADZEO01. The sequence goes on along the minus strand of JADZEO010000002.1, from coordinate 18,278 downwards.
TTACCCTGGCACCGGCGGTACTTGCGGCACGACCTTGGCGGTCGCGTCGACCTGTACCATTGTGGTTTCTTTCCAACCCATGTCACTCGGTATTCGTAGTGATACGATTGAAATCAACTACAACGATGGTGGCGGTATTCAAGTTGCCCTCCGCGCGGTTCAAGGAACTGGCGCTGGTGCGGCCACGATCACGATTACAGATGGACCGATGTATGATTATGGTACTCGCGCTGTCGGCTCATCGACCGACAAAGTCTTTACTCTGGAAAACATCGGTTCAGTCAAAGCCACAGCGATGGGTGGTTCGGGTTTAGCTGCTCCCTACAGCTTTAAAGGTGGAAGTTACCCCGGTACCGGTGGTACTTGTACTGTGGAACTCGACAAAGCCACCACTTGTACCGTGGTTATCACCTTTGCTCCTGTTGATTTGAGCGGTCCATTTACTGACACCTTTATTATTGATTACAATGACGGTGCCGTGCCGCAAAGTTCGGCTCGTAACATTACTGGTAACAGTGCTAACCCGGCAGTACTGACACTGTCAGATAGTCCCCTGTACGATTACCTAACTCAAGGTGTAGGCACTACCACCGATCGTACCTTTACGATTAATAATATCGGCGGTGTTCCGGCCACGGCCATTGCGGAGACTGGTCTGTCGCTACCCTTCCAACTGAAGGATGGAAGCTTCCCTGGCACCGGCGGTAACTGCGGAGCGGTTCTCGCCAACGGAGCTTCTTGCACGATCGTCGTAAGCTTCATGCCCACCACCAATGGTCTCAAAACCGACACCATCCAAATTGACTACAACAATGGTGCTTCAGCACAAAATGTTCAGCGCAACATCCAAGGTACGGGCGCTCCGCTGGCTAACATCGAAATTTCCGACGGCCCAACTTATGACTACGGCACCAAAGCACTTGCTTCTACAACGGAAAAAACTTTTAACGTCGACAACACGGGCGGTGTTCCGGCCACTTCAATCGTTGGTTCGGGATTGGCTACACCCTTTAGTTTTAAAGGTGGATCATATCCAGGCACCGGTGGAAACTGTAGCACTTCGCTTGCCGCCGGAGCCACTTGCCAAATTGTCGTGGTGTTTGCGCCCATCAGTACCGGAGTGCATCCCGATCAAATTGATTTGAGCTATCACAACAGTCTTAACACCACTTCTAGCTTGCGCTCAGTGGTGGGAACTGGTGCCACGGCCGCGACCCTGACCATCTCAGACGGTCCTGGCACTTTCAACTTTGGTTCCAAAGCTGTTGGTTCAATCACCGAAAAAACCTTTACCGTCAATAACACCGGCGGAGTTGATGCTACCAGTATTTCCACCCAAGCCATCAATGCTCCTTTCCGCTACAAGGGTTCGGCTTATCCAGGAGCGGGTGGAACTTGCTCAACCAGCTTAATTGCGGGGGGCAGCTGTACACTGGTCGTTGAGTATGCTCCGACCATCGCGGGAGTTCAAAGTGACGATGTGGTGCTCGACTACTACGACGGAGCAGCTAGCCAGTTAGTTGATCGCGATATCACTGGTACCGCCACCAACCCGGCGTTCTTGACAATCAGCCATGGCCCGACTCACAACTTTGGTACTTGGGCAATTGGCTCATCCACAGAGCAAACTTTTACGGTCACTAACACGGGCGCCACAGCCGCAACGTCGGTTGGCGGCGTCGCCCTGTCAACCCCCTTTGCCTATAAAGATGGCAGCTACCCAGGAAACGGTGGGACTTGCGGGACGACCCTGGGAATTGGCGCAACCTGCACGATCATTGTTACCTTTAGTCCCACGATCAGTCAGGTTTACAATGCGACTTTGCAAGTTAATTACCACGACGGAGCTAATAACCAAAACGTCCAGCGGCCCATGACTGGAACGGGTGGTAGTGCCGCACAACTCACGATTTCTGATGGCCCTGAGTACAACTACGGTCTCCAGGCCCTGGGCTCGAGCACTGACAAGGTCTTCACCGTTTCCAACACTGGATCCGTTTCTGCTCTCACCATGGTGGGGCCGGCGATCACCGCTCCTTTCAACTGGAAGGGTGGCTCTTACCCAGGAACCACGGGGACTTGCAGTACCAGTCTTGCGGCAGGTGCGAGTTGCTCCGTCGTCGTGACTTACGCGCCCACCGTAACCGGTACTCAAACTGGAGTGTTTCAGGTTTCGTATTTCGACGGAGTTCAGTCACAACTGGCTGATCGCAACGTCAAGGGTACGGCTGATCTAGGCGCGGTTTTAAATATTTCCAATAGCCCCACCCTCATCTTTAATACTCTCCCCGTCGGGGCAACTCAAGATGTTATGTTAACCGTGGTTAACTCAGGCGGTGTGGGCGCGACGAGCATGACCGGTACCGGATTGGCATCGCCCTTTAGTTTTGTGGGCGGCAGTTACCCCGGCACGAGTGGAACTTGTACCACCAGCCTTGGCATCGGTGGCTCGTGTACGATTTATGTCCGCTATGCCCCGACTGCTCCGGGCACCCAGAACGATACGATCCTCATCAACTACTGGGACGGTGCTGTTGCGCAAACTGCTCAGCGCGATGTTCAGGGTTCATCCGTGTCCAACGCTGTGTTAACAATTAGCAACGGCGCGACTTACAACTACGGAACCAAAGCCACCGGCTCCTACACACCCTTCACTTTTACAATCACCAATACCGGTGGCTACAACGCGACTGCCGTCAGCGGCAGCATTACTGGTGGCGACACGACTCAGTTTGGCTATGTCGGCGGCTCTTACCCCGGTACGGCGGGAACTTGTACGAGTACGATCACCAACGGCTCCAGCTGCACCATCGTGGTCGAGTTTAAACCCACCACTATCGGAACTAAGAATACCACCATTCGCTTAACTTACAATAACGGCGCTTCAACCGTGAACTCCGATCGTCCCGTTACCGGGGTGGGCGCTAATCCGGCGAGCTTGGCTATTTCCGATGGCCCGACTTACAACTACCTCACCCATGCAATTAACTCCGACACTGATTTCACCTTTACCGTCACCAACAGCGGAGGCGTGCCAGCCACTTCACTCCAAGAATCGGTTTCATTGCCCTTGGCAAGCCCCTTTAGCTTTGTCGGCTCGGCCTTCCCCGGAACTGGTGGAACTTGCACCGCGACCCTTAACAATGGTGCCAACTGTACTATCGTCGTTCGTTTCCGTCCGACAGCGACCGGTGTTTTCAATGACGACATCGTTCTTAGTTACAATACCGGAGCCACCAACACCACCGTCACTCGGGCACTGCAAGGCACGGGCGCCAATGCCGCGGCCCTCGCTTGGGCTGAGGCTCCCAGCTTCGACTTCGGTGTCGTGGCCGTTGGTAGCAACGTCACCCAATACTTTACTTTGATTAACAACGGCGGAGTTCCAGCAACAGGTCTGACTCTGTTTGGAATCTCGGGACACTTTACCTATTACAGCTCGGGTGTCTACCCTGGCACTTACGGAACTTGTGGCACGAGCCTCGATCCGGGACAAACTTGCACCGTCCACGTCAACTATGCGCCTTTGAACTCTTCGCCCCATAGTACTAATATGGATATGTCCTACAACGACGGAGCTACCGGACAAAACGTCCAAATGACACTTACTGGACAAGGTGCGAATCTTGCGTTCTTGAGTATTTCTGACAATCCGATTTATGCGTATGGCACACAAGCCACCGGCTCAACCACTTCGCACGCCTTTACGATTACCAACGTCGGCACGGTGAGCGCAACGGCGATGACCGGCTCAGGACTTGCCGCTCCGTTCGCCTTCGAAGGTGGCAGCTACCCGGGCACAACTGGTACCTGCGGAGCCACCTTGGCTGCCGCATCTTCTTGCACTGTCGTCGTGAACTTCAATCCCACCGTCGTGGGATCCTTCTCGGATGACTTGATTATCGATTTTAATGACGGTAGCGGCATGAAGTCCCGAAACCGCACGATGACAGGCGCTGCGGCCACTCCAGGATCCTTGTCGTTTAGTTTTGATATTAATGGTTATGACTTTGGCCTCCGGGCGAATGGCTCAACCATGGATGCCACTATTACGCTGACCAATAGTGGTGGCGTACCTTCAACTTCAATGGGTAGCACCAGCCTTTCTGCCCCCTTTACATTCAAAAACGGCAGCTACCCTGGTACGGGTGGAACTTGTACGACGACTCTCTCGGCTGGAAGTAACTGTACTCTTATTATCACCTTTGCGCCCACTTCACTCGGCTTTCAGAGCGACACTCTGACGATTAACTACTACGATGGTGCGGGCTCCACTTCAATTAACGGTACCATCAAGGGAACCGGCGCCGTCCCTGCGCTGCTCACCTTCTCCGAGGGTAGCCCCTATAACTTCGGCGTTAAGGCCACGGGCTCAACCACTGATCTTACGGTCACCATCACCAACGTCGGCGAAATCACGGCCACTCCCATGTTGGGTACAGGACTGGCTTCTCCCTATAGTTACAAAGGCGGTTTTTATCCTGGTACCGGTGGAAACTGCGCAGGCAGCTTGGCCCCCAGTGCGAGTTGCGATTTTGTAATCACTTATGCTCCCACCACAAGTGGAACGCACAATAGCTCGGCCAATATCTCGTACAACAACGGGGCCAGCAACACCTCGGCGGTCCTCAGTGTCACTGGTCAAGGTCAAAGCCCGGCAAATATTACTTTGAGTCTCAGCTCTTATGATTGGGGCACTAAGGCGGTTGGCTCTGCCAATGATAGCCCCACCATTAACTTAACCAACATGGGATCACTTGCCGCCACCTCGCTCGGCGGAAGTGCAGTCGCGGCACCCTTTAGCTTTAAAGGCGGAAGCTTCCCCGGTAGCGGTGGTACTTGTACTTCAACTTTGAACCCGGCCACTTCTTGTTCGATTGTGCTGCAATACTCTCCCACGGCGATCACCTTTAGCTCAACCACCGTGGTCATCAATTTTAATGACGGGGTTCAAGCGCAAACGCGCAACATCTCGGTACAAGGAACTGGCGCTAACCCTGCGGCCCTCGCTATTTCACACTCACCCTTCCACAACTTTGGAACGGTGAATGTCGGCAACCAAGCCACCGTGTTGTTTACCTTATCAAATTCCGGTGGGGTGGTGGCCGACCTCTTCCCCGCCGCGGCTCCGGCACCATTTCAATACAATGGCGGCACTTATCCTGGAACTAACGGAACCTGCGGGACAACACTCAACGCCGCCGGCAACTGCATCTTGGACGTGGCCTTTGCTCCGACCGTTGGTGGTAACTTCCTTACCGGCTATTACATCACAATGAACTATTACGACGGCGTTACCGTACAATCCACTGATCGTGAGGTTCGTGGTCAGGCCACCAGTCCTGCGGTTCTCTCGATTTCCGATGGTACGACTTACGATTTTGGCCCTCGAACTATCAACTCCGTTCTAGAAAAGACCTTTACCGTCAGTAACCTTGGTACTCTTAATGCCACGACCATTACTGGCACGGGTCTCGCTGCCCCCTTCCTCTTCAAAGGTGGAAGTTATCCTGGTACAGGCGGATCCTGCTCGACCAGTCTAAATGGCGGTCAAAACTGTACTATCATTGTCACTTACAAACCGACCACGGCGGGCACTCATACTGACACCATTGATCTCAACTACAATGATGGTGTTCAAGGGCAAATCTCAAGTCGCCCGATTAAAGGCACTGGTGCCATCACGGCCTTCTGTGTTGGTAAAACCGGTAACTCACCCTTTGCCAGCGGCTCCGGAACCGGTGGCGACCCCTACACCATTTGCACGACGACTCAGTTGGCGCAAATCAATAGTTACCGCTCAAGCCAATTCAAGCTAATGGACAATCTTGATTTCACTGGATTGTCGTTCACACCTCTCGGTGGCGTGTCGGCTTCGAATGAATTTACCGGTACCTTTAACGGTAATGGTTTTACCGTCTCGAATATTAGTTACACGGGCTCTAACAACCTCGTCGGCTTCTTTGGTGAGGTTGCCGGAAGTGCTACCATTCAAAACCTCAATATTGCCTCACTCACAATTTCTGGTAACAACTATGTCGGTGGCCTCATTGGTCGCTTGGCATCAGGCTCTGTCACCAATTGCACTGTCGGTGGATGGAGCGTCACGGGTGCCAACTCAAGCACCGCCGGAGACGGAGTCGGTGGTTTGATCGGCAGTATGTCGTCAGGCACCACTGTCACCCGTTCAGGCTCTACCATTCCGGTGATTGGCGCTTACAACACCGGTGGCTTGGTCGGTTATGCCGGTGGTGCAATCACTGAATCCTACTCTAGCGGCACGGTTTCAGGCTCCACTCAAGATGCGGGCGGTCTCGTGGGTGAACTCGCCGCCAACTTGTCGGACAGCTATGCCGCTGGAGCCGTTTCGGGCGGAGCCAACGGCGCTGGCGGTCTCGTCGGTCGCATTGCTTCGGGCACCGTTGACCGTGTTTACTCACGCGGTAGTGTTGCAGGCAGCGCCAACGTGGGCGGTCTGGCTGGTCTTAACTCAGGAACGGTCAATAATTCCTACTGGGACACGCAAACCAGCGGTCAAGGGTCGAGTGCGGCAGGTACCGGTAAGACCACCGCCGAAATGAAGAGCCAACCGACCTTTAGCACTTGGAATTTTGCCAACCTCTGGCGCATGGACGGTAATGCTTATCCCGCGCTGACTTTCCTCAACCATAGTATTCCGCCCGTCGTACCCAGCACGATTGCCTTTAACGAAAAATTTGAAGCCGCTGGAATGGATCAAACCTGGAACGCCAAAGTTCTCGACTCGGGTAACATCTTTGATGACGATGCCGCTCCGTCGGGTGCGGGCAGCCCCACCGGTTGGGGATCACAGTGTCTCAAAATGGATCTCGACGGAGCTTCGGGTGTCCGCTCTTATCGTGACGGTACTTTGACTGCAATGAACCACTCTTGGTACACCTTCCAGCTCGTCGTCACCGATTGGGGCACACTCACTGACCATGTGACAATTGCCGAGGCCCTCAACTCAGCCGCCACCGCAACCGCCTGGACGGCCCGAATCAAAGACACGGGTACGGCCAAAAAGCTGAGCTTCCTGGTCTATCACAATGGTTCTTCCACTGAGTATACCTGGCCGACCACTGGAAACATCGAGCTCAACCAGCGCTACAACGTCGAAATCAACTGGGATATCAACATGAGAAAGTGGCGGATCCTAGTGAATGGCAATAACGTTTCAAGCGGTAACCTCACCGGTAGTGCGACCAGCCTGGCTATTGGTACTCACATGGTGGGCTCTGACACCGGTAACACTTCGTTGAACACGATCTATTACCTTGATCGCTTCCTCGTCACTGCTCCTTTGACTCCGGCGGCGATGACCGTGAATGTTGAGTCCACGGTCACATTGACCTACTCAGATGAAAACTCCGACAGTGCGGTGTCGTGCTCAATCTACAATGCCACCAATGTGTTTGTCTCCAAACCTTGCAGCTGTAACGGCGGCACTTGCACCGTCGGGGTCACGGGCACTCTCGACTACACGGGCGACGCCCGCTTCGACTTCCGCATCTTTACCCAAGGCCAGCAGTCCAACATGGGTACCGCATCGCTTACCATTAACTGATTTTTTCTCCGCTTGATGCCTCTAGAAGAGCGAGAGAGAATCGATTTTACGATCCTTTATGGTGTAAACTACCAAGTACTTGGCACCGTCGCTGTAGTGCAATTCGGCACATTTACTTTGGGGCTGCGCTAGCTCGCAGGGACGCTCAATAATTGCCGCCGGCTTTTCACTCAGCAAAAAGGCTAACTTTTCTTCTATCCCCCGTCTGAAAGAGTCCGGATGCAGGAACCTATCTCGACACCCCTTTGTCATGGGCTTGCCGACAGTTTCCTGCTGAGTCCCACACGAAATAAATTGGGCTAGCACCGTGTCGTCGGCGAGAGCTGGCAAACACAAAACCACCAAAACCACCAAAACCACCAAAACCAACAAAACGCCAGGCGCAAGTATTCTATCGAATGCCATGACTTTTTCCTTCGTCCAAGGGAGCGCCCAGTACTGTGTCTTTTCCCGACGGTAATGACTTATGATCGACTGTGACGGGTCGGCTCGCAGCTTCAAAGCAGTGTGGGTTCAATATTTGCTTGCTGAGCTCTCCGTATCGCTTAACCAGATCTGCGCACTTATTGACATGGCTACCGCAGTACTGATCGTACTTGAGTCCCACCTTCGCTTCGATGTTGGATTCAACGACGCGCTTAATGTCTGGTCGAAATACGCTGCAATTGACAGCCTCATCAAACCCATCACTCACAAACTCAGACAATCTAAAAGGGGCCGTCGGGTTGAGGTGCCACTTGTTGTTGGCGCAAACGACGTAGGGGTTCTTATCATCTAGAACCCGCTTCCAAAACCGAGCACCTTCGAGGTTAGCAACGATATCGGCATAGGAAAAAACTCCGTTGATCTTCAAACCCATTCGCCCGCGCTCTTCGGCAGTGGCCAGTTCGGCAACTCCCGCCTCGCCCCTCGTCACACTTCCATGACCAAATCCAAGCACTAAATCAGCCAAGCCCATTTTGAATCCGCCAGGCTTTTGCAACTGATTCACTTGCCCATCAAGGCCTTGCGGCGGATTTCGCTCTCCGTATCGAGGAGCAAAATCCGTGTCCCAAAAGGCGCGAAAGCCGTGCCCAAAAAAGTGACTGAGTTTATCCGGCCCTATCTCGACACCTTGAACTTTAAGCAACACGGGGTCGATGCTTTCGGCAAGGAATAGAGCATCACCTTCTGCACCTTTAAATACAGAAAGCCCAAATGCCTTGGCCCTCCCTTCTTTACGCGGCAGAGTCCAGGCGGTTTCAAAGGCTTTGGCTTGATCGGCGCCAAGTTCGTCACGCCTGGCTTCAAATCCCCTCGTACTAAAATGCTGTTCGATTTCAGTTGAGATCAGACCATCGAAGGCCTGTGCCAGACACCCATAGAGATCAATTACAGCTCGGTCATTACCACAACTCTTGATCCCAAATAAACTGCCCGGGGGTGAAAGTTTAGGATTCTCAGACTCAATACATCTTCCAAGGACTCTCGAAAATGGCGACTCTTGAGCTCAAAGAAAGTAAGTGACACCGATGAGTGCTCGGACCGTCATGCCCGTGACCGTGACGGTTGAAAACCCGTAGCCTATGCCCGTACCGAGGTGAAACTCAAGTCCCAGGTTCGGCGTGGCTTGGTAGATGACGCCGCCAGCGACGGACAAGTCGAGAGTCGTACTGTAGGTTCCGAGTACCAGGCCAAAGGGGATGGCGAGCACTTGCGCGATGCCGCCATTCCAACTCCAGTAGTAGCGAGTCTTAGGAACGTTGGTGATTTCGACAAATTTTTCCTTACGAACATCCATCCGTCCGCGAGACCAGGGATAGTAGGTGCGACCCACTCCCGCATAGGTGTAGTGGACGCGGTTGTCACCCAACTCCATCACCATCATGGCCCGCGTGGTAAAGGACTCATCCACGCCTCGAAACACCTCAAGCTCAACGTCGAGAGTGGTCGGCACCGTGAAGGTGCGTCCATCAATATTTGAGCCTGAGTAAGAACCCTGCATGAGGCCTGAGCGCAAGTGAACTTGATACTTAGGGCCGGCATCGAGGGCGAGCGCCGGGAGTGCGCTCAAGCACCCGGCGAAGGAGGTCAATAGGAGGAGACTATGCAGCTTGCCCATCTACCCCTCCAGTGGTGTCGACTCCTCGACTGGACAGCCACTTCTTAAGAAGTTCGTCAGCTGTCTCCTTGATCCGCTCATCATTGCGGATCGTTTCGCGTGCGACTTGCACAAATTCCAGCCAATACTTGGCTTGGTCTTTTTGTATCTGCATTTTAAGGGTCGCGTTCTTTTCGATCTCCCGGAATTCATCATTAATAATGTCACGAAGCCGCCCTTGTGCCCCAATGGCTTCGAGCATCAGCTTTTTGTCGCCCTCTTCGCGCGTGTAAATCAAGGCCGCCCGCTGATTGGTCGGCATCTTGCTCAACAACACTCGTAACTTGTCGGCAGGCAAAGTCAAAAGTAGTTCGGCTGGATAGTAGCGTTTGGTGGCCTCAAGAATTTGCTCCGTCGCTCCCGAGGCAATTAACATTTTAAAAACTTCGCCTTCGCGCTCAGGTCCCAAAAAGCGGATCAATTCAAGGCCCTTGGTGACCAATGGTACCTTGTTCCGAGTGCCTTTATCGCGAATTTCACTCAGCAGTGAGCGAATGGATGAACCAAGTGAGTCCACACTCGACGCATTAAAATTGAGTCCCTCTTCAAGCACCCCCGAGACTTCGTCTGCCGGAAGCTGTTTGAGAATTCGCCCCACCTGTGCGGCTTGAAGGATGTTAGCAAAAACTCCACCCAGCGTGCGATCGCGCTTGATACACTCGACACACTCGGCGACCGTCATACTCGAGAGCAGAGTCTTGAGATCCTCAGGAAGTTCAACGGTGTTGACTAAAAAGTTTTCGACCATTTGCTCGACGATAAATCCTTCGGCCCGTTGAATCGCAGCGGCATCGACGCCCACCAGTGAAGCTTTTTTCAACTTCAATTTAAGTTCGTCATCCAAACCGCTAATCACAGGAACCAAAGTTTCCACCGGAACCATTTTGGTTAACGAAGCGACAGCCCGCTGAGACTCTGGCGTTTCCATGTTCAGCCACAACTTAATGAGATAAGCTGCCGTATCGGGGACTTCCGTCGCCAAGCGCTTGAACTGCTCAAAACCGCTGTCGGCTGAGCCAGCTCCGCCACCTTCTTTGAGGGCCAAGGTCTCGCCTCCGCTGCTTTCGCGCTCTTGGTCCTCATCCTTGGCAACCCGAGTGTTTTGGTTTTCGGCTGCCGCTTTGGCTTGATTAGCCGCAGCCGCCATGACCGCCACTTTTTGACTTTCAATGGTCTTAAAGCCACTCACAAAAATCAGCAATAGTAAGGTTGCGGCGAGAATACTGATGGGAAGTTTAAAGATCATCAGTGCTTCTTGCCAAGTCTTAGGCAATTCGAGCGGCTTTTCCACTGCCTCGGGCGTTTTCGTTTCTTCTTTTTCTTCTTTGACCTGGGTTGGTTCGCGGCCAGCAAAGGCGTTAATGGCATCAGCAATCTGGGCATTGCTCTTAGCGATCGCTTCGCCAATGGACTTGGCGGCTTCAACATTGACCCGCGCCACCTCGAGGTTGCGTGATCGCTGATAGACATCGCCAATAAATCTCAAACGTCGAGTTTTCACCTCAACGCGCCCGCCACCATAGGATTGCGTGACATTGCCAATCAACTCGCGGGCCATCTGCTCCTGGGCCGCCGTCACGGTTTGATCCAAGGAGAGCGTCACATTGATCCCTGCCAGACGGTTAAAAACGGTTTCGCTACCACTCGTGATTGCTTTTTTGTAAGCGGCACTTTCTTTATTGATTCCCAGCTTGGCGAGTGGAAAAGCCTCGCTCTCTTTGCCTTTGCCCTGATCCACGCCAAAAGTCTTGGAGGCCGACAGTCGTACGTTCACATGCACGAGAAACTTGGGTTTTTCGATGACGGCCTCAATTGACTCATTGAGTTTGTCTTCCATTATTTTCTGGAGTTCCACTCGCTGCCAATCGACCGGCACGGTGTAAATTGCCATTTCGTCAGCAGACTCCGCGGCGGCCGAGCACACGATCAATATTAATAAGAGGAAGTGAATTAACTTTGCCATCATGGCGTTGACTATCCCTCTTCTCCGGTGGTGGTCTCGTCAGCAGATTTCGACTTGGCCTTTTTCTTTTTGGTTTTCTTGCCGGACTTCTTCTTTTTGCCTGCACCACTGCCTTCGCCGTCGGAAGCAGGTGCCCGCTCGAGTTCGTACTGGCGAACCAGATCGTCTCCGCTAATATTGAGCTTTTTCTCTAAAGTGTCGCGCATCTGAGCCGACGGAACACTTTTGGGATTGTATTTAAGTGACAAGGCGTAGGCAGCCAAGGCGTCGCGATACTTCTTTTGCAAAAACAAAATGCCGCCCTTCAATTCATAGGTCGATGACAAATAGGGCCAAGTGTCCTCGATGTAACGTAAGTGATTGAGCGCCTCGCCATAACTTTCGAGAGAAATAAATTTTCTCACCTCAAACAAACGGTCGATCGCCAAGTTGAGGCTTTGCGCATCAGCCATCAAATTGGCGGCGCCCTTGCCGGTCCCCGTCTCGCTGTCCTCGAGCTGAAGCGCAAAATTGAGCTTCATATCGACTGCGCCCGATTCGGTCACCAATACCTTTTCAATCTTAAAGCTTTCTTTGCGAACCTCGACAATGACCGGTCCCGCTTCAGCTCCCGCTGATTTCAGTTGGGCGGCGGATAAAACAACGGGAGTGACACCAACTTCGGTGGCCTCACCAGCCCCGACGGGACGAACAAAAACCTTGGCCTTCTCGGGAACGCTATTCACGGTCATGGTGACAGTGGAGCAACCCACTAAGCTCATGAACAGGACGCTGATTACCAGAGAAGAAATCGTGGACTGGGACAACTTCAAGTTTTTACTCCGATCTATAATATCCTGATCGGTACAGCGGCCCACCACCTCAAGGTGAGCTCAGGCCTGGACCGACAAAACCAGACCTAAAGCGAGCTCTGGATTTAGGTCCAATCGGACCTCAGCAATGATGACCGGGGCTTGCGCTTGGCCTAGAATGCTTTTGAGGAGATTAATATGATAAAAATCTTTTGGTCGGTGCTGGCAGCGCTTGCAGTTTTCTTGGTGGTTATTCTGGTGTTCAAACCGTTTCGCTCGCTCGATCTCGATCAAGGTCCAGTGGTGGTGGCGGAAGCCCCGCTTCGCATGGAGTTTAGCACCAAACTCAAGCCCGGGGTGATTGCCGTTCTCAAGGACCATGAAATCACTGAGTCCTCGCTGCTCGAAAAATCCAAATCCCTAGAAGACTACCAACAACGCGAGCTCCTGATGCTGGTTGACGCTGTCGTTAAGAAACTCGGGGACAAGGGTGCCAAAGAGGCCGTTAAGATCGAGGCCTTTATGGCCTCTCCCTACCCTCAGTTTAATACGGTCAAAGCGGGAATCCCGGAAAATATCGAAATCACCTTTTCACCCCGCCGAACCGACGACAAGGTTCTCAAGCTCGACGGCACCGAGTTGGGGCGCCCCGATCTTCCGCTCAATCAGGTGCGTTTTTCGGAACTCAAAAATCAACAACTCCAAGAGAACGTCAACGTCCTCCAAGGAGTTTTTTCTCGAGCGATGCTGCTGATTAAGGCCAAGGAAGCCAACACCAATATCGAAGGACTTATCCAAAAGCAGGTGATTCAACAGGAACCCACGGTCACTGAAGAAGAAGTCGATGCGTTCATGCAAAAAAATGGCGTGGTTCTTAAGCCCACTGAAAAGAAATTGCGCGCCCAAATTCAAAATATTGTCTTAGAGCACAAGCGCAAGACTATGATCGACGACTATATCAAGTCGATTTCCGCGGGAGAAACCGCCTACGTCGCCTTTCGTCCTCCAACCTACCTGATTCCCATCAGTGACAAACAGACTCTGATTCGCGCTAAGAACTCCTCTGACAAGGGCCCCACTCTTTTTGTTTTCTCGGACTTTTTATGCTCACCTTGCATCCAACTTGCTGAGGAACTCCAGTCTCTGCGGAGCGAACTCAAAGACCAAGTTCGAATTGGCTTTGTGCACTTGTTTTCCGAGAGCAATTGGCAGTCCCGTTTGCTGGCCGAAGCCTCATTTTGCCTGAACCACCAACGTCCCGAGCTATTTTGGGCGTTCTATGACCGCGTGACCAAAGAGCCTGCCAAAATCGATGAAGAGAAAATTCACGAGATCTCCCGCGAAATCGGGGCCGACCACGACAACTTTCAATCGTGCCTGTTGGCTCAGACCTTTAAAGAGGACGTCAACAATCAGCTTAAGTATGCCCACGATTTGGGGATCACCACCCCGCCCACGGTCATCATCGGCCAGGAAGTGTTCTCCGGCACCATCCGTCGCGAACAACTGCTGCGCGCCCTCGGCCTCAGCTCCGAGATCCAAGCGAGTAAGTAATCTAATTTCCACCCTCGGGACTCAACGTCCCCGAGTTTGAGTCCCCCATTCTTCTCCATCCGAAGTTCACGTGCGCGCGGGGCGTATCCGACGTGCGGTGGCTCGAAGAGCTAACGCACGCCGAAGACGAGCCCGCGGCCGTCGAGTGCTACGAGGAGGGAGAAGAATGGGGGACTCAAACTCGGGGAAGCTGATTCCCGCGAGAGGTGGAACAGGAGATTACTGAGCGCTCGGAGCTGTGGGGGCCGTTGGCGACGGAGTCGCGGGCGCGGCGGAAGGAGTTGGTGTCGGCGCCGCGGGCCCAGGTGACGGACTTGGATTTGGCGACTGACCACCTTTGAGCTTTTCTGCCGCCTGATTGGCTTTGGCCTCAGCCCGTTGTTGCGCACTGTAGGCGGTGCTCTCGGTGGGCTGTTTGACGATCCCTGGCGCGACCACCTTAATCACCACCCGACGATTGCGTTCGCGATTTTCGGGAATGGGCTTACCGCTTTCGTCGCGATTGGGGTAGGCGGGTCGAGTTTCGGCGTAACCCAGTGCCACCAAAGCTTTGGGGTCATAGCCGGTACCAATAAACTCTCTCACGACACTAGCTGCCCGCGCCGTCGACAACTCCCAGTTGGATGGAAATTTACTTGTATGAATGGGCGAGTCATCGGTGTGTCCACCGACCAAAATTTCGGCGTCATTCACACTGTCGGAGATCAACTCCGCAATCATCTTCATCGTCTCGCGCACTTCGGCCCGCAGCTCAGAACTTCCGGAATCAAACAGAAGGTTACTACGAAAGGTGATCTCCATCCCGTCCGTGGGCTTTTGCACATCGATTTGGCCTAAGATCGGATGGTCTCCCGACTCGGCCTGTTGTTTCAATTGATCAGCCAACTCTTCATAGGGCGCAACGTAGGATCCGCCAAAGGATTTGGCCAGACCTTCGCGGACTTTCTCCGCATCGCCGGTTTTGGTGGAAGCAAAAACATACATGAGAACGAAAAAGCCGAAGAGCAAGGTCATCAAATCCGAATAGGAGATGAGCCAAATCTCATCGTCACCATGGTCTTCGTCGGAATGGCCGTGTTCGTCTCCGCCTAGCAAGGTCTACGCTCCGCTTCGCTCAAGATCTTTCCAGTTGAGTCGCTCGTTGGGCAGAAGATAAGAATTCAACTCTTCCGCGAGCAATATTCGATTCTTCTTTTGGGCGATCAGCTTGATGCCCTCAACGATCAACTTGTTTTTGGCATACGTCTCGCGGGCGCCGTCGGCCAAGTTCTCGGCGATCGGCAGGATCACCAAGTTGGCGAGCGCAATCCCGTAGAGGGTCGCGACCAGAGCAACGGCCATGGCCGGGCCAATGTTTCCTTCGGACCCAGGCTGTCCCAAAGTCTGCAGCAGCGCGATCATACCCAACACCGCGCCCATCAGGCCCATGGCTGGCGGAAACTTGCCCAGAGCCTTGAACTTTTTGGCGTCTTCGATGTACCTAAAGTAAATCGTATTCGTTCTCAAAGTGAGAATCTCATTGAGTTCCTCGTGGCTCATAAAGTCATCGAGCAAAACTCCCATTGATTCTTTGATAAACCAATCTTTGGAATTCTCGACCAAGGACTTGAGGTTGGGGTCATTGGTCCGGTAGGCTTCCGAGAGCAACATCAATTCTTTGATCAAACCCACAAAATCCACTTTGGCGGTTTTCATCACTCGGGAGTAAAAAACCTTAAGCATTACCAAGATGCGATCAATTTGAAACGCAATCGCCGCAACCGCCACCGTGCCGCCAAAAACAATCAGACCGGCGTGGAAATCCAAGAAAGCATTGGGATTATTCGTTGCGGTGAAAACACCAAAGACGAACACGGTTCCGGCCATCACTAAAGCAATGAGGGACTTAATGTTCATGGTGTAGACTCCCACCCAAGGAATGACAAAGCATGGATTTTCCTAAGGATACCACCCCCAAGGAATTCTTAGCAATGAAACGCCGGGACCTGTTGGATGTATCGGATCAAAGTCGACCCGGCGAAGGTCTATATTTGCAATTCTCTACCTATTATTTGCCCGACGGATGCCGATTTATATCCAGTGAGAAGTGTTCAAGAAAGTAATTTTACAACGGGAAACACGCGCTAAATATGTTCAGTCGGTTGAAGAACCTCAGCAAAGTCGAATTGCTCCTGATCGGGGCCGCGGCAATTATTTTGGTTGCCTCGCTGGTTCTGCACGCGACTTACAAGGACATTTTCTTTTCCAGCAAAGTGAGTTCCGAAGATGTTATTGCCCGAGTGGTCACCTCGAGCAACAACACTCGTCGCCGCTCCCCCGAGAGTTTTGAGTTCAAAGAAATCAAAAAGGACGACGTGCTGGCCAATGGCGACTACATCTTTTCTGGTGAAGGCTCGCAGATCATGGTGAAGTTTCAAAACGGTCCCCGCATCATGATTGGCGAACAAAGCCTCATTGTCTTGCGCGAATTAGACGGCAATCCCGATCTCAAGCTCGAGCAAGGGGCGATTTCGGGGGCTTTTGAAGAGGGCAGCGAAATCGAGATCATGACCGAAAAGGAAGCGGTAATTCTCAATGGCGAGAAAGACTCCCAGTTTTATGTTTCTTACCTCAATGGCGGAGGACTCGAAATCGGGAGCTTTGATCGCAATATTCAACTCGAGTACAACGGCAAAAAAGTGAGCCTTAAAAACCAAAAGGCCACCATCTTTAAGTCAGCGGGAATCAAAGTCAAAGACACGGGCACTGGCGAAGACTCCGCCAAACAGCCCGATCAAGCCAGTCAAGCCCCTGCACCCGACGCTCAGCCGCGCATGCCCTCAGGCTTGGACGTTGGCACGCCCAATAATGCGGGCCGAATCACTCTTAATCCCCCCTACCCCCAGCAAAACCACGTGTTTATCCATAAAAAGGGCGGACAAATTCCGATTTTCCCCAAACAACAATGCCAGGGTTCGTGCGAACTCAAGCTCAACGTCGACGGCAAGTCGGCTGTGATCAAAAAGTTTCAGCGCGACATGGTGCCCTTTATCTTTCTCACCGTTCAGCCTGATATCGAAGCCAAAATCCATTGGGAATTCTCGGACGGCAGCGAAGTCGTCAGCGGCGACTTCCAAGTGCGCAAGAACAACAAAGAAAATTTCCAGGATGCCTTCAAACGGCAACTCCCCGTCGAAATCATGAACTAATCAGCGGGGCCTCGCCCTCTGCTTAATTCCCAAGTAAAAGGAAAACTCCCGCTCTCGATCAGACTTTCAGCCCCCCAGTATCGTCCCGTCCCTGGTATCCATTCGTCCGTTGCATCTATTCGTCCGTTGCGGCCATCCGTCCCTTGTGGCTATTCGTTCCTTGTGGCTATTCGTTCCTTGTGGCTATTCGTTCCTTGTGGCCATTCGTTCCTTTTATCCTATCGCCCCTTGTGGCCATCCGTTCCTTGTATCCATCCGTCCCTTGTGGCCATTCGTTCCTTTTATCCTATCGCCCCTTGTGGCTATTCGTTCCTTGTGGCCACGGGTCCCTTTTTGCCATCCATCCCTTGTGGCCACTCGTTCCGTGTGGCCACGGGTCCCTTGATCAGCGGTCTTCCGGCTAATCCCAAAGTCTTCATACAAAATCGAAAGATAATTTTCATCTCGTTCGCCAGCTCTTACCCATGTACCAGAGTCGGACCTGTTGTAGCCTTCGCAGTTAGAGTTGACATCGCTACTACGCCAAGGCCCATGTCGGGCAAATGAAACCTCAACTCGCACTCAATAATAAAATCTCAATGGCCGAGAAACTCTGAATCAATCCCGCTGGAAGGCCCACAATGCCTTCCCTCAATTTTTTGGGCAAATTTCAACTCCAACCATCCTCAAGCCACCCTCCATCTGCCGCCAGTCACCTGCCCCCTGTCCCCTGCCACCTGTCCCCTGTCACCCGCCACCTGCCCCCTGTCACCCGTCACCTGCCGCCTGCCACCTGCCACCTGTCGCCTGGCCACCGCCCCAGCTGTCTCCTGACCTGTGCCCCCCGTCACCTGTCCCCCGTCGCCCTACAAACACTGCAATTTCTATTGACATCGCTACCACAACAAAGTACTTTGCCTCCATGTCGCGCAAGGTCCAGCAAGAACTCGCTCTTCAAAACCAAAAATCGATGATTGGGAAACCCTTTGGTGGGTCCAAATTGAAGAGTCACCCCAAAGTGAAACGACCTTTTTCGAGCAAACATCAGATCCATCTCATCTTGAAATCTTCGCGGGCA
>JADZEO010000001.1 GCA_020850475.1 Bdellovibrionales bacterium | reverse complement strand
TGCCCGCGAAGATTTCAAGATGAGATGGATCTGATGTTTGCTCGAAAAAGGTCGTTTCACTTTGGGGTGACTCTTCAATTTGGACCCACCAAAGGGTTTCCCAATCATCGATTTTTGGTTTTGAAGATTAAGTTCTTGCTGGACCTTGCGCGACATGGAGGCAAAGTACTTTGTCATGGTAGCGATGTCAATAGAAATTGCAGTATTTGTTGGACGATGGGAGTCAGGGACGGGGGGCACAGGTCAGGGGACAGCTGGGGCGGTGGCCAGGCGACCGGCGACAGGCGACGGGTGGCAGGTGACTGGTGGCAGGTGACGGGTGACAGGGGGCAGGTGGCAGGCGGCAGGCGGCAGGTGGCAGGTGACTGGTGGCAGGTGACGGGCGGCAGGTGACTGGTGGCAGGTGACGGGCGGCAGGTGACGGGTGGCAGGGCGCTAGTGTGATGGGAAAGGGAGGTTTAGGTTGCACAAAAGGTACTAACGGAAATTTGGTGCTATAAAATGAGCAAATGAGGAGGTGACTGGGGAGTCGATGGAAGGGAATGGGAGAGCATGGGAGAGAATGGGAGAGAATGGGAGAGAATGGGAGAGAATGGGAGAGCATTTATTATTCCAGCGATTCCGCGCAGGGGGGCGTCCAGCATTAGCTTAGAAATTGGGTACCAGCGATCGATGAGACATGGGGAAAGCGAGACATGGGGAAAGCGAGACTTGGGGAGAGCGAGACGTGGGGAGATCGAGACAAAGAGGTTAATCGCTACAGAGAAATCAATCGGCAGCGGGCAGATCAAATGGCAGGCGGCAGGCGGCAGGCGGCAGGCAGATCAAATGGCAGGCGGCAGGCAGAGCAATTGGCCGTGAGAAATCAATCCAAGGTGAGAAATCAATCCACGATGAGAGATCAATCGGCGGCGGGAGCGCGGAGCAGGCGCTGAGCGTGTTGGGCCAGAGAGACATTGTCTTGGTTGCGCAAAAAATCAGTTAAGTGATCGCGACCTTGAGTGCTATGGGAGAGCCCCTCGAGAGCTTGGGCGCGGATCATGACTTCTTGATCGTAGAGGCGGGCATCCAACTTTTGATCCGGGAGGGGAGTCAAAGCGAGGACCTTCAGCAAGGGGGCGGCCCAGTCCTGTCGACTCAGGCTCATCAAGTAAGCAGCTAAAAATCGCTGATCGCCAGCGAGGGAGGCGTTCAACGCCATCGCCATGAGGGTTTCAAAATCGTGGGGCTGGAGTTGGGCTGCAACTTGAATCAACCGCTCGAGCGTTCCTTGAGGATTGGCGTCGGTGCGACCCATCGCCTGGGATTCTTGTTGGACGACCTCAACCAAATTCACAGTTTTTGGCGGAGGCTGGGGCTTTTGCCAAGGCCAGCGCGGCCGCGTGATGGCCGCCCCAACAGGGGTCGAGGCGGGGCTGGTTGCCTGCGGCAAAGTCGCTCCCGTCTCAAACGACTCTGGGATTCGAAAAAACCAAACCAAAGCGACGGCACTTGCGCTCATCAGGGCGAAAAAAATCCATCGCTTGGTTCGCAATCGCTTCATAAATCCTCAGAGCTCAAAAGAGTCATACACGGGAACAGTGGTGAACTGATCGATGGCAGCATTTTGTAGCGGCGCAAAGGCTTGTCCTGAAATCGCTTCAAGGACCTGGCCCGAAGACTTCAGTTGAACCAGAGTGGTTCCAAAATGCGCGAAGGCTTTGGTGTCCGTCGGCCACATCACGCCGTTGAGGTCAGTGCAACTCATCCGGCTTGCATCAAAACTGCAGAGTTTACCGTCGGTCTTGATGACAAACAGTCCAGTCGAGCCGTTAGGCGCCACGGTGACCAGGCGAGCGGCTCCGCGAACTTGAACTGGCCGCGACCACTGAGCATCTTTAAACACAAAATTACGCAAGTTACCTTGAGCATCGAGACTGACAAGAAAGCGACGAGTTGTAACGTCAAATTCCTCAATGTCGACTGCTGGTACATGTTGCGGCATCTGAATAATTTTAAAATACGAAAAATCATCGGCGAGTGGATAGGCCTCGGTGTCTTGTCCGTAGAGATCCAGCGCGATGGCTTCGCTGCCATTAAAAAACGTGGCGCCAAAAGAAGTGCGCTTGAGGGCAAACCCTTGGTGCGGAGGCAGACTGGCCTGCAGAGTCTCCTGTGGAGTCACGAGCAGTGCTTGATCTTGAGTGAGAGCCAGCAGAGGCTCTTGGCGCACCATCGGCAGTTGGTTGAACACAAAATTCGCGCGACCGAGCGCCATCAGGCGGGCCATGGCTTGGTAGGCGGGATGAAAATTCACCCCTTGGAGAGCCACGCGGGCGTAGTATTCCATTTCCACCCCGTGGGAACCGCCTTCGCCGACACTCTGGTCACAACCGGGAAGGTTGGTGTTGCTGTAGGGACCTTGGCGGCAAGCGCGATGACTGTAGCCTTCGGTGTGACGGGCTTCGTGGATCACGGTGCCGACGCGACCCAGAGTCGAAAGTTTAGTCCAACCGTCTTGCATTGTGAACTGTCCACCCGAATTGTAGGCCGTGGCCCAGGGCACATCATGGCCGCGACGAACTCCATAGGTCATCGAGGCAAGCCAGGGATAATAGCGGTCGCGGTCGACAAAATTCTTGATAAAGACATTGGTGGCACTGCCGCCAAAGCGGCCTTCTTCGACCAATTGCAGGTCGTTGTAGAATTTTTTGGTATCAATCTCGGAGCGGCACAATTCATTCCCGCCGAAGGAGGCAAGGTCGATGGAGAAGTCGCGCTGGTAACGAGTGGCGGCTTCTTGGGCCGTGCACGCAAAATCTGCATCAAAGGCGGGGAGGTCTCCCGGTTTGGGACCCTTACCGGCCCAACTCGGTGTTGCACTCAGTGAAACAATCGACATGAACAGAAGAAAAATCGATCCCTTTGGCATCTTCCCCTCCTTGTGCCAACGCGTTCAATTGCCGTCCCAATTTGGCAATCTTTTGATGCTTCGATCGTCCAATGGAACTTGGACCTTTGTCGAGGAGATAGTGAATCGGTGATTGAAAATAGCCGCTTGCTGCGACTCGCCGTCGGTTCGCTCTTATGGGAGAGGTCGCGTTACTCTTTGGGATTGCGGTCTTTGTACTGGTCCGCGAGTTTTTTAAGGGCGTTGGCGACTTCAATGAGCTCGTCGCCTTCGCGAAGCCCCGGCCGAATTTCGTAGTCGCCGTTAATCATTTTCTCGATGGAGGTTTTGAGCACATAGGCGGGGCCGGCAAACTTGTGGGAGTAGCCAATGGCGATGATGAACAGTCCGATGGAAGCCAAGCCCACCGTGATGACTGTCGCGAGAATGAAGGAATTAAAAATGTCATAAAGTTCTAAGTGGAAAGGGCCTTGAATCGGATAATGCTGAGTGAAGTCTTCCATGAAGCGGCTCATGCGGAAAAACATGTAAGCTTGGACCGTGCCGATCGACGCCAAAAACCCGAGCATAAAGAAAAAACTAAAGCGCATCTGAAGGTAGGGGTTAATCAAATAGTTACGGACATAGCGCTTATGTCGGTGCTGAGTCATCCGCCGGCCCCCTAAGATGAAATGCCAATCCTCGCAGCAATACGATACCAAACCATGGGCTAAAAACCAGATCCATCATCAGCTGGCCGCGACCAAGTTCCAGGTTCATGAGAATGACATGGTCGGTGGCCAAGGAGAACAATATAATGATCTTGGTCAACTACGTTTAATCGGGAAACAACATCAGGTAGAAGTCAGCAACGAATGGCAGGCATTAAGCAAATCTTTTCGCTTCGTTATAAACTGCTCGCGCTCTTGATTTTATTGCCGACGGCAGGCTTGGCTCTCTATGGCATGATGGCCATTAACTTGTTTACCAAGGACAAAAAGGCCTACATTTTTGACTCCTCCGTGATCGTGTCCAAGGCTTTGGCGACTCAGGTTAAGATTGAACTCGATTCCCATGAAAAGCTGATGGAACCGATCATTAAGTCGATCGATCCGGCGACTTACAAGTTTTCGAATCTCTCGCAGGAGTTCTTCATTCGGCAAAACCGGGTGGAGCATATGTTTCTATTTCAGTTTCATCCTCAGTCCGGTCAATACACTAAGGTCGATCAGCTTTATTTGGAAAACCGCACGATCCGTACCTACAATCCGGGCGGCGAAGTTTTTGATGTGATGTTAAAGACGGCCCGCGAGGCGGGGTTCGCGATTCAAGATGTTCCCGAAGCCAAACGGTATTTTCTGATCGCGCAAAAGTACGGCGAGGAAAACAAGCACGCCGTGGTGATTTCTCTCTATAGTGCGCCGGATCTTTACGAGGCGTTTGCCACGCCCTCGGCTTACCGAAACTATCTCGTGAGCCGCAGTAATTTTATCTCAATGGAACCCAAGTACGTGCGCAAGACTCAAAGCAAGGCGGTCGTGAGCTCGGTTGATTTTTTTGCGCCGATTTTTAATAACCGCTTTCCTGTTGGTATTGCTGAAATCAAAACCAAACAGGGCGATCCGATGCTGGTGTCATTTTCTCGAGTGGGTCGCGGCGGGTTGATTGTCACCTCGCTGGTGGAAAAGGCTGCGGCCTTGCGCGCGATCGACACTTTGATTGTGGAGTCGCTGTTGTTTGTATTGTCTTTAATCGCGGTAACAATCATCATCGGCGTAATTGCTTCGTTTGGCCTGACTTCGGCCCTGGGTCGCTTGGTTGAAGCGACGAAAGAAATCGCCAGCGGAAATTTTAATGTAAAACTAGATGTCCGTTCGAAAGATGAAGTGGGCTCACTTGCTGACAGCATTTCTTATATGGCTGGCGAAGTTAAACGCTTGATGACCGAAACCGCCGAAAAGGCCCGCCTGGTGAATGAGTTGGAAACGGTCAAACACATTCAGGACACTTTGTTTCCGCCGGATCAAGCCCGGCTGGGACCAATCGACATTGTGGGGTACTTTCAGCCGGCCAGCGAAGCGGGCGGCGACTGGTACCACTATTCGATTTTAAATGAAGACCAAGTTTTTCTGTGGATTGGTGACGTGACCGGCCATGGCGCTCCGGCGGCGATGGTGACTGCGGCGGCCAAAGCGGTGTCTTCGATCGTTGAGGAGATGGGCGAAGTCACTCCGGCCATGGCGATGCGGGTGATGAACCATGCGATTAATGCCACCGCCAAAGGCAACGTTTTGATGACCTTCTTTTTAATTGCGGTGGATATGAAAACCGGCAAATCAGTTTACTGCAACGCCAGCCATGAACCCGCCTATGTGCTTCCCGAGGTGGAAAAGCTCAAGAAAAAGGACTTTTTCCCTCTCAACGATTCACCGGGCACCCGTCTTGGCGAGCGGACAGGGGTCGAGTACAAGGATGTTCCCCATGAGCTCAGGCAAGGTGACACGGTCGTCATGTACACTGACGGCGTTCTCGACTTGCGAAATCCCGCTGGCGAAGCCTTGGGCGAGCGCGAATTCATTCGATTGGTCAGCGATTGTTTTAGTTCCAAGGCCCCGCTCAAAGCAAAGTTCGAAAACCTCAAACGCGAACTAGTAAAACACCAAAACGGCGCGCCGCTAGTGGACGACCTGACGTTGTTTGCGTTCCAATATAAACCTTAGTTCTCGCCAAGACTAAGCCTGAGACTGGGCCTGAGACTGGGCCTGAGACTGAGACTGCCGACCGCCATCTTATTCTGCCCACCGTCACCTTATTGAGAGATTCTCCCCTATCCCGAGCTCATCGACGGAAAGTAGTCAAACCCCTCGACCCGATTGAGCGCCTGCCAGCGATTTTTGTCGAAATAACGACGAATAATCTCGAAGGTCTTGCGTCCCGACGCCATGATTTTGGTGAAGGGGCGGGCGTCCCAAAATTTTTCGCCTGCAGCCAGTGGCGTGCCTCTTTGGCAGCCCATGAGTCTTCTTGGAATTAGGCCTGAGATAGTCTTAAGAAAACGCGCCAATTGGTGTCGATGTCGACACTTCACCAAGAGGTGAAGGTGATTTCCCACATTCACATAATTCTGGAGTTGAATTCCATTGTCG